>JBBQCI010000007.1:0-73006 GCA_038318565.1 Planctomycetota bacterium
CCATGCGGCAGCGGTGGTCGGCGTCACCGAGAGGACCAAGCTAGTAGTGGCGCTAGCTGTAACCGGGGTGCCGGGTTGGGTGGTGAACGAGACGGTGCAATTCGTCAGCGTGCCGGAGGTGGCGAAGGCACCGAGCGTCAGCGGAGCTGTTCCACTGTTGGTGATGGTGTAGGTCAACGTCGAGGCAGTTCCGGCAACCGCTGTGGTCACCGTATCGGTACCACCATCAGCAATGGCGGCGGCGCTCCGGGTAACATCGGCCTCAGGGGCCGTTGTGCCACTGATGGTCCAGTTGTAGGGGTTCTCGTTGAGGTCGTTGTTGGCGCCGGTTACCACTGCACTCCAGTCTCCGACCCCGGGCGTCACTGACACCACCAATGTGGTCGTTCCACCGGAAGCCCCCACTGAAGCGGCCGGCTGGGTGAACGTCACTGCGCAGTTGATCAAGGTGCCTGTGGTGAAGTCGGATAGAGTTAGCGGAGCTGAACCGTTGTTCGTAATTGTGTAGGTCAGTGGAGTGGCAGTCGAAGCCACTAGACCGGTTACCGCATCGGTGCCGCCATCAGTGATGCCCGTTGCTCCGCGGGTGATGTCGGCCTCGGGAGCGAGAACGTTGGTCGCAGTACCGCTGATCGTCCAGTTGTAGGGGTTCTCGTTGCCATCGTTGGTGACGCCGCTGAGGTTCGCACTCCATGATGCGGCTGACGGCGTCACCGTGATCACCAGGGTCGTTGTGCCCGCGGCGGTCACAGGGGAGGTCGGCTGGGTCGTCACCGTGACGGCACAGTTGCTAGCTGCAGTCTGCGTGAATGCGGCAACCGTTAGATTGGCCGTGCCGCTGTTTGTAATCGTATAGGTCAGACTGGTCGGGGTTGAGATTACCGTGCCAGTGACGGTGTCGGTACCACCATCGGTAATGGCGGTTGCGCCGCGGGTGACCTCAGCTTCGGGAGCAGGAGCAGCTGAAGCCGTGCCACTGATGGTCCAGTTGTAGGGATTCTCGTTGCCGTCGTTGGTGACGCTACTAAGCGCCACGCTCCAAGACGCTGCCGTCGGGGTAATGGATACCACCAGGTTGGAACTGCCTGCTGCGGCCACAGACGTTGCCGGCTGGGTCGTGAAGCTGAGCGTGCAGTTTGTGGCAGCAGACTGGGTGAAGTTGGCTACCGTCAAAGCAGCATTGCCGAGGTTGGCGACAGCGTAGGTGAGGTTGGTCGAACTGGAGATGACCGTTCCGGTGACCGTGTCTGTTCCGCCATCGGGTATCAAGGTTGTGCCGCGGGTTACGTCGGCTTCGGGAGTCTGAATGACTAGACTTCCTGCGGTCAGAGTGACTCCTGATGACGCAATTGGTCCTGCAGCATCGTAAAAGACACTAGCTACTCCGCCAAGCGTAAGTGAAATCGGGAAGGTGCCTGAATTAATCCCGGTTGTGTCTATTTTTACTTGTGCGATGGATCCCGAACCAGCGACAGTCCCACTAGTGGTGATAATCTGCCAATTTGCTGTCCCCGATCCAAGATTCGGATTCGCGGCGTAAATTGCCGTTCCTCCCCAAATTGTTCCAACCAATACGTCAGTTGTTGATGGCGAACCAGATACGATCGGTGGCGTTACTACTGGCCCAGTCGTCCCATCTCCAACGGTGAGATAAAAATCTACACCTGAAAGCTGGACGCCTCCGCTGACCTGAATATTGACGATTTGACCAGCTTGATTTGGCAGCAGAGAGACAGTGCCAATATTGACGGACACCGCAGCAACAGCCTGCACGGAGCACATCGCCAAGAGTACGATGAACCACGAGAATGTTTTTATCATGTCATGCTCACGATGCGCCGGTTGGAATAGGGTAAGCAAACTGAATGACGACCGTCATGGAACAGCAACTAGCGCCAGCGACGACCCTGGTCCCGTGCCATTCAAGCGAACAACAAGTTGATCACCAACGCCAACTGATTTATCTCTGTTATAGTCGTAAACATTCGTAACAAGGGCAGTCCCTGGAACAACGCCGTTAATACGCACGCCAAGTTGATCACCTACCCCGGCATAGGTATTTGTCGCATTATCTCCACAATCCCCGATCGCATTCCCAAAGTAAAACACGTACGGTGCCGAAAGGCCCGTCGTTCCCGTCGCCTTCACTTCAACCCGCAACCACTGCTTCTGGATCGCGTTATCCGTCCAGATCAGCGAGATGCGCGAGCTTGCGCCAGCGCCAGCACCAGCGCGCACCACCACGGTGGTTGGCACGGGCGCCGCAGCCCAGCCGGCAGGCGTGTTGTTGTTGCCGACCGTAAAGATGAAGTCCGACGCGGTGGGCGTGCCAGGCAGGCTAATCACATCGACCATCACGCCGTTGATGCCACGGCTGTACGAGGTGTAATTGGCGAAGGTGGCGGTCTGGCCCGGACGGAGGGCCGACTTGTTCGTGGCGATGGCGGCATCGTCGCTGGCGTTGGCCGCCGCGTCATTGCCATCCCAAGCTGAACGATTGTAGAAGATCTTGGTGCCGGCCACGCTGGACGCTGACACCGAGTCGGTCAGGGTCACTTTGGTCGGGACTGTCGCGAGGGCGCGGTTGGCTCCGGCGGCGTTGATCAGGGTCCAACTGAAGTCGCCCGCGATGGGCGAGGTGATGTCGGTGGTCCCAGAGGCAATCCGCTTAAAGGTCAGCACAGCCACGGATCCGCTACCACCACCGTTGTTGGGGTAAGTCGGAGGCGTACCTGCGACTTCGTAATAACCGCCTGTACGAACTTCGCCGGAATTGTTGATGTCGGCCAACGAACGTGAATCCGGCACGAAGGTCGTAAATGCTCCGCCACCTTGAGCCGTCAAGTTCACCTTGGTCTTGTCAAACCGCAGGACCTGGCCCCAGCAGCTGAAGCCCGAGGCGCCACCGACAGACACGGTAACGGTGAACGTGGTCGTGGTACTGACCGGTGGCGTGGTGGTCGAGGCAACCAAGGTGCCAGTTTCCGCCGCGTGGGCAGAGGACCAACCCAGGGCAATCAGGCAGGCAACTGCAACCCAGAAAGACCCACTACGAGTCTCTGCTATCGCCCTCATCTGGTGATTGTGGACGGTGTTGGCGTTCACGGCAATAGAATTCGGCTGCATGGGGGACCTCACCTTCTATGTGCCGCCGGTACCTCGTTTATTTCGTTTTTGTCATGGTCATTTGCCCATGTGAGTGATTCGCTGGCCGCTATTATTCATTGTAACCTTATGCCTATATGATAATTACAGCCATGTACCGATTACTGATCTAAAGACTCATCGCGCGACAACAACATGGGTCCGTTATGGCCGTAGCCACCTCACATATCCCGTGATGGGTCCGTACGGATCTATTCTATTGCCTCTTGCTACGCGTAATGAGCCGCAGCCCGCCGGTTATGCTCGCGAATAACGGCCTGCAGGGACACCTCATCGCGCTTCTTCAGCGCTGCGACCACCAGGCGATGCTCGGACTCGGCCCGAATGCGATCTGGCGCTGCGCTATCCTTGAAACGCAGGCGGTAGAGGCGCTCCCATTCGCTGCTGACCGTGGCGAGGTGCTCGGCGATGCGCGGCATGTGGGCGCAGGCGGCGAAGCGGGCATGAAACCGGGCGTTGGCTTCTTCCCAACGTGCCGCCGGCGCCCGCTCAACAGCCTCAGCGGCCTTGAGCAGTTCGCTCAGATCATCGTCGGTCGCGCGGTCGATGGCATGGCGGGCGGCTGCCAGCTCCAGGCATTCCAACAGCGTAAACAGCTCGGTTGCAGCCTGTTCGTCAAATCCCGTTACCACTGGCCCGACATGCGGTTGCGAAGTCACTAGGCGCTCGGCCTCCAGTTGGCGCATGGCCTCGCGCACCGGGATTATCGACACCCCGAAACGACGGGCCACTTCGTCGATCACGACACGCTCGCCAGGGCGCAATCGGCCCCCGAGGATGGCATCGCGCAGGGCGGCCAGCACCATGGCCTGTTTGGTCGGAAATGTCCCGGCTGGCGGGCGCAACTGATCCATGGCACTTAGGTTAGTACTCATCTCTTGATTTCATATATCATATATGATATATGATGCCAGCACCCCAGGACACGCATACATGGCGATCAAGCGCATCGGCATCATCCTCAACGGCGTCACCGGCCGCATGGGGACCAATCAGCACCTCCACCGCTCGATCGTCGCGATCATGAAGCAGGGCGGGGTGAAGGTCTCGGACGACCTGACGCTGATGCCGGATCCGATCCTGACCGGCCGCAGCGCCAACAAGCTACAGGCCCTGTCCGACCGCTTCAGCGTCGAAGCCGGCGCCAAGCTGCCGATCTCCACCGACCTCGACGCCTGTCTGGCTGATCCCACGTACGAGATCTTCTTCGACGCCAGCGGCACCCTGCAGCGGGCCGGCTTCATCGAGAAGGCGGTCAAGGCGAAGAAGGCGATCTACTGCGAGAAGCCCACCGCCGTCACCACCAGCGAGGCTCTGCGCCTCGCCGACGTATGCGAGAAGGGCGGGGTGAAGAACGGCGTGGTGCAGGACAAGCTGTGGCTGCCCGGCCTGCGCAAGTTCCAGATGCTCAAGGACCAGGGTTTCTTCGGTAAGATTCTCTCGGTGCGCGGCGAGTTCGGCTACTGGGTCTTCGAAGGCACCGGCTTCGACCTGCCCGCCCAGCGGCCGAGCTGGAACTACCGCGCCGAGGATGGGGGCGGCATGATCATCGACATGCACTGCCACTGGCGCTACGTCATCGACAATCTGTTCGGCAACGTGAAGAGCGTCAGCTGCCTCGCGGCCACCCACATCGGCGAGCGAGTTGACGAATCGGGCAAAACGTACACGTGCACCGCCGACGACTCGGCCTACGCCACGTTCCTGCTCGACAACGGCGTCGTCTGCCACTTCAACAGCAGCTGGAACGTGCGCGTGCGCCGCGACGACCTGCTCACCCTGCAGGTCGATGGGACCAAGGGCTCGGCGGTGGTCGGCCTGCGCAAGTGCTGGATCCAGCACGCTGGCTGCACGCCCAAGCCCGTGTGGAACCCGGATATCGACCAACCGATCAACTTCAACGCAGGTTGGCAGGAAGTACCGGACAACCTGCCCTATGACAACGCCTTCAAGATCCAGTGGGAGATGTTCCTCAAGCACGTCGCGCTTGATGCGCCGTTCCGCTGGACCCTGCGTGAAGGCGCCAAAGGCGTGCAGTTGGCCGAGCTGTCGCTGCAGTCGAGCAAGGAGCGTCGCTGGATCGACGTGCCCGGGCTATGAGCGGATTATCCATCCACACCATGACCACGAAGCCGTGGTCGCTGGAACAGGCCTGCGCCAATTACGCCAAGGCCGGGGTGCAGGGCGTCACGGTGTGGCGCCAGCACCTCGCGCCCTCTGGCGCAGCCAAGGGACGCGAACTGCTCAAGACCCACGGACTGACCTGCACGGCGCTGTGCCGCGGCGGCTTCTTTCCAGCAGTCGATCAGGCCGGGCGTAACACAGCGATCGAGGACAACCGCATCGCCATTCGCGATGCGCAGGAACTCGGCGCGCCGATGGTCGTGCTGGTCTGCGGTGCGGTACCCGGGTTGCCGTTGGCCGAGGCCCGCAAGATGGTCGAGGATGGCATCTGCGCGGTCGAGCCAGAAGCCCGCGCTGCCGGGGTGAAGTTAGCGATCGAACCACTGCATCCGATGTACGCCGCTGACCGCAGCTGCATCACCACTTTGGGCGAGGCGCGACGTCTGTGCGAGCGCATCAACAGCTCGGCGGTCGGCATCGCCCTGGATGTGTTTCACGTCTGGTGGGACCCAGAACTGGAAGCGGAAATCAGCAAAAGCGGCAAGTGGACCTGCGGCTTCCACCTGTGCGACTGGCGCGCCCCCCTGCGCGACATGCTCAACGACCGTTCGGTCATGGGCGATGGCTGCATTCCGCTGCGACGCATCCGCGAACTGGTGCGCAAGGCTGGCTTCACCGGTTGGGACGAAGTCGAGATATTCAGCGATGAATTGTGGGCTGGCGACCAGTCAGCGTTGGTCGACCGCATCGCTTCAGCCTACCGTCAGCACTGCCTATAGGCCCACCCTCCACTGTCCGGATATCCGGACAGTATTACCGCTCGACTGGCCATTGCAGCTCGGTCGAATGATCGTCATGAGTAAGACTGTCACGACCAGACGCGTCATCCGGCCTTCAGGCGGCGTTGACGCTCCCCACGTGAACGCCCCTCAGCCCCCATCGGCGGCGTTACAGCCGCTGCAGCGACCGTCGGCTCCCCCGAAGACCACCTTGTGGGGATCTTGGCAGGCTCGCCTGGCGACGATGGAGCGCCATCTCGCGGCCAACCTGCCTGCTGATCTCACCAAAATCCGCACAGCGCCGTCGCAGCCCGACCTAGCCGAAGCACGCAGACTCCAGGCCCTGTACGTCGATCCCTGGAGCGGCCTGGTCGATACCTTTGACGCTTCGTCATCGACAACGGATCTGCCCGATCAGGTGCTGCGCGACTATCGTCAATACTTGGCGCTGCGTGCAGCCACCTTTAGTACCCTGGTCAAACGATGCCTGGCCCCCAGCGAGCAGAACCAACGACTGCTTGAGGCAGCCAGCAGCGAGGTCGAACGCTTCATCGCCGCCCGCCGAACCGGGTGAGGCCCATCTGCGACCCTGCGGGCTACGCTAGACGCACCGCCACGGCCTGGGCCTGCAGGCACAGTTCCGCCGCCTTGAACGCGTGGGCCTGGGTCATCGCCGTCTCGCTGCGGTCTAGGCAGTCACGGATCAGCCGACCGAAGTAGGGATAGCCTGTCTTACCCGCGCAGTTCATCCGGTGTTCGCCCTGCTGGTCGACCAGGATGAGCTGTTCGCCACCGTTGTCGGTGGTGACATCGATGTACTTGCGCAGCTCGATATAGCCTTCGGTGCCCAGCAGGATGAGACGGCCATCGCCCCAGCTGCGCAGACCGTTCGGATTGAGCCAATCGACCCGGTGGTAACCACTGGCGCCATTGCCGCCGATCACCGTCACGTCGCCGAAGTCCTCAAGCTCAGGATGCTGCGGGAAACGGTAGTTGGCAACCTTCGAGGCCTGGATGGTGGCTTCGGTGTTGCCGGTGTAGAACAGAAACTGTTCGAGCTGATGGCTGCCGATGTCGCAGAGAATGCCGCCGTATTTGGCCTTTTCATAGAACCAGGCGGGACGACAGCCGGCGGGACCATGGCGATGCGGTCCGGTACCGATGACTTGCACGACCCGACCGATACGGCCCTGCTCGACCAGATCGCCAGCGGCGATGGCGCATTCGACATGCAGGCGCTCGGAATAGTAGACCATGTACTTGCGGCCGGTCTCAGCGACCACCCGCTTGGCCTCGGCCAACTGCACCAGACTGGTGAACGGCGTCTTGTCAGTGAAGTAATCTTTGCCGTGCCGCATCACGCGGCATCCCAGTGGGCCGCGATCGCACGGCACCGCTGCAGCTGCCACTAGACGAATCGTCGGATCTTCAAGGATCTCGCGCGGATCGGCGACCGCTTGCACCTGCGGATAGGATTTCACAAATCCGGCGACCTTGGCCGGATCCGGATCATAGACCTTCGTCAGGGTCCCGCCTGCTTCGATCAGGCCATTGCACTGGCCGCTGATGTGGCCGTGATCGAGATGCATGGCGGCAAAGCGGAACTCTCCCGCCGTGACCACGGGAGCCGGTTTGCCCTTGGGCGCGAAGTTCATGCCGTCGGACGCGTTGCTCATGCGGATTAGTATGGAACTAGACCGCGAACGCCAATCCCGGCCCGTCCCCGTCGCTGCTAGTGGACTGATCCACCAGTGACGGTCAGCGGCTCGGGCGCCTTATCGGCCGGCACGTGTGGGCAGCCCCAGCCGAAGCGCTGATCGGGCATCGCCCATTTGACGGCGTTGCGCAGCACCTGCTGCACCGTCGGGTTGTGGTAGGTCGGATAGGTCTCGTGGCCGGGCCGGAAGTAGAACAGCTTCCCGGCACCACGACGATAGGTCAAACCAGAGCGGAATACTTCGCCGCCCTGGAACCATGAAATGAAGACGGTCTCAAGCGGCTCGGGCACGCCGAACGGCTCGCCGTACATTTCCTCATGCGGCAACTCAAAGTAGCGGTCGATGCCAGCGGCGATCGGATGGCCGGGATTGGCGACCCACAGTCGTTCCTTCTCGCCTGCTTCACGCCAGTGCAGATCGCAGTTGTGGCCCATCAGTCGCTTGAACACTTTGGAGTGGTGGCCGCTGTGCAGCACAATCAGGCCCATGCCCTTGAGCACGCGATCCTGCACACGGGCGGCAATGGCGTCTTCGACTTGGCCATGAGCTGCGTGACCCCACCAGGTCAGCACGTCCGTCTCATCAAGGATCTGCTCGGTCAGACCGTGTTCCGGTTCCTGCAGCGTCGCTGTGCGCGCCATGATATCTGGGTCGCGGTTCAAGGCCGCCGCAATGCAGGCGTGCATACCGTCGGGATAAATGTCCCGCACCAGCTGATGCTTTTGTTCGTGGACGTTCTCGCCCCAGACTGTGACGCGGATGGGCATGGGAAGTTCCTCAGACGCTTCGTGGTGGGTTCTATGGAAGCGCTTCCATAGTGTACTCGGACGAAATGCCCCGCAAGAGCGGTTTACCTATCGAATCCGGCATTCTGTTCGGGGGCTTCGCAGATTGTATCCGCCCGGTGCCGCTACGCGGCGCTAGTTCCTACGATTCTTTGCTGCGAGTGTCGGTAGCAGCCGAGGAGCACTCGTCACCGCCCTCGTCATGAGCGTAGTGCCGGCGCGGTCGCAAGCGGGCCAACATGCCATGGCGCGGACTGAGCAGCACCGACAGGACGAATCCGACGCCGAGCGCGGCAACCATGCAGGCGCCGCTGGGCAGATCGAGATGCCAGCTGGCGAGCAGTCCGAGGCACGAGGCGAGGCCGCCGTACAGCGCCGCGACCAGCAGCATGGTGCCGAATCGTTCGCACCACAGGTAGGCCGTGGCCGCGGGCAGGATGAATAGCCCCAGCGAAAGCACCAGGCCAACGGCATTCAGCGCGGCAACGATGTTGACCACGACCGCCGCCAACACGCCGAGATGGATCAGCAGATTGCGACCGCCGCTGACGCGCAGGAACGGCGCATCGAACGCCTCCATCAGAATGGCGCGGTAACACAGACAGAGGACCATGACGGTCGCACAGGTGGTGGCACAGACCCGCCACAGATCGCCACCGGTGACGCCAAGGATGTTGCCGAAGAGATAGTGCAACAAGTCGATCGGCGCGGCGACCTGACTCATCAGGGCGATGCCGACCGCAAAACAAATGACGAACAACGCACCGAACGCGGCGTCTTCTGGCAAACGGGTCAGATGGTTGACTAGGCCGCTCATCACGGCGGTACCCAGGCCGGCGACCGCAGCGCCGGCATAGAGCCCAGTGTGGCCAGGACCCAGCCAGAGATACGCTAGGCCGATGCCAGGCAGCAGGGCGTGACCGAACGAATCTGCGATCAGCACGATGCGACGCAGCAACAGGACACAGCCGACTAATCCACCGGCGACGCCAAGCAAAAAAGCCATGGCCAAACCACGGGCGACGAAGCGGTGGGCGAGCGGATCGCTCAACCAGGCAAAGGCGTCACCCATGGGTGGACTCCGCGCCGTAGCATCGAGCGACCAGTTCCGGAGTGAGCGTCTCTGCGGTTGGCCCGCAGGCGATCAATCCGCGATGCATCAACAGGACATGGTCGCACCAAGTGCGCACGGCCGCTAGGTCGTGAATCACTGCAACCGCCAAGCGTCCGCCCTGGGCCCATTCCTTCAGCCGTTTCAACAGGTCGCGGCAGCTCGGCTCATCCAGACCAGTGAGCGGCTCATCAAGCAGCAACACTTCAGCGCCGCTGGCTAGGGCGCGCGCGACCAGGGTGCGCTGCTGCTGGCCGCCTGACAATTCAGCGAACGGTCGCTGAGCCAACGCCGTTACGCCCATCGCCTGCATGGCCGTCGTAACCGCCGCGTGGTCCTCGGCCTGGAAACCGCGCAGCATGCCCAGGCGGGCGTAGCGCCCGGTGGCAACGACGGTGGCGACATCAGCAGGAAAACCACCGTCCTGGCTGCGCCGCTGGCCCAGCCAGCTCACCACACCTGGACGACCCGGAACGTCGTGGCCGTTCCACACGATGCGACCCGAGGTCAGCGGCAGCCAACCGAGGATGCCATGCAGCAAGGTCGATTTCCCGGCGCCATTGGGACCGACAACGCCGACCAGACCGCCGCACGGCAACGCGCAACTGAGATGATGGACCGCTGGTCGACGCCGGTAGCAGATGGTGATGTCATCCAACACCAAGTGGTTGTGGTGATGCAGATGACCGCTCATGGTGCCGGCTCGGTGGCGACCACGTCACCGGCCCCCCAGACCAGCCGCTCAGGCGCGTCGCCCAAACGCAGGCGCAAACCGCGATGCGGAGCTGCGGTTGCCAACTCCGCCGTCGCTATCACCACCACATCTTCGTGCGATGGAACGCTGACCTGACCATGCCACGTCCACTGGTCGCTGGCGGTTGGTGCCTGCTCGGCCCCTAGCACCAAAACACGCCAGCGGACCACGGGATAGGTGCTTTGGACTTCCAACGGCAACCGTAGGAGCGCTGCCGGAGCAGTCACGACCAAGGTCGTGGCCGCCACCTGGCCCTCGCGTTCGACGATCCAGACCAGTGCAACCGCGGCCACGCAGAAGCCCAGGCCCCAGGCACAGCGCAGCCAGGCAGACGCGCGCATGCCAATCATGGCTTCACGTCTGGCCGGCAAGCGGTGTGGAATAACATGCCTCGGCAGCATGCTGTTGATAAATTTTTATCAACAGCAGCACCACTGTGGCTGCCCGGCATGTACCGCCGGACGTCCGCCGTTCAGAACGCGACGTTGATGTTCGCGCCGCCCAGCCAGATCAGGTCGTTGCCTGTGATGGTGCCGGGCTTGGCGATCTCCTGCGCGTCGCCGAGGCCGTCCCCAGGCTTGAGCAGGCCACCGAACAGGCGGATTTGCGCATTGTAGGTATACTGCCAGCGTAGGGTGAGATCGAGTTCGGTGCCAAACGAACGGCTGCCGTCGGTAACCACAGCCTCGCTGAGTCGGTAGTAGGCCAGCGTGCTGTCGATGCGCACTTTGTCACGCTCGTCGAAACCGGTACCGATGCGGAACTTCAACGACTCCAGGTTGCCGACGGTCAGGCGGGACAGCTCGCCGTATTTCTCGTTCTCGACGATCAGGGTGTCGCTGATGCTCTCCCACTCGTTGACGAAGCCCTCGACATCCGTGGTGGCCGGATCATCGCCAGTCATATAGCCAGCGATCAATTGGAGCCGTCCCTTGCCATACTGGCTGAACTGCCAATCCAGTCCGGTCTCACCACCATAGCCGCCGAAGCTGGCATCACTGCCGGCGTCTCCTTGCTGGAAGCCGACCTCTAACCACAGACCGGTTTCCCCACTGCGCCAGTCGATGCCGCCGCCATAGGTGCGCAGGTTGTCGCCTTTGCGCACGCCGCCGACCACTGGCTCAACCTGCTCGGAGGCATTGAGGGTCACAAAGACCTTATCGCCATCGGCCGTCGCCGGCTTCCAGTCGAGGGTGGCGCCGAAAATGGTGGAGGCATCCGGCAGGCGGTAGATCCACGGGCTGATCACCATCACATCAAAACCGCTATAACTGGCCCGGACGCCGTCCCACGAACCGATCGCCGGATCATCAGCTCGCGAATCGAACATAAATGCACCACGGTCAGCGACCATGTTCCAACTGACCGGCGTGCGGCCGGCGATCACGCCCAGTTCCTCGAAGCCGAGGAACTCCTTGAGGTTGACGTAGGCATCCTTGAGGACGAGTTGCGACTTCTCGGAGTTGATTTGCGATTCGTTCGAAGGCGGAGCGACCACGCCTGGACGCGTGTTCGTCACGCCGTAGTCGCCCATGTCGGCGTTGTAGCCGAAGCCGATGACTGCGGTCGCCCGCTCGTCCATCTTGATTTTCAGGCCGAGTTCGGCGCGCATCGTGCCATAGCCGCGATGATCGGACCCGTCTTTGTTCGAGTCGGTGTAGTTGTTGCGCTGCAGCACATCCAGGTCGATCAGGCCCTGGACGACCACTTGGCGGGCAGCTCCGGCAGCGGCGCGTCCGGCCCCAAAATCGGTGATCGGGGCGAGACCGTTGCCGCCGTCCAGCGCCGTCGTGCCGCCACGCGGCACCTGGGTCGGCGTATCTGCGGCGGCCAGGGCACCAGCGAGCAGGAGCAGGGCAGGAACGGGATAGCAGATGGATGACATGGGGGCTCCAACGGAAGGGCGCAGGTTAGAGCGCTGGGCCGGCACGCCAACCGTATTGCAGCCCTGGCCATGGTCGGCAGAGTCTGGCCATGCGCGTCCTCATCTTCCTTGTCCTCCTCGCGGCCGCCGGTGGAGGCGCCTGGTACTGGTGGAAACACCACCAGACTGCATCTGCCCTGGACAACCCCTTCGATCCGACCAACCCGATCGTCGCCCCTGCTGCCGATCTGCCGGCAGACGCCAAGAAGGCGATGGACGAGGCCGACACCCTGTGGTCGCAGGCCGGCGCAGACGCCCCCCGCGCGCCAAACGCGCCACGCATGGCTAAGCTCTACAGCCAGGTTTTGCTGGCGATGTACGGCCTGCCTGGCGGCCATGACGCCGAAGCGACCCTGCTGCGCGACCGCCTGACTCCCCTGGGCGAGGCGCTCTTCTTCTCCAAGGCGAAGTGGCCAAACGACGACAGTGGGCTAATGGGCGTGCACAGCGTCAGTCCCGGCGAGAATCCTGACGCCATCGCGCGCAGCTACGGTATGAGCCGCGAATTGCTCAATCGTCTACGCGGCAAGGATGTCAATTCGGCGGATCTGCGTTCGGGTGAGACCATCAAGGTGATCAAGATCAAGGATGCCGGTGGAAATCTGATCGAAGTTGACCTGTCCGACTACACCCTCGATCTCTACATCGGCGGGGTCTTCGCCAAGCGCTACACCATCGCACACGGCGCTGCCGAGTCGCCGACTCCGATCGGCACGACCCAGATCACCAACCGGGTGTGGCATCCGCAGTGGACCCATCCGACCAACAAGAAGGTTTTGTCGTACGGTGATCCCGAGAACATCCTCGGCCCGATCTGGTTGGCCTTCGACGCGAAGTTGCTGGGTGCCAGCAGCATCGGCATCCACGGCTATACCGGGATCGATGGCAAGATGCAGGCTCAAGTCAGCAACGGCTGCATCCGCATGCAGAACCAGGACGCCGAGGAATTGTTCCAGCTGATCGCCAACCCAGACCGCGCCCAGACCGCGGTGACCATCAGACCGTAAAGGTCGTACATCTGGGGATTATCGGAAGAATGCCCGCAGCGTGTTGAACACATCCTGCTCGGTCTCGGCGGCCATCAGACCGGCGAGCGAGTCCTCATCCTGGACCAGCTGGGCGAACTCGCGGTAGACCTGCAGGTAGGTGCGATCGTCCCACGGCGGGCTGGTCAGCAACACGAAGAGCCGGGTCGGATCGCCGTCGAGGCTGTCGAAGTCGAGGCCGGGCGGCTCGGCCCGGGCCAGTCCGATGATGAACGTCTTCGCCTGATAGGTACGGACATGCGGAATGGCGATGCCGGGTGCGATGGCGGTGGTCGCCTTGCGCTCGCGATGCGACAGGTCTTTGGTCAGCTTGCCGAGGTTGGCGATGTCTCCGCTGCGTGACAGCAGTTCAGCCAATTCGCTGATCAGCACTTCCTTCTCGCGCCGGTGACGGGCGCCTTTGGTTGCTTCGCTCTCGTCCGGCTCGCCCTCGGCGGGGACAAAGTCGAGGCGCAGTTTGATGCACTGCGGGCGCAGGAATCTGAGGATGTTCACTTGCCCAGGGTCGGTTTACTGCCGCCCAGATGGGGGATGAGATCGTCGCCATCGCGCATCTCATAGTCGCCGGTGTCGCTCTGGTAGCCACTGAGTGCACCGTCTGCACCGAAGTACAGCGACATAGTCATGCCACTGGCGCGCATGCCGTAGGTGTTGGCGCCGATCAACGTGTCAACCACTGCCTGTTCGACGGGGACCATAGTGACCAGACGCAGCACCACCGCCGGCTTAGCCGGAGTCGTGCCGTCGGCTGGACGACCATAGAGATGCAGCGCGGTCATGCGTGGGGTGTCGATGCCAAGCGGCCCACCCGCCTGCACCGTGCCGACGAATTCCAGCACCGCGCGATCAGCCCAGGCGACATGCTGGCGCAGCCCCTTGGCCGTGTTCACCACGCCGACGACGTCGCCGAGATCGCTGGCTTCACCGCGGAAGCGCACTTCGGTTGGTTTTGCAGGATCCGCATCAAGCCGGCGGATGGCCAGCGTCCGCGGCCGCAGCAGCCCGCGGAAGGCGATCTGCGGCATCTGCGAATTGGTTGAATCAAACAGCACACGTCCATCCGGCCCGCCGATCAGGTCGGCCGTCGAGAGCACCGGCTTGGGCGTACCCGCCAGCGCAGCCATGCGGTAGGTCAGACGTTCGCACTCGAGGCGCACCTGCTCGTAGCGCATGCGCACGCCACCGGCTGCCTCGCTCGGTTGGTCAGGCGACATGCTCAGCTTCATCGCCCCCGAGGACGAAAAGGACATCACCGGTTGGGCGTTCTCCACACAGGCGAGAGACGCCGCCAGCAGGATGACCATCGCCGCCCGGCGCATCTCAGACCTTGGTTTCAGTGCCCGGCAGCGGATTGCCGTCGGCGTCAACCGAGAGGTCCTTGACCTTGGCCTTTAGCAGTCGGCCAGCGCGGAACTTCACCACCGTCCGACGCTGCACTGGCACCTTCTCGAGGGTCTTCGGATTCAGCGCTGTGCGCGGCTTGCGCGAGACCAGTTCGAAGACACCAAAATCACGGAATTCCAGGCGGTTGCCTCGACCCAACTCATCGACGATGTCGTCGAGAAAGGCCTGGATGACCTGCAGGGTTTGACCCTGGGGCAGGTTGAGCTTGGCCGCGATACGGTCGGCGAGAACCCGCTTGGCGATCGTCTGTTCTGACATGAGCTCGGTCTCCGATGGTTGTCCTGCATAGAGTTATAGCGGACGGGGGAGCTCCGGGCAAGTGTCTTCACGCTGCAAGTCGCTGGACTGACTGATCTTCCGGTGTGGGCGACGGATCTGTCGGTCAACCCAGGCAACCATGGCGCAACCATCCTGCATCATGTAAATCCTCAGCATGCAAGACGCTGCGCTCGCAACCGCGCTCGTCGATGGAATATCCACGGTGTTTCGTGGCCATCGTCGCGCCGCTGAACTCACCATTACGGGCTGGCTGGCTCGCGGCCACCTGCTGGTCGAAGACGTGCCGGGAGTCGGCAAGACCACTCTCGCCCGCGCCCTTGCCGCCGCCACCGGTGGCAGCTTCAAACGCATCCAGTGCGTCCCCGACTTGATGCCGGCCGACATCACCGGCACCTCGGTGTGGGACGAACATGAGCGCCGCTTCGTCTTCCACCCCGGTCCGGTGTTCTGCGATGTGCTGTTGGCTGACGAGTTGAACCGCACTCCGCCTCGCACGCAGAGCGCATTGCTTGAAGCGCTGGCCGAGGGCCAGGTCACCGCTGATGGCGAGGCCCGTCCGTTGGCCGAACGTTTCTGCTGCATCGCCACGCAGAATCCGATCGACCACGCCGGCACCTATCCGTTACCCGACAGCCAGCGCGACCGCTTCCTGTTACGCTTCGCTCTCGGCTATCCCGATCAGTCCGCCGAACTGGAACTGATGCGACGTGACGGTGCTGGCGCCGACCTCGCCCGGCTGGGTGCGGTGGTCGATGCCGCCGGAGCGGCCCACCTGCGCCAGGCCGCCGCTGCGATCGCCGTCTCTGACGAAGTACGCGGCTACGCTCTCGCCGTAATCCGCGCCACCCGCGCCAGCAAGGGCTTGGCCTTGGGTGCCAGCCCGCGGGCGGCACTGGGACTGCAACGCCTGGCTCAGGCCCGCGCCCTGCTTGCCGGTCGTTCCTTCACCACGCCCGACGACGTCCAGGGCATCGCCGTCGAGGCCCTGGCCCATCGCGTCGTGCCACGTGGGGCAGGTGATCCCGAACAGGCGGTGCGCGACGTGGTCGCCGCCGTTCCCGTCCCGCGCTGACAACATGCGCACCAGACTCACCCCGCTGGGCTGGATCACCGGCGCCGAGGGTGTCGCATTGTGTCTGGTACCAGCCTGGCAGGTCGCTCCGCTCGCCGCGGTCGGCGGGATCGCGATGCTCGCCGCCTTGGGTGCCGCCCGCCTGCTCGCCCCACGCGGGCTGGCCATGGTGCAGGCCACCTGGGTGCCGCCACGCACGATCCACGCCGGTGCCGAAGCGGTGATGACCGCGCAACTGAGCTTCAACACACCTGCGCCCCCCTGTACCCTGTGGGCGTGGGATCCGCGGGCGCGCGAGCAACGCCAGGTTGCTCGCCTTTCGGTAAACGATCAGGCCGGTTGCACCGTGCGCTGGGTCATGCGCTTTCCCAATCGCGGTGCGGTCCATCTTCCGGCACTGCAGATTTCCGGCGTGCAGCCGCTTGGCCTGATCGAGGCACGCCGCAGCGCTGGCGACGGGTCCACGGTGATCGTCCTGCCACCGATCGGCCGCATCCGCGCGGGATTACGTGCCCGTCTGGCCGAATGGTTTGCCGGCGTCGCCGTCGCACCCGAGCCGGGTGGCGACGATCTCGGACGGCTACGCGCCTGGGCCCCTGGCGATCCACGTTCGCGCATTCACTGGCGGGCGAGCGCCCGGCATCAGCAGCTACTGGTCGCCGAACGCCATGCCCCGGCTGCTCGCCGCCTCGCCATCGCCATCGATCCACTGGCCAGTGCCGTGGTGTTCGAACGCCTGGTGTCGGCTGCAGCGACCCTGGTCGACGATCTCGCTGCGCGCGGCTGGGAACTCATGGTGCATCACGGCCATGTACCGCGCGGAGCCACCGGTGCCCGCGACCGTCTCCTGGAAGCGCTAGCGCTAGCGCGCCCCGGCGGTGCACCACTGGAGGAGATCGTCCCTCGTGGAGCGCCCTGCCTGGCCTTGCTCGCCGAAGGCACGCGGCCCCCAGACAACCAGCCGCCGCCCCTGGTCATCCGCGATGACGAACTGGCCCGCCTGATCCACCTGCCGCGCCGGCTGGGTCGCGCATGAACCCCGCCGATCAGCTACGCCTCGCGCACATCGCCGGACTCGCCGCGATCGCCGGCTGGTTATCGTGGGCGCATCCCGGCGGTTGGCTGCCGGCCACCCTGGTTGCGCTGATCGCCGCCGCTGGCGAGGTGCTGCCGCGCGGGGTCTGGCGCGAGCTGGGTTCGCCGGCGCTGACTCTGGCAGCCGCGGTCATCGCCTGGGCCCTGGGTGACGGCAGTCGCGCCACCGTGCATGCGCTGCTCGGCACCCTGGTCACCGCCCTGGTCCTGATCCCGGCCCGGCCCGGCGTGCTGCGTCTGGTCGCGCCGCTCGCGGTGATGGAGCTGGTCGTGCTCGGACTGCCTGGCAGCAGCGGTCCGCCGCCGTGGATCGCCGCCGTGGTGCTGGCTCCGCTCGCCTGCCTGGCGCTCGCCACCGACGCCTGGCTGGAAGCGCGACTCGGCGCTCGCCGCACCGGCTTGCACCACAGCCACCTGCCAGGGCGCGCGTGGCTGGCCTGGGCCCTGCTGCCAGCCCTGGCCGCCGGCAGCCTGGGTGCGCTGGCCTTCGCTCCGGCGCAATCGTTGGCGCACGCCTTGCGACCCGCGCCGGTGCGCACTGATGGCAAGGGCGGCGAAGCGGCACCGCGCACCTCGACAGGCATTAAACCGTCCGAACGCATCGGCATTGATCCCGGCGGGCCGCCCCCGCGCGACCCCAGCCCGGCAGCCCGGCTGTTCCTGCCCACAGATCCCGATCAGTTGGTCTACTTGCGGCTCGCTGCGTGCAGCCGGTTGCAGCGCGACGCAGAATCAGGCAGGCTGCGTTGGCTGCCCGCGCCCGGCGAAGTCGAACTGGACGACACGCCGCCGCCAGCTGGTGCAACGATCGCCGACCTGGTCAGTCTCGGGGGTGTCGGTGACAGCGTCTTGGCCCCCGACAACGGTGGCTGGGTCGGACTCAGCGACATGTGGGCTGACGGCGATGGGAACCGCTGGCGGCCCGAACTGGGTTCGGCCATCCGTTCGTATCGCGTCTCGCTCGACGGTCCGCCACGCTTCGAGCCTGAAGCGGATCGCGCGCTCGCCGCAGCCATCTGCCGCGAACTCCCGCCAGCGATCGCCGAATGGCCGTGGTCGACCATCGAGGACGCGCGCTGGGCCGGACTCCCGGCGGAGCAAGCTGCCCGGGCGATCATCGCCCGGCTACACGAACGCTGCGCCTATGATCTGGACACACCGCAGGCGGTCAGCGAACCGCTCGCTACATTCATGTTCGGCAATGACCGCGATCGTCGCGGCACCTGCGAGCACTTTGCTGGCGCCTCCACCCTGCTTCTACGCCGGGCCGGTCATCCCGCCCGCTGTGTCGCAGGCTACGCCAGCTCGGAATGGGACGGCAGCGGTATCACCTTCCGCAAACTGCACGCCCATGCCTGGGCCGAGATCCTGCTGCCCAATGGTCGCTGGCAGCGCATTGACGCGACACCGGCGGCAGCGCATACGATGATCAGTCGGCTCGATCATGGCGACCAGCCACCGCCGCAACTGACCCAAGCGGTGCCGCTGCACGATCGCCCCCGCAGCGGTCTGTCGGCGTTTCTCATCGCCGGCGTGCTGGCTGCGATCGGCCTGGTCGCGATTGGTCGTCACCTGGTGCAGCGATGGCGGCTGCGGCGTCGCGACCTCCAGGCGGTGCATCGTCGGCGCGGTATCGAGCTGGTCGAATTGGCCCGCCGCCTGGGCGTGCGCGTCAGTCCCGCCGACAGTGCCGCCAGCATCTGTGCCGCGATCACGACCCGCACCGGCCTCGACCTGTCGCGCGAGCTGGCCGCCTACGAACGCGCCCGCTTTGGTGGCGGCCCGCCTCCGCCGCCATGGCCGACGCCAGGGCCGACGCCAGGGCCGACGCCAGGGCCGCCTCGGGCCGGCGGATGAATAGTTGGATCGCTGCCGCCGCTGAACTGCCACTGGCCTTCGCCCAAGTACGCGAGGATCCGTTGATCGATCTAGCCGTCGTCCGAGCCGTGGGCAGGCCGGCTCGCATCATCATGATCGGCTCGGGCGGATGCAGCTCGGCCCTGCTCGCTGCCGATCCGCAAGTTGCCAGCTTGCATCTGGTCGATCCCAATCCAGCGCAGCTGGCGCTCTGTCGGCTGAAACTCGATCTCTTGCGAGAGACCGAGCCGGCGCAGCGGAAGTTGCTTTTGGGCCATGCCCCGATGCCGCCAGCACAGCGCGAGCGCGAACTGGCGTACCGGCTTGACCGCCTCGGCCTGTCACCAACTGCGCTTGGACCAGTCGAGCTGGTCACCAGGCTCGGTCCTGATCAGGCCGGACGCTACGAGGCGCTGTTCCAAGCGATCGCCAGTGAACTCGAACCGCATGCCGAAGCCTTGGCGGAACTGCTGCAGGACACCGACCCAGACGTGCAGAGCCGCCGGGTAGGTAGCGACAGCGCGCTCGGCCAGGCCCTGCATGCGGTCTGCCAGCGACAGTTTGACCTGTCCATCCTGGTGGCGTTGTTCGGAGCCGAGGCGACGCGCAACCCTGCCATGTCGTTCGCTCACCATTTCCACCGCCAGCTCATCCAGGTCCTCGCCACCTTGCCGGCACGCGGCAACCACTTCCTTCACCAGATGCTGCGCGCTTCGCACCCGTTTGAGGGCGGCGCCGACTGGCTGCATCTCCCGCCGCGACCGGATCTGCCGCCGGTCACCTTTAGCAATGGCCTGATGGCCGACGTGCTGCAGGCCCAGCCGGAAACCTACGACGTGGTACACCTGTCGAACATCCTCGACTGGTTATCCCCTGAAGCAGCTCAAACAACACTGCTGGCAGCCTACCGAGCGCTGCGCAGAGATGGCCGCGTGGTGCTCCGCCAACTCAATTCGACCATCGATCCCGTTGCGATGTCGACCGGCATCCAATGGGAGACCGCGATGGCTGAAAATCTGCATGCCATCGACCGTAGTTTCTTCTACCGTCGACTGTTGATCGGCCGCAAGGCATGACCCTGGTCTCGATCGATGCAGGAGTGACCGCCGACCTCTCTGCCTCGTTGGCCGACTTCGAAGCGGGATTCACCTATCCACTTGGCCCGCATCGGCGATTCCGCATCGTTCATGGTGTCGATTATTCTAGTTTCTACCGCAGTCAGGGCGAAGCCCGGGTCGTCGCGCTGACTGCTGGCGACCGCGTCACTGGCATCATCGCCGCCGCATGCCGCACGCTCGTGCTTGGCGATGGCAGCCGCTGTACGGCACTCTATCTGGGCGACTTGAAGCTGTCGATCGAGGTTCGCGGTGGCCGCGCTTTGCTTGGTTTGATCCGCGAGATCCAGGCCTGGGCTGCTCCGCGCACCAGTCGTGGCTGGTGCGTCGTGATGGATGGCACAACGTCAGATCCAGGCAGGTACACGGGACGCTGCGGAATCCCGGCCTTCAGGCCTGTGGCCAAGCTGGCGATCCTGCGACTAGACTGCCAGGCTGGGGCCATTGATCCTGCCTGGAACGCCTCCTCACAGGAAGCCGCCGCCTGCTTCGCCGAACTGTCTGCAGGCACTATCTACGCGGATGGGGCTGATCGAACGCTGCGATCGCACATGGCTCCATGCTGGCTGCGGGATCCGCTCGGGCGCTCCTGCGGCTTGCTTGAGGACACGCTGCGGGCCAAACGCCTCTACGACGATGCCGGCGGTGAGCTACTGAGCGCCCATCTCGGCCGCTTTGCTTGGCGAGATGCCGCCGCCGCGGTCGCCTGTTTGCTCCAGGCTAGGCGACGTGCCGCGGCCTTGGGGCGAGCTTCATTGTTCTGCGCCATACCAGCAGAGCGCACGGCCGAACTGATCGCGCTTGGGCTCGGCAGCGGCCTGACCGTCGCGGGCGCGACAATCTGTGCCAGCGGCCTGCCCGACGCACAACCTTGGACCATCGACACGGCGGATATCTGACATGAACTTGACCAACTGCATCACCACCCGAGCCAGCGCAATTCTTGCGCAGCGATCCAGTTCTGAAAACCCCTACTTCAGCGGCTTGAGCGACGGCAGCCTGGATTTGGAGGGATTCCGCCGCACCCAGGAGCAGTTCTTTTATGCCGTGACGTTTTTCCCCAGACCGATGGCGGCCCTGATCGGACGCATCCCGCATCCGCGGCAACGACTCGACATCCTCGGCAATCTGCTGGAGGAGCATGGTCATCTCGATGAATCAGCGTTCCATCACTCCACTTTCCAGCTCTTCCTTGAACGACTCGGCTGCGACATCACACGGCTGGACGCCGTGTCGCTGTGGCCAGAAGTCCGGGCCTTCAATAGCGTGCTGACCACCGCCTGTGTGTTCGACGAACTGGAGGTCGGTGTAGCTTGCATGGGCATCATCGAACACGCCTTCGCCGGCATTTCGGCCAGCATCGGCTCGGCCGTGGTTGCGCGTGGATGGATCTCAGCCGAACGCCTAGTGCATTACAAGCTACACGCAGAAATCGACATGCGCCACGCCGAAGAGTTCTACGCCGTCATTGCCGCAGGCTGGAACGATGCGCAGCGCCGCTATCACATCGAGCAGGGTCTGGAGCTGGGCAGCTATATTCTTGATCGCTTGTATCGCGACCTTGCCTTACGCGCCCACGCTGGACCAGCCTGACACTCAGCGCAGGGCGGACAGGATCGCCTGCACATTGGTCTTAAACACGCCGATGTAGGTGCCGGTCGCACCATCAAGCGGGCCAACGCCGTCGAGGTGCAGTTCTGTGCCGACGCGGACGCCGGATTCAGCGGCAATCTGTTCGATCAGCTTGGGGTTTTTCCCGTATTCCAGGAACACACCCTTGACCCCCTGCTCGCGGATGAAGGCAACTAGCTCGGCGATCTGCTTGGCACTCGGCTGGCTATCCTCCAGCGCAGTGTTGGGCGAGCGGATGGTGAATCCGTAGTCTTTGGCGAAGTAGGCCAGCGCACCATGGTTGGTGACGATGGTACGCTGAGCCTTGGGGATGGCGGCCAGCTCGGCGGTGGCCCAGCCATCAACCCGGCGCAGTTCGTCGATCACCGCGGCAGCCCGACTGCGCAGTCCGTCGGCCCCCGCAGGGTCGGCGGCGATCAGCGCATCACGAATGTTCTCTGCATAACGAACGCCCTGGCGGAGTGAATTGTAGGCATGGGGGTCGACCACATCGTGTTGATGATGATCGTGTCCACCGGTGCAGGCTTCGCTCATGTTCAACGGCGTGATGCCCGTCGTGGCAACCACCAGGGTGCCACTGAAGCGCGCTTCCTTGGCCAGATTCTCGAACCAGCCTTCGAACCCGAGACCGTTGATGATCACGATCTTGGCGGCAGCCAAGCGGCGGATGTCGTCCGGCACCGGCTGGTAGGCATGCGGGTCGACGCCCGGCTTGAGCAGGCACGTCACGACAAAGCGGTCGCCACCGATGCGGGTGGCCAGATCGTGCACGATGGTGTTGCCGGTGATCACCGGGATCGGCTCGCCAGCTGCGACCAGCGCGAACAGGACCATAAGCAAAGCGGTTCGCAGCATGTTGACTCCGGGTGCGCTGCTGGTTTACTAACGATCTTTAGTTATCAATAACAACATCGCGAAACCCTGCGCTGCTGGCGCCGACCTCGCATTACTTGGCGTCAAGTCGGCTACGCAACGCCGCCGCCTGCGGATCAGTCGGATGCTGACGGAGATATTCCGTCAGCATCGTTCTTGCTTCCTGACGACGATCCTGGCGCAGATACAGGCCAACCAGCCGCAAGGTGGCGGAAGCGGCCGCTGAGCCCGCTCCGCTGGCAGCTTGTAGATACAGCACTTCGGCACGGGGCGCAGCCCCAGCGGATTCAGCCAGCGAAGCAGCCCACACCAACACCGTCGCATCGCGTTCACCAGCGGCGATCAGCACATCCAAGGTTGTGGCAGCAGCGGAGAGATCGCCGGCCTGGACCGCCAGGCGTGCGGCCTGGACCTGTTGCGCCCGGCTGCGGGTGCTGTCCGGCATGGCCGCCAGCCAGGCGCGCGCGCGATCGACATCGCCGCTGTCGGCGGCAGCCCGGCTGGCCAACAACACCAGTCCATCGTCGACGACGGCGGGATCGCTCATCAACAGGGTGACGGTCAGTAGTGCGGCCTGCGGCAGTCCACGATCCAACTGGACCTGGGTGAGCCGGCGACGCAGGACGCGATCGCTCGGCGCCACCGCCACCGCGGCTTCCAGAGCGGCAAGCGCCTCGTCTTCGCGCCCAGTCTGTTGCGCCGACCAGGCAAGCTGGCGCCACAGTTCGGCATCCGCCGGCGTACGGGCCAGCAGAGCAAGCACCGCTTGGCGCGCATCTTCGGCCCGCCCGGCGTGGACCAGCACGGCGAGTTCGGTGCGGCGCAGCGCCTGATCATCGGGGAAGCGCAAAATCCCGTTCTGGGCTGCCAGGGTGGCCAGGCGCCAGTCCTCGGCCCGCAGAGCGGTGCCGGCGAGGAAGGCAAGCTGGGCCGCGTCGGCGCTGGCCGGGTCGATACCGGCGGCAGCGGCACGGCTGGCGGCGACCCAGTCCTCGCGGGCAGCCGCGCACTGCGCCAGACCAAGATGCGCCTGCCGCACGGATGGATCCAGTTTGAGCGCAGCGCGCAAGTCCACCTCGCCAGCGTCGCGCTGGTCCAGGCGGAGTCTGGCCTGTCCACGCGACAACAGCAGGAGCGGATGCGCCTCGCCAGTCCAGCCATCGATGAGGGCGACAACCTCTGCAGGAGTCGCAGTCATCGTCTTGGTGAGCAGGTCAGCGACCGGACGCGGGATGGCACGCGGCGTCTCGGCGGTACACACCAGCGTCACCAGCATGGTCAGCGCGAGTACACGCACGATCATTTGATGGTCCATGCGATCACCGTCTCTTGCTCGGACGCCACGGCTTGGCCGGCGAGTAGCGCTGGTCTATAGCGCAGGCTGCGCACCAATCGTTCTGCGGCGCGCTCGAAGACGCCCGCCGGAGTCGATTCCACCACCGTGACCGCCGACACCCGGCCATCGGCCGCGATAGCGATGCGCACCCGTGTCGTGCCGGTGACGCCACGCAGCTTGGCCGAACGCGGGTAGTACTGATCGAGGTCGAAGGCACCTTCGCGCTCAGCCGGCGTATCGAAGGATAGCGTCCCGCTGCCCGCCCCACCGATCGACCCATCCGTTGTCGCAAAAGCAGGGAAACTCAGCGGCAATGCCAGCTCCAGGCTGGCGGCACCCAGCGGAGGCAGCGCCAGCTCGCTGGGCGGACTAGCGGTCGGTAATTCCAAACTGGGCAGGGCTATCACCGCGAGCGGTTCCGGCTGAGCAGCGCTGACAGGCGGAAGCGATTCAGCAGGCACGACCGGTTCGGGCGCCTGCCGATGCAGCGTGCGCACCGCCAGCACCGGTTCTGGCGCGTCATGATGCAGACTGCTGATCTGGGCGAGGACCACCACCACGGCCAGGTTGGCGAGCACGGCGGTTCCAACTGCCGCATACCACAGACGCATCGGTTTAACCCGGCGGAAGCTGCGCGTGCGTGGCAAAGTGGGACTCATGGCTGCCTCGTCGTCGCCGCGACGTCGACCGAAGTCGCTCCGGCAGCGCTGCACGCATCCATCACTGCCAGCAGCAGGCCGGTAGGAACTTCGCGATCGGGAATGACCACCGCCTTGGCGGTGTTGCCGGCATCGAGTGCCGCCCGCACGGCATCGCGCACCCCGGCCAAATCGACGACCTGCGGCCCGACCTGGATCGCACCGCTCTTGACGATTGCGACCGGCACGAAGCGGCCACTTACTGGCTGGGCCGCAGCACTGGCTGGACGAGCAATGCTGACCGCCGTCTCCTGAGTGAACGAAGTGCTGATCACGTAGAAAATAAGCAAGAAGAACACCACGTCGATCAACGGGATGACGTTGAGATCGACCGGACGCTGCTCGGCCCGACGACGATGTAAAAACCGCATGTTAGACCTGCGCCTGGCGTAACACGAGGTCGCGGTGTTCGATCAGCACCTCGGCACGGCGCGACAGCAGCCACGCCCACAACACGGCGGGGATCGCCAGGGCCATGCCGTACTGCGTTGCCGTCAGGGCAAGACCGATGCCGGCGCTGGCGTGCTGCGCCACGGTGCCGTGACTGGCAGCGAGCTCGCCGAACGTGCCGACCATGCCAGTAACCGTGCCATAAAGTCCGAGCAGCGGCAGGCTTGCGGTCAGGGCACGGATCAGGCTGAATCCACGGGTCAGCTGTTCGGCTTCGTTGGCCGCGATGTAGCGGGCCGCCCACGCCCGCCAACCCGGGTCTTCATCGCGACGGACCATGGCCAGCATCTCGTCGGCGCGCACCGACCGGCGAGCACCCCAGAGCACCAGGCTGCGCTCGACGAGGATGGCATAGAGGACGACAGCGACGAGGAACATGACCGGCATCAGCGTTTCGCCGCCGCGCCACCAAGCCAAGGTCTCGGCGATCATGGCTGGTGCTCGACCAGGCCGAGGACGCCGCATGCAGCTTCTTCGAGGAGATGGCATCGCCGGTCGGCCAATCGGCTGAGCCAGGCATGCGCCAGCAATAGGGGGATTGCCACCAGCATGCCGGCCTGGGTGCAGATGAGCGCCTCGGAGATGCCGCCGGACAGCGACTTGGCATTGCCCGAGCCCTGCGCGGCAATGACCGAGAACATGTCGATCATGCCCGTGACGGTACCAAGCAGACCAAGCAACGGCGCGACCCCGGCGAGCACGGCGATCAGCGGCAAGCCCCGGGTCAGCTCGGAGGTCTCGGCCAGCAGCGCCTGCTCGACCATCGCCTCGCGCGTCTCGCGCGGCCTGCCGACCGCAGCAAGGCCGGCGCGCAGCACGCGGTCGAGCGGATTGGCGCCAGCATGGACCAGCACGCCGGCGGCGCTGGTGTCATTCCGGGACAGAAGCTCGGCGACGGCCACCAGCCGATGCGGATCAACCGGGCGGCGCGCCAGGGCGAGCGCGCGAGCGAGCGCCAGGCACAGCCCGAGAGCGAAGACGACGAGGATCGGCCAGATGAAGGCCCGACCGGCAGCCAGCCACTGGGCGAACGAACGCGTCACCGGGCCGCCTTGATGCGCAGCGCTGCCGATCGCATCGAATGGGATGCTGCCGTCGGCGATCGCCGGTAGCGGCGGACCGACCACCAGCCAGGAGCTGCCATCGACCGCCAGTTCGAGCAGGCCGCGATGGGCACCATCCTGGCCCAGAGCGATGGCGCGGGCTTCACCAAGACGCAGCACCGAAACCTGGGCGATGCTGCCATCGCGTCCTATCACCGCTTCATCGCGCTGACGCCGGGCCAGCCTTTCCGGCAGTGCGGCGAGCCGGCGTTCGATTCCGGCGACGGCTGCTGCGATGCGATCCGCGGGCGATTTTGATACCAGGGCGCGTGCGTCACGATCCAACAGGCGGGCGACGACGACGGCGCGGTCGGCCAGCTGCTGCATCTGTAGGGCATCGCGATCCTGGTCCTGCTGCCGACGCGCCAGCTCGCTGGTCGCAGCTTCGGACTCGCGCCGCGCGATGGCTAGCCGCTCGCGGGCGGTGTTGCTTGCATCGACGGCAACCTGAAGTCGGGCGAGCAGGGCTGCCTGTTCGTTCGCCAGTCGCACCCGGTTCGCGGCAAGCTGGCTCTCGGCCTGCTCGCGGGCGGCATGGGCAGCCTCGACCACCGGCTCGACTGCAGGCAGCAGGACGGCGAACAGTACCATCACGATCCAACGCCGGATCATGGCAACACCACGATGGCGGCGGGGGCACGGCCTTCGGCTTGGGCCAAGGCCGTCTGAATGGCGATGCGTCCACGTTCGTTGACTGACACCAGGACCACATAGCCCTCGGACATGGATGCCGTACCTGCCGACAGCCCATCGAGCGACACCCACCAGGCGGCTGCTCCGGCAACCCGCAACAACTTCACCGCCTCGCTACGGCCGTCGCGCGTGCCGGTGACGACCTCAACGGTCACAGTGGAAGCCGCGTGTTCGGCTCCCTCCAGTGCGCGCACGGCGCTGTCGAAGTCGTCATGCCCCAGCACGACGGTGCCGGGTGGCTGGGTGGCGGCGACGGTGCGCAGGCCGGCCGCCAGTTTTGCTCCAGCCTCGGCCAAGACAGCACGCATGACCGCCGGATCATGCTCGGTCCCTAGCGTAGCCAGGCGGGTGCGAGCGGCATCGCGGGTCGTTTCGGCCTGCGCAGCAGCGCGGACCAACCGGGCGGTTTCCGCCTCGGTGGCGGCAATCAGGGCTTCCAGACGCTGGCGTTCGGCCGTTGACGTGGCGCTCTCGCGGGCCGACTCCCGACGCGCCTGATTGGCGGCAGTGAACTGATCCAACGCCTCGCTGGCAGGATCAACTGCGGCCAACATCGCCAGACACAGCAGACAAGCACATACCCTGGGCATGTCGCCCATCAGATGAGGCGCGAACCAATCTGCCAGATGGCAAACCCGCTAACCCAGGCAAGGGCATTCATACCCGCCAACTGGATCAGCGGCCAGCGCCAGCCGCCGGTTTCGCGAACCATCACCGCAACCGTGCTCAGGCACTGCATTGCCAGGACGAACCACACCAACACCACGGTAGCCAGTAATGGCGACCACAGCCGGCTTCCATCGGGGCGGGTCGCCGCCTGCATGCGCTCGGCCAGGGGTGCGGTGTTCTCGTCGTCTCCACCGACGCCATGGACCACGCCCATGGTCGAGACGAACACCTCGCGGGCCGCGAACGCGCCGATCAGGCCGATGCCGATCTGCCAGTCCATGCCTAGCGGAGCGATCACCGGTTCGATCAGGTGGCCAGTGCGTCCGGCCAGCGAGTGCTGGAGGGTCGCCTGCTGCACCGCCTGACCGAGGTGTTCGGGAGCAGTCGCAGCGGTGATCTCTGCGACGCGGGCCTCGGGCAGGCGTGGGAAGGTCATCGCGGCCCACAGCAGCACGCTGAACGCGAGGATGACGGTGCCGGCGCGCACCACGAAAGCGCGCACCGCCCGGCCGGTGACGCGGGCGATCTCGCCCAGACTGGGCAGGCGATACGGCGGCAGCTCGATCAGGAACGAGGACGACGGACCTTTCAGAGCTGTCCGACGCAGGATCAGGGCGACCACCGCGGCGGCGATGATCCCACCGAGATACAGGCCGGCCATGATCGTACCCTGCTTCCAAGCCGCGAGATGGCTGAAGAACACGCCAATCAGCAGACCGTAGACCGGCAGACGGGCCGAGCAGCTCATGAACGGTGCGACCAGCATGGTCGCAAGCCGTTCGCGGGCATCTGGGATGGTGCGGGCCGACATGATGCCGGGGATGGCGCAGGCATGCGACGACAGCAACGGCACGAAACTGCGGCCATGCAGCCCGACCTTGCCGAGCACCCGATCGAGCAGGAAGGCCCCGCGCGCCAGGTAGCCCGACTCGTCGAGTATGGCCAGCAGGATGAACATGAAGGCGATCTGTGGCACAAAGATGATCACGCCACCGACCCCAGACACGATACCGTCGGACCACAGATCGTGGAGCAGGCCGGCCGGGATCAGGTTGGCGACCGTGCCACCCAACCACATCACGGCGCTTTCGGCCCCGGCCATGATCGGCGCAGCCAGGGTAAAGATGGCGACGAACAGGCCCCACATGACCAGGGAGAAGGTGATCGGCCCGCCGACGCGATGCAGCAGCAGGTTGTCGATGCGGTCGCGGGCCAGCCGCTTGGCCACTGGAGCGGTCACGGCGAGTAGTCCGTCGATCCAGGCGTAGCGCCGGGTGATGTCGTCGAGCACCGGGTCAACCCCGCGTTCTTCCCAGTCCTTGCGAGCCTGGGCAACCGCGACGATCAACGGCTCGATCGCACCGAGACCCAGCACGCCGGTGAAATCACCCTCACTGAGCAGACCCCAGGCGATCAGCTTGGCCTGGGCTGAATTGATTTCGCGCCCGGCCGTCCGGGCCTGCGCCTGCACGGCGAGGGCGATGCGGTCGTGACCATCAAGCACGGGGCCTTGCCACGGCACCGCGGTAACGCGACGTGGCACCTGCAACGCCCCACGTAGACGAACCAGACCCTCGCCGGTGCTGGCGACGACCGGTACCACCGGCACCCCCAGCATGCGCTCCAGCGCCTCGGCATCGATGGACATGCCGCGGGTGCGCGCCTCGTCGATCATGGTCAAAGCGACCACCACCGGCAGACCAGTATCAAGCAACTGGGTCACCAGCAACAAGTTGCGCGCCAGGTTGGTGGCATCCGCGACCGCCAACACAACGTCGGGCGCCGGAGTGTCGGTGCGCAGACCGGCCAGCACCTCGACCGCGATCCGTTCGTCAGGCGAGGACGGAACGAGGCTATAGATTCCGGGCAGATCGATAATCCTGGCCTGCTTGCCATCGCCAATCGGGGCGCGCCCCTCCTTGCGGTCGACCGTGACCCCGGGGTAGTTGGCGACGTGCTGGTTGAGGCCGGTGATGGCATTGAACAGGGTGGTCTTGCCGGCGTTGGGGTTGCCAGCCAGGGCGATGACCACATCGCGGCCAGTGATCGACGGCGCACCGGGGATTGCGGTGACCCCACCACTGGTCGGTGGGACGACAACCTCTCCCAGGTGCAGGCAGCGGGCCTGATCGGCGCGCAGCGACAGCCGGTAGCCGCGTACCCCAACTTCCATCGGATCGCCCAGCGGAGCCACGCGGTGGACGGTCGCTTCGACACCAGGCACCAGACCCATCTCGGCAAGACGCCGGCGAATCGCCACCGGGCCGGTCAGCCGAGCAATGCGACCATGACCACCTGGCTGAACGTCGGCCAATGTGTCCGAACGATCCTGCGACAGCCCCTGCACAACAGCCATGGCCATGGTCAACCTCGTTGTTGCATCATTCTTTTTGATAATGATTGTCAATAGTCTCAGATGCAACCAGAAAACCATCCGAGCACAACTCAGCGATCGGAATTCTTGCGTGAAACGCGCCGAATCGCTCGGTTATCAGGCATTCTGGTAATTCCGACTGCCTAGATAACCTTCTGTCGATGTCGCCAACCGCCGTGTTCCTCGCATCGCCGGCGCGCCGGCGGATGTCGGTTTTGGCGGTGTCGGCCGCGCTGTTCGGCCTATCCAACAGTGTCTTTGATCTGATCGGCCCCCTGTGGGCGACGAGCGACCTCGGTCTGGATGCCGCCGGCTGGGCTCATTTACGCGCACTGCGCTTCACCGGCACCTTCGTCGGCATCCTTGCCCTCGGCATCCTGGCCGAGCGGATCGGCTCCCGCCGGATGGCTGCTTTGACCCTCGCCCTGGGTGGCTGCGCGCTGGTCGTGATGGCTCGGGGCAGTTATGCCCAGGTACTGCTCTGCATGCCGTTGTTCGGCGCCTTGGTCAGCACCACGTTCGTCAATTTCAACGCCCTGACTCAGCAGGTCAGCACGACCCGCCAGGGGATGGCCAACGGGATCTACCGCGGCATCGGCGCCGGGATGGCGATCATCGGGCCGGTCCTGGCGACTACTTTAGCCGGTCATTTCGGCTCGTGGGCTCCGGTCATCGACCTGGCTGGCATCGCTACCGCGATCGGCGGGCTCGCCATCTTGCTGTATCCCGAACAGCGCAGCGATGCGCGGCGCAGCCTCGCTGAGGTCCTGGGCGGCTTCGCCGCGGCGGCCCGCAATCGCCCGCTCTGGCGCTTCATCATCCTCGACCAGTTGATGGCCTTCACGCAGGGCGCCATGGCGGCCTTCGCGACCCTGCGACTGACCCGCGAACTGGGGCTCGGCGAAGCGGCCTTTGGTCTGCTCTGCACCATCGGCGCTGCACTGGGGTTGGGCGCGGTGCTCCTCGCCGGTATGCTGGCCCAGCGCATGCCACTAAGCTGGGGCATGGCGGCAGCCTGGCTGGGCAGTGCCGTGGGATCGCTGATCCTGGGCCTCAGTTCTTCGCTTCCACTGAGCTGCCTCGCGGTGCTGCTGGTCGCCATGTCTTGGCCGGTGACCTCGGTGCCTGGCAGCATGTGGATCGGTCTAGCTGGCGGTGCCAACGCCACGGCGTTCACCACCCACAAGATCGTGCAGTCGGGCGTCGCAGCCGGATCGATGGCCCTGGTTAGCTGGCTGCAACCACACACCGGGATCCAGCCACTTCTTCTTGTTGGTGGGCTGCTCGGCCTGCCGCTCGTCGCGTTGATGCTGCGGATGCGCGATCCGCGCGGATGATCAGCGAACCAGCTGCTTTTTCACCAGATTCGGGCTGTGCACCACATCGTGCGTGCCATCCGCCTTCCGGATGACGTAGGTCATGGTCATGTCGAGTTCGACCGCTAGGGCCTTCGCCGTCGCACGTCCGCCGTCGACCAGCAGCGGAATGCCATCGGTTTGATGCAGAAGGGCAGCGGCTGTCGCTTGTTCGACCGTCGCGCCGGCCGTCACATCAATGGCGACGATGCGCACGTCGGAGCGATCCCGCATCGCCAGACGCAGGTTGCCCAGTCCGGCCAGCGCCGCTGCCGGACCACCACAGCAGGTGCCGTTGCGATCGTACATCGCTAGCACGACGGTGACGTTGGCGGGGAGTTCGGCCTTCGCCCCGGCCCACGAGCCATGCAGGGCCAATTCGGCGGCAGGTGATGTCGACAGCAGGGCAAACAAGAGCAGGAAGCTACGCATCTCAGGTCTCCAGCTAGATTGTGTGGCCACGGATGGGCCAGAACAGCCCCAGTCCGCCGACCGCCAACAGGGTTAGCGCACCCATCGTCACGCCTTGGATGGCCGCCTCATTGCCGGCACGCGGTGCCAATCCGTGACGCTCACGCAGTGGCCAGAACTCGCCTTGCCCGCCGTGCAGCGATGAAGGAGCGAATCGCCAACACCAAGAACACAGCACAGAGTCCAAAGGTCAGGCTGCGCGCGATCACCGCCAACGGGCGCTGCACCTCGGCCCCACTAAGCAGAGCAGGCAGATGAACCAGGGCGCCGACGCTGCCACCGATGCCAAGCAGAGCGAGCACCGCCGCCGCATGCATGGCGTGCTTGCGTGCGCCCGGTTTCAAGGCGATCAGTCCAGCAACTAGGAATAGGCCCCCGATAAAGGCCGGGATCAGCAGGGTGAAACTGGTGGAATCGCTGATCAGACGGCACGCCACCCCCAGGGCGATAAGGAGAATGGCGAGGATGATGGTGATGAGCGGCATGTCCGGAACATGCCGCAGTTTGCAGCGGACAAAGCACAAGCCGAGGCATCCTCCACGCCACTTGCCGAACCGTACAACCAGCAACCATCCCGCTCATGAGCGATATCGCCCCGACCGGTACACCAGGCGAAGTCGACCGCCTGGTCAGATGGAATGATCAAGGCCTGGTCACCGCGATCGCCCAAGAACAGACCACCGGCGAGGTGCTGATGGTGGCGTGGGCCAACCGCGAGGCGCTGGCCACCACCCTGGCAAGCGGCAAGGCGACCTACTGGAGCCGCAGTCGCAGGAAACTGTGGACCAAGGGCGAAGAAAGCGGCTTTTTCCAGCGCGTACTAGAGGTCCGCGCCGACTGCGATGGCGACGCGCTGCTCTACCTTGTCGAGGCGCCTGGCCCGGCCTGCCATCAGCTGCGCCGCTCGTGCTTCTCACATCGCATCGACCGTGACGGCTCGGTCCATACGGACCGCCCCGTGATCGCCTGATCCGGCAGACTCAGGTTTGCGGAGGCGGCGGCGGAGGCGGAGGCGACGCACGCTTGGGAACGAGCAGGCTGAGCACCACCGATACCGCGAGGATCCCGCAGATGATGCCAAGCGACCAGCCGATTGGGAACTTGCCCTGGGCGTCGAGCAACTGGTTGAATCCAGGTACCACTTCACCCAACATTTTCACGCCGACGAACACCAAGATCAGCGACAATCCATACTTCAGCAGGTGGAACTTATCCATCACGCTGGAGAGCAGGAAATACATCGCCCGCAGGCCGAGGATAGCGCAGATGTTCGAGGTGAAGACAATCAGCGGCTCGTCGGTGATGGCGAAGATCGCCGGCACGCTGTCGATTGAGAATATGATGTCGGTCACCTCGACCAGGATCAGCACTAGGAACAGCGGCGTGGCCATCAGCACCCCGTCGCGGCGCAGGAAGAAGCGTTGCCCCTCCAGATTCGGGGTAATCGGGAACAGCTTGCGCACCAGTCGGACGACCGGATTGCGCTCGGGTTCCAGCTTGTGATCGCCGAGCAGGGCCATCTTGATGCCGGTGACGATCAGGAATCCGCCGGCCAGCCAGACGATCCATTGGTACTGCAGGAGAATGGCCCCGGCGGCGATAAACAGTGCGCGGAAGATGATCGCACCGAGAATGCCATAGAAGAGGATGCGGTGCTGGTACTTCGCGGGCACCGCGAAGTAGCTGAAGATCATCGCCCAGACAAACACGTTGTCGACCGCCAGGGCCTTCTCGACGACGTAGCCTGCGAGATATTCCATGCCGATGCGTCTCGCCGCCGTCTCGGGCGTCTCGCCAAGGCTGGCCAGAAGTCCGGCCTTCGCCGGTTCGGCCAGGGCCTGCCCAGCGTACCACCAGAGCACCGCCCCGACCGTCAGACCGAGGGCGACCCACACCACACTCCACGCTGCCGCTTCCTTAAAAGAGACTTCATGGGCCTGCTTGTGGAAGACGCCCAGGTCGAGAGCAAGGATGCCCAGGACGAGGGCGGTGAATACCCCGTAGACCCACCAGTATTCGGCAAACGGAAAGAGCACGATCGATTCCATGGTGGACATGGTAATGGGGAGTTTCGCTGTTCTACAAGCGAATCCAGAGGAACCTTTAATGTCAGACCGGCAGTCCAGACCTTGGCAGACGCAAATCGGCTCCACCATTCATTCTCATGGCCAAATCTAAGACCCGCTGCATCGGCGTCCTCACCTCCGGCGGCGACTGCCCCGGGCTGAACGCTGCCATCCGAGGTGTCGCCAAGGCCGCAATCGGCCAATACGGCATCAAGTGCATCGGCATCCTTGACGGCTTCCGCGGCTTGGTCGAGAACCGCACCATGATCCTCGACGACCGTGCGGTCAGCGGCGTGCTGACCATGGGCGGCACCATCCTGGGCACCAGCCGCGACAAGCCGCACAAGATGGCGATGGGTGGTAAGGTCCGCGACATGACCGAAGTCGCGGTCGAGAACGCCAAGCGCATGCAGATCGACTGCCTGGTCTGCCTGGGCGGCGCCGGCACGCAGAAGAACGCCAACCGTCTGCGCGAGGCAGGCCTGAACGTCATCACCCTGCCCAAGACGATCGACAACGACATCTGGAACACCGACATCACCTTCGGCTACGACACCGCGCTCGACATCGCTAGCGAGGCGATCGACCGGTTGCACACCACCGCAACCAGCCACCAGCGCATCATCGTGGTCGAACTCATGGGCCACAAGGCCGGCTGGCTGACCCTGGGCGCCGGCATCGCTGGCGGCGCCGACGTCATCTTGATCCCAGAAATCCCCTACGACGAGGAGAAGGTCGCCGAGCACCTGCTCGACCGCAGCCGCCACGGCAAGCGCTTCTCGATCGTCGCCGTCTCGGAAGGTGCGCTCAGCGTCAGTGAGTCGAAGGCCGCCGCCAAGGTGGAGGCCGAAGCCGCAGCCGGCAAGAAGGACAAGAAGAAGGAGCGCAAGGCCCAGCCGAAGGCGGGCAAGGACGACCACGAAACCAAGGCGCGTAAGGCTTCCGAGACCGACGAGGACTACAGCCCGACCGAGACCGTGCTGATCAAGCGCGGCACCGGCGCTCCGGTCGAGGCGACCTACCACTCGGTGCAAGAGCCCAAAGCCAGCCGTCTGGCCCGCGCTCTGCAGCGCCTGACCGGCACCGAGGCGCGCGTCACCACCCTCGGCCACGTCCAGCGCGGCGGCACCCCATCGGCCTCCGATCGACTGCTATGCACTCGGCTGGGCACCACCGCCGCTGACTTGCTCGCCGCCGGCCACTATGGCTGCATGGTGGCGGTGAAGGGCGACGACATCGTGCCGATGCCGCTCGATCAGGTTGCCGGTAAGCTGAAATTGGTGCCGCCCGACCACGCCAGCGTGCGTTCAGCACGCTTGGTCGGCACCTGCATGGGTGATTGATGCCACTGCGTGATCTCGGCGTCGGTCGTGAAAGCGCCGGCTTCGTTCAACGTGGTCATCCGTGGATCCGGCCCGACCGCTTCACCATCGGCCTCGATCGGCTGCGCCCAGGTGAGGTCGTCCGCCTGGTAGACGAGCACAAGCGCCCGGTCGCCACGGCGCTGGCCGATCCCGGCGCCACGGTCTGCGCCCGTGTCGTTCCCGATGGCTGGGATCCCGCTGCGGCGGCACGCCGGGCCTGGCAACGCCGCTCCGCCCTGCACGCCGATGCCGCAACCGACTGCTACCGCGTAGTGCATGGCGAGGCCGACGCCTTGCCCGGCCTGCGTGTCGAACGCCTGGGCACCTGCCTGAACGCCGTCATCACCGCCGCCTGCATTTTGCCGCACCTTGATACCGCGCTGGGCGCGCTCGCCGCCTGCCTGCCCGGCTGCACGGTAATCGTCCACGACCATCTCGCCGACCTGCGGCGTGCCGGCGTACGCACCCGCGCCTGGCCGGAGGGCGTCGTCGATCCCGGACTGATCGTCGAGGCTCGCGAACTCGGTGTCACCTACCCGCTGCGCCCCGCCGCCGGCCTCGCCTGCGGCATCTACGTCGACCAGCGTGCCACCCGCGCCTGGCTACGCCGCCGCGCCGCCGGCCTCAGCGTGCTCAACCTGTTCGCCTACACCGGCGCGTTCTCGTTGTCGTTGCTCGCCGCCGGAGCGACCAGCGCCACCGACGTCGACCTCTCTCAACCGTCCCTCGACCGCGCCGCCGAGGCAGCAGCGCGCAATGGCCTCTCCGGCCATCGCATCGTTCGCCGCGATGCCCGCTCCTTCCTCGCCGCCGAGCAGCAGCGCTTCGACCGCGTCATCATCGACCCACCGACCTCGGCCCAAGGCGAGGACGGCTGGGTGGCGCGGCGCGATTACCCAGAACTGCTACGACTAGCCTGGCCGCGCGTGGCCCCCGGCGGCCTGCTGTTGGCAATCAGCAACAGCGTTGGCAAGCCCTTCCCCCTGCGTGAAACGATGCGCGCCGCCTGCCCCAGCGGCAAACCGGTCGACGGCCCGGACCTCGGCGAGGACATCCCGCAACTGCCGGGCTTCCCAGAAGGCCGGCCATTCCGGCTGACCGGTATGGCTCTGCCCGGCTGAACTGCCTATTGCTGGGATCTGTCTACTTGCCCGGTTCCGGCACGGCCATCAGGCGTTCCAGGAAGGGGCGGTCGGCCCACCTGAACCACGATGGGCTGCGTCCGGGCACCACACCGTTGGCCGGGGTAGACTGGGCGTACAGAGCCAGATTCAGTATCGGGGAGGGCTCGACCGTCATGCGGATGGTGGCGCGCACGCCGAAGGTGAAATGCCGCTGGTCGGCATCCAAGCGGTCGCGTTTCCCACGGTTGCTGTCATCCCAGAACGGAGTCAGGATCACCTGCATGACTCGTTCTGGTTGCTCTGACCGACGCCAATAGACACCGATGGGTTTGTCCCATTGCAGCGGCCCAGTATCCGAACCAGCCTGCATGTCCCAGTGCAATTCCTGCTGATAGCCCGTTGTCGGCAGGGTGTCGATGATGGGGAAGACGTCTTCCTTATTCAACTGCACGGGTTTCCAGGTTGACTGCACGAAACCACCGCGACGGGCACGCATGGCAAAGCGCCAAGCACCGAATTGATTATTTTCATCATAGGTCTTGGTGCCACTCGGCAGCACAATCGGATCAAACCTGAGCATCGACACTGCCGGATCACGCCACAGCGACACTTCCCATTCCGGTAGCGCAGCCGTTGCATTATGCATAATCGCACGCCGATTGTTATCCTGCGCCTCTGCCACGGGATTCCACGACGTCCAGGCACCATCTGGTTGCATCTGCAGGACACTCCGCCACTGCACAGTCGCAACCGGCTGTGGATACCGGATCAATCGAAATTCATAGTCAAAACCCGGTGGACGCCGATCGGGGGGAATGACGGTGGGGGGGATACCTACCTCCGCATCAAACGCATTTGCAATCAACTGGAACGGTGGTTCGCACCATGTGTCATGATTCATCCGTGGCGATACAACAGCAGTAAACTTATGCGCCCTTGCCCTTGGCAGGCGAACTTGCCCGTTCACGTCAGTGTCCTTATCCCCAAACGTCAAATCGTACATGCGGCCCGATGTCAGGTAATCCTTCCTGGTTAACCGATGCGAACAAAACAACGGAATGCCCACTGCTGGTAGGCCATCTTGATCAATAATTCTGAAGACTAAGGATTTTTCCACAGCATCGCCCGACATCTCGTCCCATGCCGCCTCGACTTCAGATTGTGTTGGACCATCCGGCCCTTCACCAGGCACGGGAACCCGATCAGCACAACCTGATAAGACCATACCACTGAGGGCCACGGCCACGACGTACGGTATCAAGCCTGATGTGACCATCACCAACGATGCTATTTGCCCGGTTCCGGCATGGCAAGCAACCGTTCCAGGAAGGGGCGGTCGGCCCATTGGTACCAAGACGGGGATATGCCACTCCAATCAGTCCCTCGCACACGTGGCACAGCGTCCGGTGATAGCGCAAGGATCGGCGCGCCATCGGCCAAGGCCGTCAAACTGGCCTTAATGCCGAATCGATAGAACTCCGGCAGCGCTTCAACGGACATACGGTTCTTTCGTCGATCTATCCAATATGGCGTCAGTCGGATTTGTAATGTCATGGTTGGTTGACCTGGTCGCCTCCAATACAACGCTACGGGCTTGTTCCATGACAAGGGTTGGCGCCCCTCTTGTTCAGGGACATCCCAGACCACCTCTTTCTGAAAGCCGTCGGTAGGCATTACATCGACAATAGGAAACAAATCACGGCCATCCTGGGTCAATGGTTTCCATGTCGAAAGATGAAAATCACCTCGTTTCGCCCGAATTGCCATGCGCCAATGGACCGGATTGACCTTCTCGACGACATCTTCGAATCCCAGTGGATGCATATACTTCGTACGAGTCTCAATCAGCGCACCGGGCTCACGCCATAATGACACCTCCCATTCAGGTGAAGAATCCGGAAGTTGAATCGTGGTATCGCCGCCCACCAGACGCAACCTGGACTGAGCAAGGGGATTCCATGTCTCCCATGAACCATCAGTTTTCATCTCTTTGACAGATTGCCAGAATACCGTCTGCCCTTGCTGTGGGTAGCGAATGATCCGGAATTCGTAGTCGAAGCCAGTGGGTCTACGTTCTGGCGAAATACCGGCATGCTCAGGCGATTGACCAGCCTTGATCTTGAATTCGTTCAGCGCCATCTCGAACGGTGGAATCGCCCAACGATCATTATCCATCCGTGACGGCGATATAGTCGCCTCGAAGTTCTGCCCACGAACCAAGGTGGTGCGGGCAATGCCTGCCACATCCGTGACTAGTTCTTGTCTATCGATCGTGAACGGGTCGCCCGTTATGAGAAAATCCGCATTCCGATACCTGGCCCAGAATAGCACCGGAATTCCGGCGGCCGGCTTTTCATTCTGGTCCACCACGCGAAATGAGAATATCTTCGCTGCCACACCATCACTCATGACTTTCCACATCTGGGCCGCTTTCGCCTGGCGAACAGCATCTTCTTGCACCTCCGCCGCCGCATCGTCGACGGGCTGTGACGATTCTGCGGCGCTAAGCACACTACAGAGCACTACACCAACGAGACCGCCACGCATGCAATTCATGGATCGATCCTCGCTCGAATATCAGCCCAGATATTATGCACGCGCTGGATCGTGTAGTTGTACTGGGCCGAATGATCCAAGGCATCATCCCCAAAACCATCGGTTGTTTGAATGTCCCGAGCCCCGCCTGTGTAAAAGCTCCCGAGTGTTGCAGGACCACATGTTCCTACAGCCACGGTTCTGGATCGAGTTACGAGCGCAATTATGGCAGCTCGCGAAGTCAGTCCTATCCCGTCTACTGCCATCGAATTCCAAGTCAGAGGCCGAATGCCCAATACTGAAGTTATCTCACTGAAAGGCCCCATGCTGTATAATTGCCGACCACTGGTTATTTGCCAAAGATCCTCATACGTCACGAATGCATTCATTTCAGGTGGCAACGATCCGACCAATCGAGCTTCATAAGCAAAGCCGGCATCCGGTTTGGTAAACTGATTGAGACCCCATACACCCTCAGTAGCAGGATCCTGCCCATTAACCAAGCCATACACTGGCCCGGTGCGATCGACCACACCTAGATGGTAGACCGGACCATCGAGTGTAGGGTCCAGACGATTTAGCTCAGCAGCGTTTCTACCCCTGTAAGTATTCACATCTTCGCCAGGTGGCGCCCAGCGAATTCTCGCCTGCCTCCACTCAGTTTGCGTAACAAGGCTTCGCTGAGTGCGAGGCCGTGAAAACCGGATAACATCCGGCATGTATTCTCCAGTGAAAATGGATTCGGCTAAGACGCCCTCTGGAAAGAGCCAAGGTGCATTCAGCTGAAATGCACCTGACGCTTCTGCGGACTGGAGCGAAAAATAATGCGCTGCCACTATGCGATTGGGCGCCAAAGTCCGAACACCCTCGGCCAACACGATGTTGCCCATACTATGCGCCATGAGTTCGATGTTTTCCTGGCCATGCTCTTGAGCCAACCTTACAAGTAATGCAGGGAGCGCTAAGGTGCCACTGCGTCTGGCCTGGAATTCGCTACGATCATAATTCTGTGGTCTGAACGCTTGTGGGAGTACGCCGTCGCCAACGTATTCTGTGGGCCAAGAAAAGAGAACAAACCGACCGCCGTACTTCTCCCAATACAACCTCTTGTATGCTGTTTCGGTAAATGCTCTGCGCTCCCAGGTTTGCATCCGGTATCCGTGTATATGCAGGATAACCTTGTCGGTGCCCCGCGGAGCAGTCAACCGGGGGTCGTAGAGACCTTCTGCTTCCGCATTTCTACCTGGAAATGGGCCAGAATCGCGAGTAGTAAACAATGTTGGCTGTGGCCAAGGGTTCTGGCCAGCATTGGACTCTCGATCTCCAGCTGATTCGTGATGATAACAGCTACGAAAGTCAGACGCTCGGGAGAAAAAATGGGGACTAACAGCTTCCGGGCGGATTGTCTGAGTTATGGAAGGGCAGATTACGATGGACCACTGACCGTCTCCAGGCTCGGCAACTGTAGAATTCTCAGGATTAGAATTACGCACGACGTCGCCATTGGTCTCGAACAGCCACGGGCTGTGATAACCGCCAAAGCCCTCAAGGAGATAGGTCTTCTCAATGCGTTTGAGATCCAGCCCCAGCAGTTCGGCGACCTTCTTACCCTTTTGGCAGATCTGGTTGGCCACATCCGTCTTGCGCAGGTAGTCCATGGTCAGATCAGTATCGCTGTTGGAGAAGACCTTGACCTTCAAGTCGTGGGTCGGGGCGTCGACCCAACGCATACCCACGGTCAGATAGTCCTTCTTGAGGTAGTCATCCAAGCCGCGCACGACCAGACGCATGCGGGCCATGTCTTCGAGATCGCGCAGGCGGGCGATATCGCGCCGACCACCGGCCCTACCTGGCACCCGCACACTGTCAGTCAGCTTGTCCATGTCGTAGTCCGGTGACGTCGGAGTCTCATCGACGTCACCGCTATCACGATCGTTATTGTACCAGAAGCGCATCGGCAGCAGTTCATGCGTCAGATCGGTACCGGCGCCGGTCACCACCTCGTCACGATCGCGGTCGACCCAAAGTACGGCGTCGAAAACGTGATCTTGACCTGGTCCATGGCCGGCGGGCCGACATTGTCGTCCGGGGTGTAGGAGATGCGCAGATCACTGCGGCCCGGGTCGATACCTTCCAGGCGCAGTTCGTAGGAGCCGTTGCCGCAGCGGTAGTCCTCGCCGGAAGGCCAATAGGTCAGGGTGCCGTCTGGGCTGCCGCTGCCGCCGGAGCTGCTGCCACTGGTGACTCGGTAGAGGCGCATGCGTGCGCTCGGATACGTTGGCTTGGCATATCCCTGCCGTGGGTCCTTGACCCCGGTGATGCGCATCCAGCTGACCGACAAGTCGATGTCGTCTTTCTTTGCTCCGGTTTTCTCGAAATCCTGCGACGGTAGTTTGCCCGTCTCAGTAATCTGCTGGCGTTCGGGTTCTGTGTTCGACTCCTCGTATCCATGATTCACGACCAACAGCAACCCAGGCAACTTCAGGTCGGCGTCACCAACCGGCCATTCGACCTTGTCCTCTTGCAGACTGCTGCTCGGCGACTTCTGCTTATGGAAGGGATCATCACTGTCGTTGTCGCTGTCGACATCCAGATCGATGTTGACGATGCGAGCTTCGAAGTCTGGCGCTGTACCACTGCCCGAACAACCGACCAGCGAACCGGTGAACTTCTGACTGACGTTGCTGTCCCGATAGTCGTTGGGGAATTGCGGCGGCACCTGATAGGCCGAAACCAGGAACGGATGCACGCGGAACAGCTTGTCGTTGGTCGGACACGGGTCTGACGGTGGCAGTTCCTTGTACAGCGCAGCTGGACTACCCAAGGGTCCCTTCTTCAGATTATCGATATAGCGACCAGTTTCAGCCTGGATGGTGACGCCGGTCTCGCCAGGAATGGCGTTCAGACCACTGTGCGGCACGACATCCGGTTTGACCGTAATCGTGACCCCAAGCAGGAAATGATAATACGGGTACGGCAGATTTTCTTCTAGCGCTGCCGCTGTCGCCAAACCGGCAACCACGACAAGACTGGCGATACGGAGCTGGCGGGTCAGGTTCATGGTCTGGCTTCCACAGGATGAGAGAATTGCGGTGGGGCGATCTGGTCAGGACGCAGGCGCTTGGCGATCACATCGGTCAACCAAGGACGATAGGTTGTAGCGATGACCTCGCGCCACGGATGTTCGGGATAGCGCGCATCCAAGTCGCGCCAGGCCTTGTCGGCTTCGCTCCAGCGACCTGCCCAGAGGGCGATCAGACCTTGGTACCACAGGGCATTCTGGGCCGAACCTGAGTCGGGGAAATCGCGCACGACCTGGGCCAGACGCTTCAATGCTTCGGGCTCGGCCTGGCGCTTGGTGTAGGCATCGACGGCCAGGCAGATCTGTTGCCAGGCTGCCCAGGGATTGCGCGGTTGCTCGTCCAGGCAGGCGGTGTAGCCGAGACGAAAGCCGCTGATGTTGCCAGCTTCCCAGGCGAGATCGGCGAGGCGCATGCGGGCATACAGGCGCTGGACGGCTGCCGCCGGGAAATCCGGCTGGTAGAGACGCTCGAACAGGGCGGTCGCACGGTCCTGACGTTCGGCCGCCATCCAGGCATCGCCGAGAAGAAGCAACATGTTGGCCTTGGGATGGCGCTCGCTGAGGGCCGCAGGCGGGGTCAATGGCTCGCGCGAAGCGATCCGTTCAAGCAGGCGTCCCAGACCGCTGGCCGGGCGGAAGGTTGCCTCGCCCGGTTCGCTGCTGCGCACCGAACCATGCGCCGGGTCGCCCTGGATCAGACCGTTGGCCAGGGCAGCAGCGCGATCCGACTGACCGGCGGCCAGAGCGAGAATGACTTGGTACTGGAGAGCCGGCATGCGGATGCTGTCCCAGCTGTCATCAGCCCCGGGCGCATGCGCGGCAAGGCGCTGAGTCAACGGCACCAGTCGCGCCGTCGCCAGCTGTGGATCCAAGCGTTCGAGGATCGCGACATCAACCAGGGCGAGCAGGGCCTGACCACGCCAGGCGGCCTCGGGCTTGTCAGCTGCCAGGGCCTGCCAGATCGCCTCGCCGCGCTCGATTTTCCGTTGCTGAACCTCGATCCAGCCAAGACCGAGACGGGAACGCGCGGCCCAAGAGCTATTCGGATACGCCTTTATGACCTGCTGATAGCCGGCGATGGCCTGGGCAAGCTGACCATCGGCGTGGGCCTTGGCCGCCGCTTCAAACACGCGACGGCCCTGGTCGACTACTTCCGGGCCTGCAGTCGGCACCTCCAGCCCGGTTTCGGCGTAGAGTTCGTGTGTGGCGAGTTCCGTGAGCTCGCGACGGACCGCTTCTGCCTCGCCGTCGCGCTTGGCGGCCCGTAAGGCGTCATGCAGGGCGAGCACCGCTTCGTAGCGTAACCGCAGGTCGGGCGCTGCGTCGCGCAAGGCGAGCAATTGCGTGATGGCCTCGGCTGCGCGCTGCTGGCGCACATACAGGCGAGCAGCCTGGATGCCGCACCAGCAGGCCACGCGGGCATCACGCGGCGTTAGCGCATCGAGAGTGGTGATGGCCACCGGATCGGGGCTGGCGGCGGCGGCCAACACGGTGGCAAAGACGGTGGCACCGGCAGCCTTAGCCTGGTCGATGCAAGCGACCCTAGTCGACTCGCGTTGCGCCGGACTCCTCGACAGCCACGCCGCGAGGGCACGGGCATCGGGATCGACGGCCTCACCAGCCGGTAAGGCAGGCAGAAGCAGCATCACCAGCAACCCAGCAAGCATGCCGTGGATTGAAATGGGGGATTGCCGGTGCATCAATGGCACTACACCTACCGACTGACACACCGATGTCGAGGTATTCAGCTCAATGCAGCCTAACCTAAGGCGGCGAGGCTGGCCGGATGCCGTTTCGCCAACACTTGCTAGATTCACCTTCGATGTTCATCGCCGCAACCGGCCGGGCTACCATCTCGGCGGGATCTTATGTCCTGGCGATCGCGACCCTGATCGGGTACGCGCTGGGGCGGTTGCGTCGCGGCCGACGAGTCGTGCCACGGGTCGCGCGCGAAGTAGTGAAGCGGCAGATTCTGTTCACCGGCGTCGAGGCGCTGCCGTTCGCCAGCCTGATCGCGCTGCTCACCGGCGCGGTGGTGGCGCTGCAGGCTAGTCTGCTGTCTGGCACCACCGGCAACGGTGACCTGCTCGGCCGATTGCTGGTCACCGTGCTGGTTCAGGGTCTTGGCCCGCTGATCGTCGGGTTCATCGTCATCGGCCGCAGCGGCGCGGCGATCGCTGCCGAGCTGGCGAGCATGCGCGTACACCGCGAACTGGACAGCCTGGAAGCGATGGGCGTCGATCCGTTCGACTACCTGGTAGTGCCGCGCATGGCCGGCGTAGTCATGGCACTGGTCGGACTCAGCACCGCGTTTATCGCCATGTCGCTGCTCGCTGGCTGGATCATTCTGCAGGCCGTGGCCAGCGTGCCGCAGCCGCTGGGCGAGTACGTGGCGATGATCACCGTCCACCTGTCGGCGATCGATGTCGTGGTGCTGCTCGCCAAGACGGTGGTGCCGGGGTTGCTGATCGCCGCGATCGCCTGCCACGAGGGTCTCGCCGCCGCCAGTTCGGCTACTGACGTTCCGCGCGCCGCCACCCGCTCGGTGGTGCGTTCGCTGTCGGCGGTGTTCGTGTGGCACGCCATCGTCACCATTCTGGTCTTCCTGCGATGAGCGTGCTCGCATTCCAGTCGGTGAGCTGGGCCCCTCCCGGACGCGAGCTGCCGGTGTTTACCGGCCTGGACCTGGAGGTCGCAGCCGGCGAACTGGTGATCGTGACCTCGGGCCTGGGGGGAGGCAAGAGCAGTGCGCTACGCCTGGCAGTCGGACTAGAGCAGCCGAACTCTGGCCTCGTGACGGTGTGCGGAAGCCCGCCAGCTTCGGTGCGCGATCGTATCGGCTACGTCGGATCAGAAGGCGCGCTGCTCTCCAACTTGTCGCTCTACGACAATCTGGTGTTGCCGCTGCGCTGGCTGCGTGATCCGCCTGCCGTCGAGGTCGCCCGCAAGGCCCGCGAGGTGCTCGACGCTTTCGCCCTCGACGAACTGCCCGCGGTCGCCCCGGCTTATGCCCCGACCAACCTGCGGCGCTTGGTTGCGCTAGCCCGAGCGATGATTCTTGATCCAGCGCTGCTGCTGCTTGATGACCCGACAGCCGAGTTCGACCGCGATTCGGCTGACGAGTTGTGGCGGCATCTCGCCGGACTGGCGCGGCACCGCGGCATCGCCGTACTGGCCGCCGCGACCGACGCTCCCGACCTGGCGCACCTGAGAGTGGTCGCACTCAGTGGTACGTCGGTGCCGGCGACCAGGCGCTTCGCCCCCGGCCAACGCCACAGCGAACGGCTGCCAGTCCAGAGCGGCACGCCGCATCCCGACCTCATCGCGCGGACCTATCCATGACGACCCAACCGTTCAAGTTTCGCCATCTCGACAGCATCGTCGGGGCCTTCGTCCTGGGGGTGGTCGGGATCATCATCGCCGCCATTCTGCTGATGGGCTCGGCCAAACAGTGGTTCACGTTACGCACCGTCATCCCCGCAGCGACCGCGGTCGCCGACCCCGCTGCCGTCGAATTCCTCGATGAGCTGTCCGAAAGCCTACGCGCCGGCACCCCGGTCGAGTTCGCCGGCGCGGTGGTCGGGCAGGTCGTTGCCGCGCACAGCGAAGCTGGCCATCTGCGCATGGAACTGTCGATCGCCAACACCACCCTGGCCAGGCTACGGCCGGACGCCAAGGCCCTGATCAAGGTCCCGCTGGCCCCCTTCATGGGCCAGACCCGCGTGGTGCTGAAGCCGGGCCGGCTCGGCGATCCGGGCTGGGCGGTCCAGGATCCGCCGACCCTGATCATCGACCCGCCGCGCGATTCCACCGCGATGGCCATGGTCGTGCTGCGCGATCTGCAGTCGAACATCGGGCCGATGGTGCGCGGCATCACCGGGTTGGTCGAGGAGAGCCGCACACTGGTCAGCGAGATCCGCACCCAGCGTCTGCCGCAGCAGGCCGGCGAACTGATCGCCGGGATCCGCGAGCGGCAGGTGCCGCAACGCCTCGACGCGCTGCTGGCGCGCATTGAGACCATCGCCACCAGTAGCGAACTCGCCGCCGCCGACGTCCGCCGCATCACTGGTGCGCTGGCCGAGGGCAAGGGCATTGCTGGCAAGGCGCTGAGCGACGCGCAGTTGGCCAGTGACCTGACGCAGATCGCTGGTGACCTGCGCGCGATCACCGCCGAACTGCGCAAGGCCGCCCCTACTGCTCCGGCCCTGGCCGATGGCGCCGGCACCCTGCTCGACGAAGTCCAGCGTCTGGTCGACGGCCTCAACCGCCACTGGCTGGTGAAATCCTACATCGAACCAGGCCATGCCGAGCGACTCGTACCGCCGGGCATCATCGACGCCCCAGAGGCCAAGCCGTGAGGTGCTTGATCATCGTCGCTGCCGCCAGCGCCGTCGTCCTGGCGGCATGCAGCTCTGAACCACGCCAGACCCAGGCCGACCGCCTAAATGCCGCTGGCAGCGAGGCCATGGCTGCAGGGCGCCCACGCACCGCCGTGGCGCGCTACTCTGCCGCCGCCGAAGCCAGTAGCGCGGTCGACGATCGGGCCAGCCTAGCGCGCGACTTACACAACCGCGGCTTGGCGCTGTTCGCCGCTGGCGAGACCGCCGCCGGCTGCAGCGACCTTGGCGAAAGCCTGCGCCTAGCCGAGGCCGCCGGGGACTCGGCTGACGATCGCCTGCGTACCCGTTTGGCCCTGGCTGCCGGCCTGAGCGCACTGGGCCGCAACAACGATGCCGAAGCCTGCATCACGGAGGCCGTCACCATCACGCAGGCCACCAGCCCGCTGCGCGCCCGCGCGCTATCAAGCCGCGCCGCCCTGGCGCTGCGCCGCGGCGATCTGGAAGCAGCGCAGGCCGACCTCGCCGCTGCTGAGCGACTGTGCGGCGATGATGACGGCGCACATGGTGCGGTCGCGATCAACCGCGGCCATGCCGCGTTGCGCACTGGAGACCTCGCTGCCGCGAGCCGCGAGTACACCAGCGCTGGCGAGCACTTTCGACGCGCCCGCGACCACGCCGGACTCGCCGCTGCGCTCGAAGGCGCTGCGCGCACGGCCGAGGCGGCCGGCGATCGCGCCACCGCCGCTCAAGCCTGGCGGCGCGCCGCCCAAGTCCCACATGGCGGTCCGGCCGCCCGCGACCGCCGCTTGGCCGAAGCGGCGCGTCTGTCGTCGTAGGAGCTGGCAGTCGAGCTGAACGTTAGTCCAGCGCGCGGTCGACCGCCTCGCCCAGCTTCGTCACCACCACGCGGCCACGACCGGTGCCCGCCCCGGGCCCAATGAGGCGCTGGAAGCCAAGTCGGCGCGCTTCGCTGGCACGCAGTTCATAACGCGGGGCCGGACGTAGTTCCCCGCCCAGGCCGACCTCGCCCACCGCGACTAGATCGGGTGGCACCGGCACATCGCGCCAGGCGCTGGCCACGGCGAGGGCGACCGCGAGATCGGCGGCTGGCTCGGACAACTTGGCGCCGCCGGTAACGTTGACGTAGACATCGCGTGAACCGAGCGGCAGGCGCAGGCGACGCGCCAGTACCGCCAGCACCATGGCAACGCGATTGGGGTCGGCGCCGCTGACCCGGCGGGCCGGATTGGGCACGTCATTCGGACCGACCAGGGCCTGCACTTCGACGAGCAGACAGCGGTTGCCCTCGACCGATGGGACCACACACGAACCCGGCACCGAAGGATCGCGGTCGGCGATGAACACACCGGTGGGGTCGGCCACTTCGATCAGGCCAGCTGCTTCCATGCGCAACAGGCCGATCTCACTGGTGGCGCCAAAGCGATTCTTCACCGCACGCAGCACGCGTAGGTCGGCATAGCGGTCGCCCTCGAAGGCCAGGACCGTATCGACCAGGTGCTCCAGCAGGCGGGGACCTGCGAGCGAGCCGTCCTTGGTGACGTGGCCGACCAGCACCAGGGCGACGCCGGCGCGCTTAGCGGTGGCGACCAGCTCGGCGGCGCAGGCCTTGACCTGGGACACGCCGCCGGGCTCGCCATCGATGCCATCGAGCGATAGCAGCTGCACTGAGTCCACCACAACCAGGCGATGCTCGCCGGTGGCGATGCGGGCGGCAATCTGGCGCGCGTCCGAGCCCGCCGCCAGGGCGAGGGCCGGGGCGAGCGCGCCGACCCGACGCAGCCGGGCCCGCACCTGCGACAGGCTCTCCTCGGCAGTGACATACAGGGCAGGTGCTTCGCGGGCCACCGCACCGGCGATCTGGGCGAGCAGCGTGCTCTTGCCGATGCCCGGCTCGCCGCCGAGCAGGACTGCCGCACCGGCCGGCAATCCCCCACCCAGTACCCGATCCACCTCGCCGATACCGGTCGCTAGGCGGGGTGGATCCGGCGCACCGTCGGCCTGCGCCGCCTCGATAATCAGGGGGAGCGAACCAGCCAGACCAGTTCCACTGGCGATGGCGACCTCGGCCGCCGTGAGCTGGACAATGCTGTTGAACGCCCCGCAGGACCCGCATTTACCCGACCATTTCGCAGTCCGCACGCCGCACTCGTTGCAGCCCCAGGCAGGTTCCCTCTTGGCCATGGGCCGGAGTATGGCTGGGACGGCCTGGGGGCCAGGGGCCGAAACGCGGACAGCCCGATGCCGACCTGTGGCGGGCCAACTGCAGGTTGCCCCTGCCGCTTCTGTCGGTTCAATGCTCCACCCCCCGATGACCGATCTCGCCCCCCTCGCCTTCGCCTGCCACGCTGCCTCCCTGTGCGATGGCAAATCCGCAGAAAACATCTCCGTACTGCGCCTGCCTGCCGGTGGAGAGTTTGAATTGGTCGTGCTGTCCACTGCACGTTCTGAACGCCAGGCCTACGCCCTAATCGACGAGGTCTTCGGCTTCTGCAAGCGCTACAAGATTGATCATAGGCCGGTCGAGGGCGAAGCTGGATGGTATCTGATCGACTGCCACCAGGTGATCGTGCATGCCCTGGGCGAAGACCAGCGCGCCTTCTACAATTTCGAAAAGCTGTGGAAAAAGGCGGTCACGATCGACTGGCGCGCCGAATTGGCCAAGCTGCCCGAGCTGCCCGAGACGAAGCAAAAGCCCAAGCAGGAATAGCCTGGTGTTCAAGGCGCTCGGCAGATTCTTCCAGAAGGTCAAGGATGGCCTCAGCAAGACCCGTCAGGTCATCGGCGGCGCCTTGCGCAGACTGGTCGGCGGCGGCCGGACTATCGACGCCGCCTTTTTGCAAGAGCTGGAAGACACCCTGTTGTCTGCCGATATCGGTATCGCCAAAAGCGAAGAGATCGTCGCCGAGCTGCAGACCAAGTACAAGACCGGCGAGGTCGCCAAAGGCGAGGACTTGCTGGCGTTCCTCAAGGCTAGCCTGCGTTCCGAACTGGCGGCCGTCGAAAACGAGATCCGCTTCCAGCCCAGCGGCCCGACTGTCGTACTGGTCGTCGGGGTCAATGGCGCCGGCAAGACCACCACCATCGCCAAGTTGGCGCACCGCCTGACCGGCCTGGGCAAGAAAGTGCTGATCGCCGCCGGCGACACCTACCGCGCCGCTGCCATTGAGCAGCTGACTATCTGGGCGGAGCGCGCCAAGGTCGACATCGTCAAGGGCGAGGCCGGCGGAGACGCTGCCGCCATCGCCTTCGATGCGATCGCCGCTGCCCAGGCACGCGGCATCGACGTCGTGCTGATCGACACCGCCGGCCGCCTGCACAACAAGGAACACCTGATGCGCGAGCTGGAGAAGATCCGCCGCGTCATCCAAAAGCGCCTGCCCGACGCGCCGCACGATGTACTGCTGGTCCTCGACGCCACAGCCGGCCAGAACGCGGTGCAGCAGGCCAAGGTCTTCGGCGAATCGATGGGCGTCACCGGCCTGGTCATCACCAAGCTCGACGGCACCGCCAAGGGCGGTATCGCCATTACCATAAAACGCGAACTGGGCCTGACCGTGCGCTACATCGGCGTCGGCGAAGGTATGGACGATCTGCAGCCATTCGACCCCGATGCTTTCATCGAAGCCATCTTCGCCTGACGTCCAGACCGGTTGAACCCGACCGTTCAGGTCGTCCGATCCGCGCTTGTACCCGCATGGAATGGCGGGCATCATAGGGCATGCGCCTTCTTCTCCCTCTCGTCCTGATCGCAGCCCTAGCCGCCAGTGAATCAGACATCGTGCCGTTCGATGGCCGGGCGATGCTAGGCGTCAACATGACCCCGCCCAGTTCGAGCACCCAGGCGGCCAATGGCACCAATCCTGACACCGGGGTCGAGGCGCAGACGATCTACCCCGGCACTGCAGCAGAACGCATGGGCATTCAACCCGGCGACCTGATCACCACCATCAACGGTGGACAGATCAGCTCGATGAACGACCTGCGCAACGAGATCGCCTTGACCGGCGTCGGCGGTCAGGCCACCGTCGAGATCCTACGCGGCGGGCAGAAGATCACCCTCACCGACTCGCTCAAGGAATGGCCCAAGAATATTCCATACCAGCCGATTGACGAGGCCGCCGAACGCCGTTTCCGCGACTGGCAGGGCCGCCGACTGGACCGCACCCAACAGGCGGTGACCTCGCTGAGCAAGCAAGTCGAGGACATCGAACGGTCCCAGCGCAAGCCTGCCCGGGCCGGCGGACCAGTGTCGCTGCTGGAAGCCATGGCCATGCCAGCCAGCGACGCCTTCGCCGCCATGCCCGCCTTCCGCCTCAGACTCCACGAGTCATTCGACGCGGTGGATAGCGGCACGGTGTCTGTCGGACGAGTGGTCGCCTGGGACGCCCGCATACTGATCGGCAGCAAGCCCGTCGAGATCTTCTGAAAGAACCCATGCGACCATACCTGATCCTTGCCATGTGCGGCGTCCTCGCCGCTGGCGATGCTGTTGCTCCTGTCACCCCGCCGGCGACCACGCCGACACCACCGGCAGTGAATCCAACCACGCCTCCAGCGGTGACCACCGCGCCGGCACCCAAGGCCTTCCTGGGCATAGCGATTGACCCTGCCGGCACCGCCTTCGAGGGCAAAGGCCTAGCCGTTCTGCGCGTCGAACCAGGCAGTCCCGCCGCTGTCATGGGCCTTGCCGCCGGCGACCGCATTACCCTGTTCGATGGTAAAGTTCTGAAAAATCAGGATGAACTCGCGCTCGCCCTGGTCGCCAAGAAGCCAGGCGACACGGTGGCGGTTGAAGTGGTTCGCGCCCAAGGCAAAGGTGGCCTGCCCGAGACACTCAAGCTCAGCGGGGCGCTCCAGGAAGCTCCGCGGTCGCGCGTCGGCAGCCTGGGCAGCCAACTTGCCGACCTGCAATCCCGCGTTGCCGACCTTAATACCAAGACCAAGGAGCCTACCCTTGGCGAAGTGTTGCAGAAGCTGCAAGAGATCGAACGTGACCTGCCCAAAGCAGCTGAGGCGTTCAAGAAGGTCTACCCCAATGGGGAGTTCCGCATCGCCATCTCGATGGAGATCACCAGCGACAAAACCGCGAAGGACCCTCTCGAAATCGACGTCGGCGGTAAGCCCGGCGAGACGCCAAAGGTAGTCGAGCCAACCAAGAGCACCGAACCGGCGAAGACCACCGAACCAGTAAAACCGTAAGGCTATTCCGCCGGCTGCGGAACTGCGGCAAAGCGACCACGGTCATAGCCCTGCGCCACAGCGCGGGTCATGATGCCATCCACCGTGGCGGGTGGCAGCTGGCGGGTTCGCGAGAGGATCCAGAAGTAGTCGCGAGAGGGATGCCCCACCGCCACCCAGGCGTAGCCGGGATCCTGATCGATAATCAGATAATCGACCGATAGCGGCCAGACGAAGCGCACCTTCCAGTGCGCGTTGGTGGTGGTGTCATGAACCCACGCCACCCCGTGCCACGACTCTTCGGGAGCATCGAAGTTACCGCGTCGAAAGACGAAGGTGTTGTCCATCCGTCCATCGGGCCGCAGCTTGTAGACATCTGCTGTGGCGACCTTGCCTTCCTCCAGCCAGTACGGGATGTGATGGGTCACGTACCAGGTGCCCTCCATGCGCGCGAGTTCGATGTGCGGTACGGTGACCAGCGCCGGACGAGCCGCACATCCGAACAGGCCGAGGGTGACACAGGCGATCAGGGCTGACTTCATGCAGGTGAGCGTACCGGAGCGGAAACCCGTTTGTAACTAATAGTTTCCATGATTCGACAGCCTGCATCTCTTCCCGCCGGCGGCACGACCTTCAAACTGCAGCCATGGCAGACCTCGCCGACATCGTCCAGCACGCCACCGCCATCCGCCATGACCTGCATCGCCACCCAGAGCTGACCTGGCAGGAACGTCGTACCGCCGGCATCGTACGAGACGAACTGACCCGCCTTGGCATCCCATGGGTCTCGTGCGCCGAGCATGGTTCAGTCGCCCGATTGGCACCTGGGCGCAGCGGTCGCCATGTCGCCTTCCGTTCCGACCTCGACGCCCTACCGATCCACGAAGCAACCGGGTGCGCCCATACCAGCACCGTACCCGGCACGATGCATGCCTGCGGTCATGATGGCCACACCGCCTGTCTGCTCGGCGCAGCAGCCTGGCTGAAGGCTCATGAGTCGCAGCTGCCGGGTCCCGTCACGCTGCTGTTCCAGCCGGCGGAAGAAGGCGGCCATGGCGCCCGCCGCATGGTCGAGGAAGGCTGCCTAGATGGCATCGATGCGGTGTTCGGTTTTCACAATTGGTCGAGCCTGCCGGCCGGCCACTACGCCTGTCCTGACGGCCCAGTGATGGCCGCCAACGGTGAGTGGACCGCGATCATCCGAGGCCGCGGCTGCCATGCCGCTGCCCCTCAGGACGGCATCGATCCGGTGCTGACCGGCGCGCACTTCACCACCATGGTGCAGCAACTGGTCTCGCGCACTACTGCACCGCAGGAAGCCGCCGTGGTGTCGGTGACGATGTTCCATGCTGGCACCGCCGACAACATCATTCCGGACAGCGCTGAGCTGACCGGCACGGTGCGCGCCGCGACCACCCAGCGTCGCGAAGCCCTGGTCACCGGATTACGACGCATCCTTGACGCCGCCTGCGCCGCCAGCGGAGCGAGCGGCGAGCTGCGCTACGAACCGACCTATCCGGCTACGGTCAACCACGCAACCGAAGCAGTCCGTGCCCGCGTCGCCCTTGACCGCATCCTCGGCCCCGGCCGCTGCATCAGCGCCGGCATTCCACTGATGGCGGCAGAGGATTTCAGCTATTACCTGCAGGCGAAACCTGGCGCCTACATCCTACTTGGAACCGGTCGGACAGAACCGTGTCACAGTCCGCGTTTCGACTTCGACGACGGGCTAATCCCGGTGGCGATCAGACTGTGGAGCGCACTGGCTGGCATTGAGTGCCACTGATATACCCCTAAAGCTCAAGGGAATTTGACCCAGTTGTCTATGCGACGTGCTTACCACACTCTTTCGACACATGCCGAGCGGACCAGCAACCCCACCTTCTGACGAGCCGCAACCCACCGGCTGGGACATGCTCGACGAGTATCAAGTCGGTCGCGATCGGACGGCCGGCGATGAAGAGAAGACGCGCCGCATCTCCCGTACTGGCGAGTCGGCCACACCATCCGGCAGTGACGCTGTGGCGGAACAGCAGCCAGCGGTCGTACCGACTACCCGTACGATCAGCAAACTGGCGTTTTGGCGCAGCGACGGATCGGCGGCCAATGACGCCGAGGTCATCGCCCGGATCATGGTGCGCAAACAGGAGCGCCGTGATGACGGCGCTGCCGCCGCTGGGCGGGTCGAGAACGAGTACGCTAACGATCGCCGCAAAGCCGCCTGGCTGCGCCAGCAGCAGGAGATTCAGGATCATCTCCAGCTTGAGGCCAGCCGACGCCAACCAGCCGCGGAGACCCCACTTCAGCGGGCCTTGCGCGAGGCGGCAGACATCTTCCTCGCCTTGGGCATCTGTCCCGACCATCTGGAATACCTGCCTGATATTGACCGTTTCTGCTCGTGGGGCGGAATGGTGTACGAGCACAGTCAGGTGTTCGCCATGCGCGATCCGCGTGGCGCGCCGCTGTATACGTTCGGTTCATCGCCGCAGGGCGAATCGGCAGCCTGCTACTCGCCACGCGAGCGGCGGTGGGGCCTGCCTCTGCCTGTCTCCCCCGCGGACCCGCTGCGGCCGGTCGACCGCCTGCTGCCGGTGCCGCGCCGGCATCCCGATGGCAGTCTGCGCTGGTCGGCCCAACGACCTGGAGCACTGCAAATGGACGAGGGTATGGTCCCGGTCTACGTCGTCGGTACAGCCGTCTACACCGTCTCACAATTGATTGCTGCCCATCATCGCCATTCAGGCACATCGCCGTTGCTCTCCACCCTGGCCGATCAGGCCCAGGCTGTGCGCAAGTTGTCTAGCGAACTTGCCCAGCAGTCGAATCAGGCACTCGATCGCGCTGCATCCACGATAGGCGAGCATGTCATGGACGTTGTCGGCGGCGCCACCGACACGATTTCCAGCGCCATTGCGTCGACGACCAGATTCTTCAGGCGGAAGAAACCGTAATTCCGGTTACGCTCATAAGGCCAAGCACTGCCCACGCAGCGTCAACCGCATGCGCCAGCCCTATGTAGTCGAGGGTCTCCGGCCGGTCGCCGGCGGTGTGGAAGCGCGAGTTGCGAAAACGGTCGGTGTCGGTGAGGGTGATCGCCGGGATGCCGGCGGCATGGAACGATTCCTGATCGCCCATCATCTGCCATGTCTGACGTGGCCACCAACAGCCGCGCACCGGCAGACCATGGCCACAGGCGGCACGGGTGCAGGCGCGCGCCAACACGCGATCACGCCACGAGGCCTGGACGCACAGGAAATCCCCGCGCGTACCGTGGATCCATGGCATCCACCACGCCGGCCAGGCCTGGGTTCCCGAGCGGCTGTCGTACCAGCCCAGCGAGTCGAGCAGCAGCGCTGAGCGCACCTCACCATCCGCCAACCGGCTGGCATGATGCCATGAACCACCCCGCTCGCGGCCCCAGCGCATGCCTTCTTCGTTGGCAAACAGGGTCAGGCGGACGGTACCTGGCGGCGGCTGTGCGACGAGCCGTTCTGCCAGGGCCAGCAGCACGGCGACACCGCTAGCGTTATCATCGGCGCCAGGAGCAGCGGCAACGTCGGGCACGCTGTCGTAGTGCGCCCCAACCAGCACGGTGCCCGGTTGCGCACCGCGTATCTCGGCCTGCAGGTTGACCTGATCGCCGAAAGGTTCGCGACGTACCGCCAAGCCTAGTCCCGTCAGCCGATCAGTGAGCCAATTGGCTGCAGCAGCCAGCGCCACAGGCAGGCCGGGATGGCGCGGACCGATGCGGCCCGCGAGGTGCTCAACATCGTCGCGTAGCGTCATGCCCGCCAGGACGGCGGCCACACCCACGCGGCCACCATCGCTCCTCCAAGCAGCGCCACCGCCACTTGTCCAGGCGGCAGATCAGCACTCCAGCCGATGGCGAATCCCAACGTCACCGCCAGCTCGGCAATAAGCACGGCGATCCACGGCACGGTGGCGAGTCGGCGGGCGAAGCGGCGCGCGGCCAGCGCAGGGACGACGAGCAGGGCGGTGGTCAGCAACGCGCCCGACAGCTCCAACGAAATGGCCAGCAACGCAGCCAGCAGGACCGATGATACCACGCCAATAACGCCAGGACGCACCCCCTGCAATTTTGCCAATCGCGGCTCCCAGGCAGCAACCAGGATCCGACGGCCCAAGACCACGCCAGCCGCAAGGACGACCAGAGCGGCGGCAATCGCGACACCTGCTGAACCCCAGCCAGCACCTAGCACCGACGAACTGGCCAGCCGGGCGAGTTTCTCAAGGCCGACGGCATTCCCTGAAAGCAGCAGCACGGTCAATGCTCCACCTGACAGGATCATCCACGCGGCCACGGCCTCTGGGCGTTCGCGGGCAGGCGGACGCTGGGCCAGAACGGTCGCACAAGCGATGGCGATAAACGCCCATGCCGCTGGAGTGCCCAGCCCAAAGGCGATGGCGGCAGCGAATCCCACCGCACCCATCTGCACCAGCCCGGTGCCAAGCAGGGCCTGCTCGCGGGCGACGACCGGAATGCCTGCCAGCGGCAGTGCCAGCGCCAGAGCCCAGCCGACGACGTAGCTGGCCCCGAACAAATCCCAGCCCTGGGTGAACCAGTCCATCACGGTCTGGTCCCGCGATCGGGAGCTTCGACCGTGAAGACACCATCCGCTATGCGCAGTCGACCAGTATCGATCGCGGCAGGCGGCCTATGGGCCACGCACAGCACGGCGGCACCGGCCTGACGACGGGCCTCGATCGCCGCCAAGCACCGGGCGGTGGCATCGCCATCCAGATGATTGAAGGGTTCATCGAGCACCAGCAGAGCTGGCCGACGAGCTAACGCACGAGCGACCCGGGCGCGCTGGCGCTGGCCGCCGGACAGCGCCCAGTAGCTCTTGCGCGGTTCCAAGCCTACCGCGTCAATTGCTTCGGCGACGGCACCGGCATCACGGCGGCCACTGCCAGCCAGACCCAGACCGACGTAGTCGGTGACGGTCAGAGGCAGGGTCGGCAGCAGTTCGTCGAGCTGCAGCACGCAACCCAGCCCAGTTCCGTCAGCCACCCACGGATGCACGGTCAGGCGCCCACCGGTGGGCGGCAGTTCGCCAAGCAGAGTGCACAGCAACGTTGTCTTGCCGCTGCCATTATCGCCTTCGATCCACCACCACGTGGATGGTCGAACCGTCCAGGTCAGATCGCTGGCGAAAGTCTTTCCCGCACGTCCCACGGCAAGGCCTTCGGCCCGCACCAACAGGCTCTCTTCAAGATCGCCATGTATCTGCACGGGGTAGAGGATCGCGCGCCTCTTCTACGGCGCCAGCGCCTTGGCCACGGCGCGGACATTGGTGTCCACGAAGGAGATGTAGTCGTCGGTGCCCGGGCGGGAGCCGGCCTGGTGCGCCATCTCCACGATAGCAGCACCGCTGGAACCAGCTACCAGCTCGATCGCTTTGCGATCAAAATAGCCTGTCGCAAGCAGTGCTTTGACTCCCTGCTCACGCATCTTTGCCGACACATAGGCTAGGTGCCGGGCCGATGGCGGAACGCCCGGCTTGGGTTCCAGAAGCGTGACAATCTGCAGGCCGAAACGGCGGGCGAAATACGGATAGAGGTCGTGGTCGGCCGCCACCGGCATGCCGGCGCATGGGCGCATGGCACCCCACCAGCCGCCCAGTTTTCCGTCTAGCTGCTGCTGAACGAGGAACTCGCTCAGCCGACCATGGTCATTGAGTACGATGAGCTTGCCGATGTCCAGTTGGCCGGCGATCTCCTCGCCGGCCAAGGCGACGCCGATGGCCATGCGGAATGCAGCGAAACGCCTGGCAAATCGCGATCCGGCCTCGGGCAGCAACTCGGCCATCCGGCTGGATGACGCTTCCGCCACAGCCAGACCAACCACCGGATCCAACAGGACGTGCGGGTTGCCGTGGGCATGCACATCGCCGGCACTGCGGTCCACCGGACCGATCGGTATCCCGATCGGACTGGCCACCAAGGTCGCAGCTTCGATATGGCCACCCGCATCTTTGCGGATGCGGGGATTGCGCGCATTGGTTACCAGCGGTGGCAACCAGCCGATCTCCAGCTCGAAGCCGGTCGACAGCAGCAGGTCGGCACGAGCCAGCTCAACAACGAAGCTGGGGCGGGCCTCGACCCGATGCGGATCGTCGCTGGGCAGGGCCAGGGCGACAACGACGACATCCTCGCCGCCGACCGCGCGGGCGATGGCGGCAAGTTCAGGCACGCTCGCGACGATGCGCAACGGCTCAGCGGCAGGCATCCAGACCAGGGCAAAGACCGCAGCGAACACACGGATCATGATCAAAAACCATGCGCCGGATGGGCGCCGATCAAGACATCCAGGCCAAGCCAGACGCTGTGGGCCACGGCATCCTCCAGATGCTCGGCGTGGTCGTAGTCGTACTGCAGGCGCAGACGGCTGAACTCGCTTGGCCGGTAGGTGACCATCGGGGAGACACGGACGCGGGTGTCGCGCAGGCCGTCCGTGTCGTGGTCGACCAGTACACCGTCGACCACGCTGTCACCGGTGGCCGTCGCATATTCGCCGCGGATCCCGCAGGACCAGTGTTCGCCGAATCCAAGCTCCGCCTGGGCATACAGACCCCAATCGCTTAAGGCTGCAGCAGGGGCGGTGAAGTCGTCACCACCACCGATGGCACCGTCTGTGCCGGGGTCCAGACTCTCTGGCACATTGGCGCTGCGATAGATCGCTTCGGCCGTGACCTTGATTGACGAGAACGGACCGTGGGCGGGTTTCATGCCGACCACGAGATCCGCTCCATAGAGATTACTGCGCTCGCCCACTCCGCTGGCGTTGGGGCCACCCATCCAGCTGAGCCCGAGCTTCGCTTCGGCACCACCAATATCTGCAGCATTCTCCCAACGCAGCAGATAGGTGAGATCGGCCATCGAGCCGGTCGTCAGTTCGTCACTGCGCAGACGGCCAGCTATAGTGCGCTGTGGACCGACGGCACCCTCCTCTTCTTCGCCTCCCTGAAAGCTGGCCATTGAGGCATCATCGGAATTGTAGGCACCAACCACGACCTGGCTGTACCAACTGACCGGAGCAAGCCAGGAAACCCGCGCACCAGGCGTTCGACTGCCATCGCCACCAAGCAGACGGCTGGCGATCACCGGCTGGTCGATCCAACTCCAGGCATGGGTATGGCTGGCATTGATCCGCCCGAATTCGATCAACTGGTAGCCAGCCTTCACTTCCAGTGCGTAAGGCAGGCTGGAAGTAGTAATGTAGGCCTCTTCAAGTTCGACACCATGCTCCGGCGAGGCCGCAATGTGGGCTTCAGCCGTGAAGTACGGGTCAACCGCCCCCGAAATACTGAGCTCGGCGGTCTGGAGGGTAAAGCCGTTGCCGTGCGGGTCATGCCCGCCGGCATTGAGCGATTCCAACTCGGCATCAGTCGCGGTCGAAGCGCCGACGGCACCAACCACTGCCAACGAAATAGCGATCAACCGGAGGTCCGGTGTCGCTTTGCCGTGGTCATGGCCAGCGTGGGAATCATCCCGATGAGTTGGCAAATCTGCGATCGCCTGGTCAAGGGCTGCCGCAGCGTCGGCAGCATGCAACGCTGTAGCCAGAAGGACGAGGGCCGGGACGAGTTGGATACGCATGAGCGCACATTCGCTAACGATAACTTATTTTCAATAAGAAAGTAATGCTCTCACGCCCCGGTTGCCAGAACATCCCCCCGTGAGCGACTTCTCCGATCTCCTGCGCCGACTCCAGGCTGAACGTCACGCCGTGTTTGCGCGGCAGAACACCACCGCCTGGCGCATCTGCGACAGCGAGTCCGGTGCCCCCTGCACCGTCGACTGGTACGACGGGGCGGTGGTGGTGCATGGCCGCACGGCTGGTGGCGAAGGGCCACCGGATGCTGAGATCGCCAGTGCCATCGGCATCTCACCCAACCTGGTCTTCCGCAAAGAACGGCGCAAGCAGACCGATCGCCAACATGGCGGGCAGTACCAGGTGGTCGCCCGCGCCGGGGCCGAGCGCATCGTGCGCGAAGCCAACCTGTCGTTCGCGGTCAACCTGAGCGACTATCTGGACACTGGGTTGTTCCTCGACCACCGCCCGCTGCGCCGCCTGATCAAATCGGCGGCACGCGGCCGCAGCTTCCTTAATCTCTTCGCCTACACCGGGGCCTTCACCGTCCATGCCGCCGAGGGCGGTGCGCGCACCACCGTCACCGTCGACCTGTCGAACACCTACCTGCGCTGGACCGAGCGGAACCTCGCGCTCAACCGGTTGCGTGGCGACCACCGCATGGTCAAAGGCGACTGCCTGCGCCTGCTGGCCGAACGACAAAACGAACAATTCGATATGATTGTGTGCGATCCTCCGACCTTCTCCAACTCGAAGGCGATGGCACGTAACTGGGAGGTCGGTCGCGACCACGAATGGCTGCTGCAACGCCTTTATGGCCTATTGAATCCCGGTGGGACGCTATGGTTCTCGACCAATAAAACGGCGTTCACCCTAACCAACACGTTGCCTCCGTTCGTAACCGTCGCCGATATCACGTCGTCCACCATCGACGTCGATTGCGCTGGAACCATTCCACACCAATGCTGGCGGATGGTGCGTTGACGTTTAGTTGGCTGAGGGGCCGGACTTCAACGATTTGAGGGTCCGTTCCAGCCGGCGCGTCTTGCAACGACGGCGGTGCTTCTGCACCGAGGTGTGGTCCTGCATCGCCTGGATGAGCGTCGAGGCGCGATCGGGAAGCGCTTGCTGAAGTTTGCTCACGTCACACCCCCTGGTGACGTCTACCCTGGCAACGGGCCAACATTGTCATCTGCCATTTCCCGCAGCAGATGGCATTCCCTGCTCAGGAAACACGTCTTTATACGGCCTTTACACAAACCGCATGGGAAACACCTCCACTAAAGGAGGTCCACGCCGGCTCGGCGAAACCGGCCGTGGCGAGGTGGACGTCCGCCTCATCGGTCGAGACGAATCCCTTCACCGAATCGTGCAGATAACGATAGGCCGAACTGTCCCCGGCAAGCAACGCCCCGGCGATTGGAAATACCCCGCGGCCGAAGGTGGCGTAGAAGGTCTTCGGCCACCAGCGCACTGGACGGAAGAATTCGAGGATCAACAAATGGCCACCGGGCCGCAACACCCGCCGCAGTTCGCGCGCGCTGGCCAGCGGATCGCCGAAGTTGCGCCAGCCGTAGGCTACCATCGCCACATCGAAGGCCCCATCGGCATAGGGCAACCGCAAGGCGTCCCCCGCAGCAGCCGACAATGGATGGCCTGCCCGTTTAGCGGTGCCGGCGGCAAGCATCGGCACGCAGAAATCGCAGCCATGGATGCGCCCAGCCCGCTGGCGCTGCAACGCTATCAGGCCGAGATCGAAGGTGCCGCAGGCGAGATCAAGGGCGTCGCCCTGACCTGGAGGTAGCAAATCAACAGCGATGCGGCGCCAGCGCAGGTCGAGCCGGACCGAGAGTACCCGATTGAGCAGGTCATAGCGGCCAGCAATGCGGCCGAACATGGCTTGGACCTGTTTCGAGCCGGCGGGGAGGGTAGTGGTCACACTCGTGATCGCATGTCCGGGTCGGGGCGAAGCAAGTTGGAACCCGCCGCCGTTCGGCAGCATGCCAGACATGGAACACTGGTCGATCCTGATCGAGAAGGAGTACCTCAAGTTCTCCTGCGCCCACTTCCTCATCTTCCCCGATGGGTCGAAGGAACGGCTGCATGGACACAATTACCGCGTCCGTTGCGAGGTCGACGGAGCCCTCGACGGCCACGGTCTGGTCATCGATTTTAAGGAGATCAAGCCGATCATCCGTGCCCTGTGCGACGAACTCGACGAGCACTGGATCGTCCCGGCTCATCACCCCGAACTACGTATCCACCACCGGGACGACGGCCACACTGAGGTGACCTACCGCACGTCGCGATATCTCGCCCCCAGTGACGAGATCCTGGTGCTGCCGATCGGCAACACCTCGGCCGAATTTTTCGCGGCCTGGCTGGGACGCACCCTGCTTGCCAGGCTACGCGAACGCTTTGGCCACCTGAGCGTGCGCCGCCTGCGCGTTATGGTCAGCGAAACGCCTGGGCAGGATGGGGTCTACGAGACGGACGGGGAACCGACGTAGCTGTGGGCCTAGCTGTGGGCCTAGCTGTGGGCCTAGCTGTGGGCCAGCTTGGGGCCCAGCAGGGCGCGCAGCCCCGCCTCGTCCAGCACGGTGAGGCCCAGCGCCTGGGCCTTGGTCAGTTTGGATCCTGCTTCGTCACCAGCGACCACAAAATCGCTCTTCTTTGAGACGCTTCCGCTGGTCTTTCCGCCAGCCGCCTTGATCAGCTGTTCGGCCTCTGGCCGCGTCAGAGTGGGGAGGGTGCCGGTGAGAACGAAGGTCTTGCCGGCGACGCCGGCGATCTGCTGCACTAGCGCACCGCGATGTTCCAAAATCACACCAACGGCCGCAAGATCGGCGAACAACTGGCGCACCGACGGGCTGGCCAGCTGCGCCAGCACGATGCTGGCGGTACGTTCGGCCACTCCGTCGATCTGCATGAGTTCAGCCGGATCCGTGATCACCAGCAGACGGGTGGCGTTGCCGAAGCGCGCTGACAGATCTTCGCTCAGCTTCTCGCCGACGTGGCTGAGTGCGAGGCCGGCCAGCACGCGAGCAAGCCCACGTCCCTTGGCGGCAGCCAGTCCAGCGACCAGATTGGCGGCGCTCTTGCCGCCCATGCGTTCGAGATCGGCGAGACGTTCAACGGTCAGGCGGAAGAGGTCCGCTGGCGAAGCCACGCCGCAGTGCGTCACCACTTGATCGACCACCGCCTCGCCCAGCCCCTCGATGTCCATCGCTCCGCGTGAGGCGAAATGCCGCAGCCGTTCGCGCACCTGCGCCGGACACGTCGGATTAGGGCAGGAGATGAACACATCGTCGACCACCGGCACACTGGCGCAGGCGGGACAAGCGGTCGGGGCCTGCACCGGCGCGGCGCCGGCCGGGCGAAGCCCCAGAACCACCGAGACCACTTGCGGAATGATCTCGCCGGCCTTCTCGACCAGCACGGTGTCGCCGATGCGCACATCTTTGCGCGCGATCTCCGGGAAGTTGTGCAGGCTGGCTCGCGACACCGTGGTGCCGGCCAGTTGCACTGGTTCGAGCACCGCCACCGGGGTCAGCTTGCCGCTCTTGCCGACCTGGACGATCACGTCGCGCAGGACAGTGGGCTTGCGCTCGGGGGGGAATTTCCAGGCGATGCCCCACTTCGGATGGTGCTCGGTGGCGCCCAGTTGGGCTTGCAGCCGACGGTCGTCGACCTTCACCACCATGCCGTCGATGCCGTAGTCGAGCGAAGCTCGGCGATCAGCGAACGCGGCGCAGCGGGCTGCCGCGGCGGCCGCGCTGACCTCGATCGACCCATGGGCAGTGATCGGCAGACCAAGCGACTTCAGCCAGGCGACGATGCCGCTCTGCGTTGCTGGTGGCTCAACACCTTCGGCCCAGGCGAGGTGATAGACGAAAGCGCTGATGCCCAGCCCGCGCAGACTCGCGGCATCTTTGCGCTTCATCAGCCCGGCGCAGGCATTGCGCGGATTGGCCAGTTGGCGTCCCCCGTCAGCGACCGTGCTGTCGCGCAGCCGCTCGAAAGCGGCTTGCGGCAGATACAACTCGCCACGAACTTCAAAAGCGCCCGGACTGCTCACCGTGGGGGGAACCGCACCACTGGCGCGCAGCTGAGCGGTGATGTCATCGCCCTCGACGCCATCGCCGCGAGTGACCGCCAGTTCGAGGCGGCCGTCGCGATAGGTGATGCCAACCGAGATGCCGTCGATCTTGGGTTCGACCTGCAGAGCCAGGACGCGGCTGTCGGCAATTTCCAAGGCCTTGCGCGTGCGCACTTCCCAGGCCGCCAGCTTGTCGGCAGCACTGCCGTCATCGCCGTCCACCGCTTTTTCCAGCGACAGCATCGCTACCCGATGACGCACCTTGACGAAGCCCTCGGTGCGGTCGTCGCCGGGCGAACGCTGCCAGACCGGTTGGTCGAGTTGACTGGCCAGAGCGTCGTGGCGATCGCGCAACGTATCGTATGCAGCGTCGCTGATCTCGGAGGCGGCCTTGCGATAATACAGCTCGTCATGACGGGCCAACTCGGCGGCCAGTTTCGCGAGATCCGTTGCTGCGTGCATGGCTGCATGCTGGACGCGCCATTTCCACGTCCAGCATCCGACCCTGTGCCAAGCATCCTCGATAAGCAGATGGCCCTGGTGGCCGAGTTCGAAGCCCTGACCGACTGGGAGGCGCGCTATGCCCGGGTCATCGCCATGGCCAAGGCCCTGCCGCCACTGGCCGACGTGTACCGTACCGACCTGAACAAGGTGCGCGGCTGCAGTTCCCAGGTTTGGCTGGTGCACGAACTGCGCGATGGCGCACTGCATTTCCAAGCTGACAGCGACGCGGTGCTGGTGCGCGGCCTGGTCGCCTTGTTGCTGCATGTCTACAGTGGCCACAGTCCGCGCGAGATCCTCGGCACGCCACCGGATTTCCTGGAAGACATGGGGCTGAACGCCCACCTGTCGCCGAACCGCGCCAACGGTTTGGCAAGTATGGCCTCGCGCATCCGGCAACTCGCCGAGAGTGCCTAATGTTGCTCTACGATCTCATCCCGGCCAAGCCGGGTCATCCCACGGCGCTTATCCTGCATGGACTCGGTGACAGTAAGGACGGCTGGAAACCGGTCGTCCCGATGCTCGGCCTGTCCGGCTGGGGCTTCTGCTTTGTGCAGGCACCAGACGTCTATTACGACGGCTACTCGTGGTTCGATCTCGGCCTGGAGCAGGGTGTGCGGGTTGATGCCGACGGCCTCCTGCGCAGTCACCGCGACCTGGTCGCCCTGATCGCCCATCTGGAAACTACGCGCGGTCTGCCCTGCGAACAGCTTGCCCTGATCGGCTTCAGCCAAGGTTGTCTGATGGTGCTGGAGACCGCACTGCGCCATCCCCGACCGTTCCTTGCCACCGTGGCGATCAGCGGCTGGATCCACCGCGAGAGTGACTGGCCGGGCCAGTTCGGACCCGCCGCCATGCAACAGCGCATCCTGTGCACGCACGGCCTCGACGATCAGGTAGTGCAGATTGCCCTGGCCCGCCCGCGGATTGCGGCCCTGAAGCACCTAGGCCTCGACATTCAGTGGGCGGAATACGGCAAGGCCCACAGCCTGGACCCCGACGAGGAGCTCCCGGACATCCGCCGGCACTTGCTTGACGCTGCCGCGGATCCTCCGATTGTTCCGCCCCCAGGAGCACCGTCATGAGCCGTCAGTACAATAAGACCGAGAAGAAGCGCCGTCGTCTGTCCCGTATCCGCCGCGAGCGCGACGTGATCAACGAAAAGATCGCCGCTTCCAAGAAGAAGTAGGTTTCAGGCCCACCGTCAACGACGGTGGACGCCTGTCTTAATCGGCCGGTCGACGGTCGCGCAGCACATCGCTGCGCGACTTTTTCGCTTCCAGGCGCCGTTCGATCGATCCGCGCGAGCGCTTGGTGCGCCGACGCGCCTTCGGCCGAACCAGGGCCGCTAGCACCAGTTCGCACAGACGCTCGACCACCAACGACCGATTCTGCCGGGCGCTGCGCGTCTCGTCACAGCTCAGCAGCAGATCACCATCGCCGGACAAGCGGTCGCCGGCCAGTTCGGCCAGGCGGGCTGCGGCCTCGGGATGCAGCGGGATGGCCGCCACCGCCACGCGCAAATCGACTCTGGTGGCCGTCTTGTTGGCGTGCTGCCCTCCAGGACCACCACCGGCGATCTGGGTGAAGGTCACTGCAGAATCGGCGATCTCGATGTTGGGAGCAAGCCGCAGCATGACGGCATCTGAAGGAGAATCGGCGATGGTGGAAGAGTCATGCGCCCCATGCACCTGACGGACTGCGATCGACGCAGCGCATCCACACCTGACGCCCTTCCGGCTTCCGCAATCCACCGCTCGCCTTCTACTCCTGCGCATGTCCGCCATTATCCCCCCCTTGGTCGTCGGTCCGTACACCTTCAAAAGCCGTCTGCTGGTTGGCACGGGCAAGTATCCTGACAACGAGTCGATGAAGGCCTCGCTGATCGAAAGCGGCGCCGACGTCATCACGGTCGCGGTACGTCGGGCCAAACTCGACGTGCGTGGCACCGGCGGAAGCCTGCTCGACCATATCGGCCCGCAGTACCAGCTGCTGCCCAACACCGCCGGCTGCTTCACCGCCGACGACGCCATCCGCACCGCCCACCTCGGTCGTGAACTCGGCCTGTCGGACATGGTCAAGCTGGAGGTCCTAGCCGACCAGCAGACCCTGCTACCGCATCCGGTGCAGACACTGGAAGCCTGCCGCCGCCTGGTCGCCGACGGCTTCACCGTGCTGGTCTACACCAGCGACGATCCGGTGCTGGCCAAGGAGCTGGAATCCGCCGGCGCCGCCGCGGTGATGCCAGCCGGCGCACCGATCGGCAGCGGGCTGGGTGTCCTCAACCGCAACAGCATGGAGATCATCCTCGAGCGCGCGACGGTGCCGATCATTATCGATGCCGGGGTGGGAACCGCCTCGGACGTGACCATTGCGATGGAGCTCGGCGCCGCAGGCGTGCTGCTCAACACCGGCATCGCCGGGGCCAAGGATCCGGTGTGCATGGCCCGGGCGATGCGTCATGCCTTGGAAGCGGGCTGGTGGGCGGCTGGCGCCGGACGCATTGAGCGCAAACGCTACGCCACCGCCAGTAGCCCGCTGGGCGGCCTGATCGCCAGTGCTGCGGCCCACGGCATTCCGGGGGAGTGACCCGCGCACGGCGACGCTGACTGCCATTAGGCACACCAAGCGCCATTTGCGGTTGGCGTCCCGCCGGACACCATCCACCCACGATGGTCACGCTGGATGACGCTGTGATGAACCGTCGCCGACTGACCCTCGGCATCGCGGGCTTGGCTGCGGGCTATGTCGGACTGGCAGCCATCGGCCTCGCCTTCGCCCTGCTGACCTCCAGTGTTTCGCCGTATTGGCCAGCCTCGGGCTTGGCCGTGGCCGTCCTCTGGCGCTGGGGACTGCGACTGTGGCCGGGCATCGTGATCGGTTCTCTGATCGCCAATATCGCCATTGCCCATAACCCGGTCGGGGTTTCTATCGCGTATGCCGCTGGTTCGGTCGTAGCGGCGCTGGTCGCCGCCGGTGTACTGCGTCGCCTGAGCACCGATCCGGCCCTCTCGCGCCCGGTTGATCCCGTCAGACTGATGGTGGTGTCCGCCGGCTCTACCCTGATTGCCGCCCTCGTCGGAGCCACTGCCACCACCATGGCCGGACTGACCGGCTCGACCCCGTGGCAGCAAGTGCTGTGGACCTGGTGGACTGGCGATTTCACCGGGGTGATCACGACCGCTGGTGTTATTTGCACCGTATCCACAGCCAGTTGGCGTCACTGGCGCAGCGTGCTGGGATTCACCCTGCTGCTGGTCGCCGCCAGCGCTCTGGTGGCCTGGGGCGCGCCGCGCGAACAATCCGGCCTGTCACCTTGGGCATTCCTCATCTTCCCCCCCATGTTGTGGGCTGCAGTGCGGCTGGAACCCTGGGGTACGGCCTGCTCCATCGCCGTCCTGACTGTTGCCCTGGCCTTGCTGACCGCCAGCGGTCAAGGACCGTTCGCGGATTTTGCCAGTGGCAATCGCAGCCATCTGCCCTTCCAGATGTTCGCCGTTGCTACCGCAATAACCGCCCTGGTGGTCACGACCTATGCCCGCAGCCAGGAGACTGACCGCGAGGCCCTGCGTGAAAGCGAACGTCTCTATCGCCTGGTCGCCGATCATTCCAGCGACCTGATCTGCATGCACGGGCTCGATGGCCGCTACCAGTGGGTTTCGCCATCCTCAAGCGCGCTGACCGGCTGGCGCCCCGAGGAACTGGTCGGTCGTGACCCCTACGATTTCTTCCACACAGACGACGTTACGCGGATCCGCAATGAATCCCACGCCATCCTGCTGGCCGGCAAGCAGCGCATGACCATCGCCTACCGTTTCCGGCGCGTCGACGGAACCCACGTGTGGTTGGAGACGGTGAACCACCTGATCTGCGATGCGGCCAACCGACCGATCGCCATCCAGACTTCGTCACGAGACATCACCCAGCGCAAGGCCGATGAGGAACTTCTCGGTCAGGTCCAGCGGTCAGCCGCGATGGCCGAGCGGATGGCCTCGATCGGCACTCTGGCGGGCGGCGTAGCCCACGAGTTCAATAACCTCAACGCCGTAGTCATGGGCAACGTTGAGATGGCCCTGCGCCGCGCCGACCTGCCTGCCGATACGCGCCGGCGACTTGACCAGATCCGCGATGCCGTCGACCGCGAAAAGGGCATCGTCGATGCGCTGCTCGCCTTCTCGCGGTCGGAACGCGGACCCACCGAAATAGTCGATGTCGGTCGGGTCGCCACCACCACGCTATCGCTGGCCCGCCGCTCGCTGCGCCAACGTCGCGTCACGCTGACGGCCGAGATCCCCGAGCAGCCGATCTTCGCCACCATCCCAGCCGGAGCGCTCGGCCAGGTGCTGCTCAACCTGCTGCTCAACGCCTGCGATGCGGTCGACCGGCGCGACGATCCGCGCATTTGGGTGACCCTGGCCCGCCAAGGCCGCAGGGCTGTCCTAACCGTGCGCGACAACGGCCTGGGCATCGATCCGGCCCTCTCCACCCGCATCTTCGAACCGTTCTTCTCGACCAAAGGCGAGCACGCCACCGATCAGCACGGCCAACCGTGGCTACGTGGTAGCGGCCTGGGTCTGTCGGTCTGCCAGACCCTGGTCGACCAGATGTCCGGCAGCATTGCCGTTGAAAGTCGGCCTGCATGCGGTGCGACGTTCACCGTCACTGTACCGCTATCCGATGCCCCACGTCTCAACCCCAACACCACGATCACGACGACGCCCTGCGCCCGGGTTCTGGTGGTTGACGACGAACCAGAAATCCGCCGCCTGCTGTGCGAACACCTGATCGCTGCCGGCCATGTCGCGCTCGAGGCCAAGGAAGGCCAACAAGCGCTCGACCATCTGGTCAGCGAAGAGATCGACCTGATCATGCTCAACTGGAGCATGCCCGGCATTGACGGCCAGGGCGTCCTCGAACACATCGAGCTGCACCCCGAACGGCGCTGGCCGCCGGTCATTGTGGTTAGCGGCTGGACTGGTTCTGGCAGCGGCATCGATCGCTGGCGAAACGAGATCGCCGGTCAGCTGCGCAAGCCGTTCAGCCTTGAGCAGGTGCGCAGCGCAGTCGACCGTGCGCTATGCGGTCAGCGCGACCAATCGGACGACGATAGCCGGCTTCTGTAGAGCAGGACACCGTACGCTCCGGGCTGCAACACCCGAAGCGCACGGACCTCATCACTTGTAAAGCGGGCCGTAGGCGGCGCAGGCGCGGTAATCCGCACCCTGGGCATCCTGGGCACCGAACAGACCCCACGAGGCCGGACGATTGATCTGCTCCTCGCCCAGGTTGTGCATCGCCACCGGGATGCGCAGCAGCGCGGCGAGGGCGGCGAAATCGCCGCCGACATGACCGTAGGTCAACGCACAGTGATTGGCGCTCCAGCCGGCCATGATGCCGTAGACCGTGCTGGTCGGACCAGTGGCGGTCAGACGCGGCGCGAACCAGGTGGTTGGCCAGGTCGGATTGGTGCGGCCGTCTAGGGTCTGGTGGGCCTTGGTCGGCAGTTCGACCGTCCAGCCTTCGATGACCTGGAGGATCGGGCCGAGCCCGTCGACCAGACTGAGGCGGGTCATGGTGACCGGGATGCCACCCAGCGTCTTGTAGCTGGTCGAGAAGCCGCCGCCGCGGAAGTACTCGTCGACCGCCGGGCACCACGTGACCTCCTTCATGGTCGCGCTGATGTCGGCCTCGGTGATCTCCCAGTGGTGCTTGAAGGCCGGCTTGCCCTTGCGCTTCATCGCGCCAATGCCGTCGAGGGCGGCGGGGCCGGAGTTGATCAGGTGGATGATGCCGTTCTTGGCCTGGCCTTGCAGCTTGTGGCCGGTGACACGCTTCACCGCGGCAGGCGACCAGTAGGTGCGCACGTCAGCGAAAATCTGCGCGGTGTTGGTGAGCAGGCGGCCGAACAGCATCGGCACAGCGTTGAGGCTGTCGTTCTCGGTGGCGACGACGTACGGACTGCGCGGGCCGTTCCAGTCGAAGCTGGTGTTCAGCATCGCTTCGCTGAAGTCGCCATTGGGCAGGTGATCAGTCCAGTGGCGCTGGCCCTGGAAGCCGCCGGCGATGGCGTCGTGGCCGAGTGCCTCCTCGCCGAAGCCAAGCTCAGCCAGGCGCGGATTACCGACCATCAGATCGCGGATGATCTGGGTCATCTGCACGCAGGTCTTCATCTCCATGGCGCGCTGCTGCGGGGTGTGCTGGCGCTTGGGCGGGTTGACGTCAACGCCCGGCTTGCAGTTCTTCTGTACCCAGGCGAGAGCGCGCTGGGTCTCGTCGGCATCAACAACGCCGCGCTCGATGCGGCGCAGGACTTCGATCATGTCGATGCTCTCGACGCGCATGCCGAGGTATTTCTGGAAGAAGTCATGGTTGACGATCGAACCAGCGATGCCCATCGAGGTGCCGCCGACCGACAGGTAGCTGCGGCCCTTCATCATCGCGACGGCGAGACCGGCACGAATGAACTGCAGTAGCTTGGCTACGACATCGACGGGGATGTCGGTGTCGCCGGCGTCCTGCACGTCCTGGCCATAGATGCCGAAGGCTGGCACGCCCTTCTGGGCGTGGGCAGCAAGCACTGCCGCAAGGTAGACGGCGCCCGGACGCTCGGTGCCGTTGAAGCCCCACACCGCCTTGGGCATGGTCGGGTCGAGATCCATCGTCTCTGAGCCGTAGCACCAGCACGGGGTGACCGTCAGCGACACGCCGACGCCTTCTTTGGCAAACTGGCGCGCACACGCAGCAGCCTCGGCGGCGCCGCCGATGCAGGTTTCGGCGATGACGCAACGCACCGGGCTGCCATCGGGGTACTGCAGCTGCGACGAGATCAGGTCGGCAGCCGATTGGGCCATGGCTAGGACCTGGCCTTCGAGCGATTCGCGCACACCGTCGCGACGGCCATCGATGGTCGGGCGGATGCCGATGGCGGGGAACGGACGCATCGGGCCGAGCGGCTCGCCGTAGCTGCCGGAAGCGGTGACGATGGCTTTGGCCGAGGCGGCGGACTTCTTGGCGAACATGGTGGGGCTCCTGAGGGTGGCGAGACGTTAGCTCGTCCAGGGCGGCCTGGAATCCCCGCCATCGTCCTCGACTTGCCATTATTCGTCCTCATCATTCTTCTAAGATGTCCACTGAACCACCGTATTTCAGCACCAAGGTCCTATCAACCCGCCGATTCTGGATCCCTGATGCGGATCTTGACGCGCGACTTGGTGTGCGCAGCGGCGGCTTCGAGCATGTCGATCACGACTACCGCATTGAGCGCGATGGCTTCCCCAGCCCACTGGTCGAGTTCGTCGCCGGCGGCGAGGGCACACTCGACCTGGCGGGGCGCCGCTACCGGCTGGTGCCGGGTACGCTGTTCGCCTACGGCCCGGGCGTGCCGGTCCGCGTCACCACCGACCCGCGCGCGGTGCTACGAAAATACTTTCTCACCATCAGCGGACGAGACGCGGCGGGACTGCTTGCCACTGCCCACCTGACGCCGGGTTCGGTCGCCGTGGTCGCTGATCCGCTGCCGATCATCGACATCCTCGAACAGGCGATCCGCTGGGGTGAAGGCAATGCGGCCAACCGCAGCCAAGCGTGCAGCATCATCGTCTCGTACCTTGCCCTGCGACTAGCCCACGAGGCCCTACCTGCCGATGATGGCGATTCGGGCGCCCTGGTCACCTACCGGCGTTGTCGTCACGTCATCGAGGAGCGCTTCCTGGAGCTGCGCACGCAGGCCGCCGTTGCCGCCATGTGCAGCATCGAGCCGAGCTACCTGTGCCGGCTGTACCGCCGCTTCGCCCTGGAAAGTCCTTACCAACATTTGCGTCGATTGCGTTTGCATCACGCCCTGTCCCGACTGCAGGCCGGCCTCAGCGTCGCCGCCGTCGCCGACGAAGTCGGTTTCAGCGATCCTGCGCATTTCTCGCGCGCCTTCGTCCAGTGCTTTGGCCTACCGCCGAGTCGGGTGCGCTGACCGGCTCCTGTGCGGCGGGCGCTGAGCACCAGACCGCTATCGACCGTAGATCTGACGGCCGGATATCGCATCGACGTACGGATGAAAGATGTAGTGTTCCCCCTTGCCCGCAGGTGCGGACCATGATGTCTTGGCAATGCCCATCGCCCGCATTCTCGCCATCGGCGACGAACTGATTCTCGGCCGCACCGTCGACTCAAACAGTGCGCTAGTGGCGCAGCGACTGTCCGACGCCGGCTTGGAGGTCGACTACGCGCGCAGCTGCGGAGACGGTGAAGCTGCGATCGTCGCCGCCATACGCACGGCGAGCCGCGGAGCGAGCCTGGTGGTATGCACCGGCGGACTGGGCCCGACCGAGGACGACCGCACGCGGCACGCGCTCGCCAAGGCGATGCGCTCACCACTGCGCGAACGCGCCACCGCTTGGCGCCAGGTCACGCGCTGGTACGCCCAGCATCGTCCGGGCGTTCCGGTGCCCGCAGTCAACCACCGCCAGGCCCTCTTCCCCGAAGCGGCCGAACTGCTGGTCAATGACCGCGGCACCGCACCGGGCCTGCTCGGCCGGGTCGGCCCGTGCTGGGTCGCTTGCCTGCCAGGTGTGCCGCACGAGATGGCAGCGATGCTTGGCCGGGTGCTGAAGCAGCTGCCGCGCCTGGTCCACGGTCTGCGCGCCCCGACTATGAGCGAACTGTGGTTCGCCGGCCTCGGCGAATCGGCTGCCCAAGAACGCATCCCTGGCCTACTTTCCGAGCGCGAGCCGCTGGTCGGCATCACGGTCAGTGAACTCGGCCACATTACGTTGCGCGCTGTCGGCACCCCAGCGCAGGTGCGCAAACACATCGCCGCACTACGCCAACCGCTACGCCCCTGGCTGTTGCCCAAGCCCGGGTTGGCCGCCAGCCTGTTGCACCAACTGCAGGCGCAGGGCGGCACCATCGCCTGTGCCGAAAGCTGCACGGCTGGGCATGCCGCCGCCCAACTACTCGCCCAACCTGGTGCCTCGGCAATCGTGCGTGAATCGCTGATCGCCTACCATGCCGAGGTCAAGACTGCCCGGCTCGGCGTCCCGGCCGAGCTCATTGCCCGCGATGGCGTGGTCAGCGAAGCGGTGGCCCGCGCCATGGCCGAGGGCATGCGCCAACTCGCCGGCGCCACCATCGCCATCGCCACCACCGGCCTGGCCGGTCCTGATGGCGGTACCTCGGCCCTGCCGGTCGGCACCGTGTGGGTTGC
>JBBQCI010000008.1:0-72207 GCA_038318565.1 Planctomycetota bacterium
TGCGAGAAGGCGGCGCTCCTCGCGGTGCTGGAGCCGGTGCGCGATCTCGCGGTGCTGCAGTCTGATGGGGCTCCCGCTTCGACCGTGCTGACCCAGAGCCGCGACGACGGCGCCGTCCGCCACCTCTTCGTGTGCAACAACAACGAGCGCAATGCAGTGTGGGGCGGGGCGCGCATCCGCGTGCGCGGCACTTGGTCGGTGCGCACTCTGGACACCATGGCCGGCACCACTGCCGACCTGCCAGTGAGTCACGCCAGCGGCTGGACCGAGGTGGCGATCGACCTGCCGGCCTGCGGCCACGCCTTGCTCAGCTGCACACCGGCCGCCGCTACCGTCACGGCGCCGCCGCCGGCCCAGCCGACGTGGCAGGCCATGGGCGTGCTCGACGACCCCTGCGCGGTCGAGCTGTCCGAGCCCAATGTACTGCTGCTCGATCAGGCTGAATGGCGCGCCGGCTCCGGCGCCTGGCAGCCGGCCGAGGAGATCCTCCGGCTCGACAACACCGTGCGCCGCGCCCTCGGCTGTCCCGAGCGCGAAGGCCACATGGCTCAGCCCTACACCGACACCGCACCGGCGCCGGTGCTTGGCGATGTCGCGCTGCGCTTCACCGTGCGCTGCGAGGCGGCGGTAGCCGCGCCACGCCTGGCCATCGAACAGCCGGCGGGGGTGCGCTTCCTCCTCGACGGCGCCGAGGTCGCCAATCGCGAGGTCGACTGGTGGGTCGACGAGGACATCCGCCTGATCGAGTTGCCAGCACTGACCGTCGGCACGCACACGCTTGAGATTATCCGCTCCTACACCCGCAAGAGCGGTTTGGAGTGGGTGTACCTGCTTGGCGACTTCGGCGTGCGTATCGAGGGACGCCGCGCGGTGATCACCGCGCCGGTGCGCCGCCTCGCCTTTGGCGACTGGACGCACCAGGGGCTGCCGTTTTACGCCGGCAATGTCACCTACCGCTGCAGCGTGCAGGGCGGCGGCCACCGGCGCCTGGGCCTGCCGCACCTCGGCGCGCCGCTGGCCAAAGTCGATCTCGACGGCCGAGACGCCGGGCGCATCTGGTTGCCACCCTGGCGTCTCGACCTCGGCGAGCTCGCCGCCGGCCGGCACGAGCTCGCCATCACCGTGTTCGGCAACCGCCGTAACGCCTTCGGCGCGGTGCACTGCCGCGAATCCTGGCGCCGCTGGTGGGGTCCCGATTCCTGGCGCACCGGCGGCGACGGCTGGGCCTACGAGTACCAGCTGCGCCCGTACGGCATCCTGGCGGCGCCGGTCCTCGAAGGGATCTGAGGCCACTCGGGCGCGCGCCTGGCTGGCGCGTCCGTCGCCACGCGTGTAGCATGCCGCGTATGGCGAGGAGCAACCGCTTCGAGGTCGATCTGCACGCTGCCGAGGCCCTGCGCCAGATGCCGCCCGGACCGGCCCTGCTCGCGGGCATCGACAAGGCGCTCGGCCACGCCAGCGGCCTGGTCATCGCCCCCGCGGCCCGCGCGATCGTGGCGCACCGGCTCGATGGTTTCGATGCGGCGCTACGAACCGCCCTCGACCGGCTGTATGTCGATCCAGGTGACCGCGATCCGCAGTGCCGGGGCAAGCTGGCGCTGATCTCTGCGCTTGACGAACTGGGCTGCGGCGAGGCGGAGCTGTTCCTGCGCGCCGCCCGCTATGTGCAGATGGAGCCGGTGTGGGGCAGCAGCCAGGACAGCGCCCCGCCGCTGCGCATTCGCGCGGCGCAGGCGTTGGTCAGACTGGGCCACCACGGCTTGTACCGGTTGCTTGGCGAGCTATTGACCGACCTGGTTGGCGAGGTGCGCGGCGCGGCGGCGCAGATGCTCGGAGCCATCGGCGGTGAACGCGCCGCCCTGCTGCTGCGTCTGCGCCTGGTGGTCGGAGACGCGGATGTCGACGTCCTGGCCGACTATGCCGCCGCCCTGCTCGCCTGCGAAGGGGCCGAGGCCGTGCCGCTGGTCGTGCCGTTGCTGCGCCACGACGACCGCGCCGTCGTCGGAGGCATCGCCCTGGCGCTCGGCGGCTCGCGCCTGCCCGAGGCCCTGGACCCGCTACGTGCATTGCTGCGGCAGACCGCAGACCGCCAGCTGTGCCGCACTTTGATCGATGCCATCGCCCTGCAACGCAGCGAGGCCGCGGCCGAGACGCTGCTCGGTTTGCTTACCGACAGTGATGCCGAGCAGGCGATGGCGGCGGTCAAGGGTCTGCGCCTGTATCGTGATCGGCCGGCCATCGCGGCCCGGGTGCAGGCAGAGGTGGACAGCCGTAGGGACGGACGGCTGGTTCAAGCCTGGAGCCAGGCCGGCTGATTCGACGACAGTTAAGAACTGTCCTTAACTCGTCGTCATCCGCTGCGTGTAACCGTGGTTGCATGTTCTGTACGTCTAAATGTGCGATGTATTTGCCGTTGTACGCCGCGCTCTGGCAATCTAGGGTGTATTAATTCGGAGGTCTCTCATGTCTAGCCGCCTACTGCTTACGGCATTGATCTGCGTTTCCCTGCTTCGAGCTGGCGAAGCTGATCTGCTTGAAGGAGTAGTGTGGAGCGATGGTCTCAACCGAGGTGGCACAGATACTGCCATAGGTAGTGTCGTGGTGATCTACTTCTGCGGCCACTGCCCTCGCGCTGGCGCGTACATGAATGGCACCGCCAAAGCGATCGATGCCGAAATCGAAAAACAACAGAAGTCTATCCGGCTCTACTGCATCACTCCGGACCTCTCGGGTGATGTGCTCGTCGAATGGGCCAAAACGCACGGCTATGTTGGGGCAGCTGTCGGCTACGATCCTCGGAACCGCATGAAGGTATCATTGAATAACATCTTCCAGGGTCGCATGCGCTTGCCGGATGGCCGCACCGATTACCTGAAAATGTCCAACGAGGATGTCGCCTTGGTCTCCCGCCTTGCCGCCAATCCCCAGGTAGGTGTTTTTCGTTATCCTGTCGATGATCTAACTATGCCTGCCTCCAAGGAGCTGTGGTGGGCGTGCGAACGCGACCGGCCGCAAGCCATCCGCAGCCTAGTCGCTGCCGAAGTCCAGGTCGCTAAGAAGAAGGATGAGATTCTGAAGGCCGAGGTCGCCAAGGTCGCAGCGTCGGTGCGTGGAGTATTCGAGCCGGAACGCGACCGATTGATCTCCGCGCCGTCCGACATGGCAGCGTATGAGTCCCTGGAATCACTACTGGTGCGATATGATGGTTTCGATCTCAAGAGCGTGATCGCCCGACTGAAAGACATGAACAAGGACAAAGCGATGAAGAAGGAATTGACAGCGCGTGACGTCTGGAGGAAATGTGTAAAACTGAAGGCGAGCTCCAAGCCATCGGACCAGCTGTCGGCTGAGCAGGGGCTAGCCTTATTGGCCAAGCAGTATGCCGATACGGTCTACGGGAAGCGCGCAGGAGGCGGCTGAACTGTCATCTCTTCCATCTGCTCCTTGAGGCAGGATGATCTTAGCGCTCACCGACCCACGTTCGAACTCACGGTAGCGACAGTTAAAGACTAACCTTAACTCGCCTCTTCCATCGACCTCAATCGCGCTGCAGGGTCGAGGCGCGGTCGCTAGGGTAGTGCGGATCCGGACGGGCGTGTAATTCCTCGAATTGGACCATGGCCGGAATGCGCAGCGGCAGCGGCTCGCCGTGATGGAAGACCGGCTGGCCGCGGTCGCAGTTCGCCGCTGTGACGTAGCCGTTGATGTAGAGCCGGCGCTGGTTGTCGGCGGTCGTGTTGATGCCGCCTCCGTGGATCAAATAGGGGCCCCACAGCGCCACGTCGCCCTCTTCCATCTCGACGTCGATCAGCTGTTTCGGGTCCTGCCCGACGGTGCGGATCGCCTCGACGCGGTCGTCCATAGGACCCTTGGCAATGCCCTCGATCCCGAGATTTCCGCGCCGTTGGCTGCCGGGGAGAATCTTCATCGCGCCATTTCCGGCCCAGTGGCGGTCGATCGCCAGCCCGGTCTGCACGTAGCTGGTGGCCAACTCGCGGAAACTGTGCGCCGGGGTGCGCGAACGCACGTCCTGGTGCAGCGGCCAGTTCTGGTCGGTGCCCGGCGTCTTCCAGTGCATCTGGTTGATAATCTGGTTGAGGTGGTCGCCGATCAGCGGCTTAAGGATTGCGAGCATGCGCGGATCAGTGCGCACCCGGTCGAGCACCGGATCGACCCACGACTGCCACTGGCAGCCGCTGACATAGCGCCCGACCTTGGGATGCTCGAGGACCCACATGAGCCGGTTCTGGTGCCGCCAGGTCGCGTGGTGGCGCATGCCCTCGGCGTAGGTCCGGTCGAAGGCCTGCTTCAGTTCGGCGATCTCGGCCGGGTTGAAGACGCCGCGCAGGATGCAGTAGCCGCGCTCGCGGAACTCCTCGACGTAGCCGTCCTGGATGAAGGCGGGACGCGGGGCGATGGCGGTGGCAGACATGGCGGCTCCTCAGGTGTTCGGGCGGTTGACGGTGGACAGGGCGACGGCGACAAGCTCGGCGGCGGCGCGCAGCTCTATACGGGCCTCGGCATGGATCTCGGCGAAGCGGCGGCGCGGGCCAGAGATGCCAAGGACGCCGACGACTACCCCGGCAAGATCGCTGACCGCCGCCGCCATCGCGTTGGTCTCGGCGCGCTGGCTTGGGTCCAGCCAGACGAAACGGTCGCGGACGATCGCGGCGTGATCGTCGGCCGGCATTGCCGACGGGTCGGCGAATCCATCGATCAGGGCGGCCAGCAGGGTGCCGCTGGCCGAGCCAGGATAGCGCAGGCGGTTGCCGATCGCGCTTCCCGGATCGCGCTGCTCACCGTCGGGATGAACCGCGGCCAGGACCAGCGCCGACCCGCCACGATGCGGGATGCTGACAATCGCGTCCAGGCCGGTCGCGACCGCCAAGCGGTGCAGGATGGGTCGGGCGGCCCGGCGCAGCGGATGGTTGGCAAGCAGCGCCTTGCTGACCACCAGCGGCTCCATGCCGATGCGGTAGCGGCGATCCTCGTCCTGTACCGCGTAGCCCTGCTCGACCAGGGTCTGCAGCAGGCGATGGGCGTGGCTCTTCGGTACCCCGAGGCGGGCCGCGAGATCGGTGACGGCGAAGGACTCAGCGGTGGCGCTGAGTAGGTCGAGCAGACGGAGGCCGTTGGCGAGGGTGTTGTTCATGTGTTCTATATGTTGGAACTATAATAGTTCTAGTATATAGAACGCGCCCTAACAGATCGCGCAAAGGCAAGCTTGTACAACTAGTGTAAGTTTATATATAATATGATCTTACATGATTACGAAGGAGGCTACACGCGGTTGTAGACATCGTGCACGGGCCTCAAGTGTCCTACTTCAAATTCCGCACGGACGCCTGGTACGCACCGCCATGGAGCGACTACTGGTATGGACAGTCCTTCACTGTCCGATTGGGACGCCGCCAGGCTGTTCCTTTCATTTCATCCAACACCTATCCTACCAACGACGCAACCTGCGCCACATCGGTGGCTATCTGCCGACGCACATCGTCTAATGACGCGAAGCGCTGTTCGGCCCTGATGCGGCCCAGCAGATCCAGACCGATATCGGATCCATAGCACTCCCCGACAAAACCAATTAGGTGTGCCTCGACGGTCAGCGCACGCGCATCTCCGATGGTTGGTAGCACACCGATGTTCACTGCAGCTGGCCACGAGCGGCCGTCCAGCCAGGCCCGTGCGGCGTAGACCCCGTTGCCAGGCACCTGGCACCGCGGCAAGCCGAGATTCGCGGTCGGAAACCCAATCGTACGTCCGCGTCCATCACCACGCTCGACGGTTCCCACCAGCCGATGCGGTCGGCCAAGACAGGCCGAGGCAACTAGCACATCGCCCTCGGCGAGGGCGGCACGCACCCGGCTGCTGCTCGCCGGCTGTCCACTGACCTGGATCGGATCGACCACGGTGAGGGTCATGCCGCGGGAGAGGCACAGTGGGGCGAGTTCGGCCACACCTGCCGAACGGCCACGACCACAGCGGAAATCAGCTCCGACCACCAGCGCCGTGGAGTGCCTGGTGCGCACCAGCCAGTCGACGAATCCGCCGGCATCCAATCCACGTAGTTCACGGATATCGGCAGCGATCTCGCGAGGATTGCCCGGCCAGTCCGCCAACACCCGGCTCCGATCATCTTCAGCAATCAGCGGCATCCGCGCTGGCCAGCCGAAAGCTTCGGCCAGACCGGTCAGACGCAGCAGACACGGCGTTCCCAACTGCGCAGCCCGAGCGACCAGGGCGCGATGGCCAACATGCAGGGCATCGAATTTGCCGACGGCGACCGCTATACCTGCGATACCAGAAGCGCTCTGCTCACTCATCGAGCCAGCGAATGCGTCCGTCAAAACCAGCGGTGCGCTTCCATCCGGAAGTCGCCAGGAGCGTGCGCGCCTCGTCCCAATGTCGGGCCATGATGGCGTCGGCGGCCTGCCGACCGCTGGCCGAGTCAGGAGCGAGCATGAGCGCAAGATCGGCTGCCTTGCGACGGATGCGGCCTTCGGAACGACCGAGTACCTCGCCGGTCGAATTGCGTGCCCGGCGGTCGCCTTCGTTCAATGCTGGGGCATCCATCCAGTTCTGGACCCGCTGCCATTCCTCGCCCGAGGCGATCCAGGCCCGAACGGCATCAAGATGATCACCACGATTGCGCAACCGGTTGCCGTCGGCGTCCAAAGTATGCGCCGCCATGCGCCGCACGAAGGCAGGTGGACGGCCGCGCTTGGCCCGTTCGTCGGCCTCGCCAAGAGCGATGCTGGCGGCATACAAGCGATGAGCGATGGCGAAGTTCGAGTTGCCGGGTCCACTCGGCAGATCGGCAGCGCGCTGGGTGTCACCAGTGCGCTCACGGACCTGGGCGAGCAGCGGGTTGATCACCACCGACCAGTCCTGGGCCTCGATCCGGCTGTGGAACAGGTCGCCCTTGTGATGGAACATCCAGGCGAGGTGGCGCATCAGGCGCTCGACCCCGGGATTGCGATCAACCCCGCGCGCATTGGCGCGAACCCCGGCAACAAACCAGCTATAGCGCTGATCCGGGCCATCGGCCTCGAATGAGATGTTGTAGGCGAGATCATGCGCCAGGTGCTGCCAGACATCGGCGAAACGCGGCTGTACCTGGGTGATAGCTTCGGCCAAGGCGACCGATTCATAGAACCGGCCGGCTTCTTTCGCTGAGACCGCGCGTAACCAGAGCAGATCGCAGGCCAGCCCGCGGAATCCGCCAAGCATCAGCGTGCCAGCGAACTCGCCCGGCGGCAGGCCACCCAGACCGGCGACGTCTCGCTTTGGTGCGGCCAGCGTCGAGAGGGTCTGAGCGGCGACGAGCAACACCGCAGCCAACACCAACAGGCGCCAGGGCCGACCAGACGATTTGTTGATGGGACGATCGGATGACAGGCTCACAGCTGCCTCCTGCTCAACGCCCACCAGCCCAGCGCCAGCAGCACGACCAGATGCGGCGCAACGCCGAGCCAGGCGTGGCCGACCTGCGACCATCCAACCGCCTCGCTGGCCGCCAATCGTATCCCCTGACCAGTCGCTGCGAGGTCGGGCAGCCCTTGCAACATCAGTCCCAACAGTCGGGACAGGGCGCGGCCGGAATCACCCCAGGTCAGCGTCTCCTGCACAGCCCACAGGGCATGGCCCGCGAATGCCAAGGTCAGAGCGGCCAGCAAAGCGACTGGCAAGGTTGCGATCGATGCCACCAGCAGTGCAGCCGCGGCGATGACGGCCGGAGCAGCCAATTCGGCCAGCACAGCGCGGGCAGCATGCATTGGCTGCGACCCGGCTGGCACGGCAACGACGCAGCTGCCGGTCTGGATCTGGACGGTGGTCGCTGGATCCAGTCGAGTGAGCTGGATGACTAGGCGACCGTCGGCCGTGATGGTACCTTCAGGCAGGACCAGACGCGCCCAGTCGGCAGCCAGGCTGCGGCGGTCGGCGTTGCGGTCGGCCAACCAGCAGTTGGCACCCGGCATGGCGCTGTCCGGCGGCTGACGGCCATACGGGCTGGCCGGATCAAGGCTGAGCGGGACGACAGCGCCGTCTGAACCCAGCGCCACCACGCGCACTGGAGCGCTCTCTACGATGCCCCCGCCAGCCGAGCCGACTCGGCCCTGGACCAGCAGCTCGTAACCGCGCGCCGCCGGATCAAGACCGCTGAAGCTCCAGCGCACGCCATCACCGGCCGGCCCGGCCAAACGGGTCGCACCCTGTGGCACAGCTACCGCTTCACCCAGTCCGGTGACACGTTCAAATTCACCGGAGGCCTTGGTGGTGCGCATCTCGGGCACGCCGCCCGCCCGCCAGGCCACTGCCAGTGATCCGGCAGCGGCAATGAACAGTCCGGCCGCACCAGCCAGCAGCACGGCACCGGCCCAACGACCCAGCAGCCAACCAACGCGCGGCAGCGGCTTGGGAAACGCGGTAAGGGCAATGCGGCTTTCGAGATCGCGGGTCAACTGGGCTGCCGGCACCAGGGCGGCCATGAGAATGCCGCAGAATCCGGCGGCGGCACTGGATGCGGCGGCAAGCAGGCGGACTGCGCCGCCTGGATCGGCAGCGCTGACGCCAGGCGCCAGGACGGCAATCAGCAGGGCTCCGGCCACCGGCACCAGCCACAGCCGACCGCGCCACGCTTCCCGCCAGCTGAGTGCCGCAACGGCCAGCGTACCAGCGATCATCGCGCGCCGTCTCCATTGTTCTTCGCAACGATACGACGGAAGCGCTGCTCAAGGCGTTCGCGCGGCGGGGCGACGCCGATGAGGCTGGCGCCAGCAGCGGCTTTCACTGCCGCGATGGTCGCGGCATCGGGCGATTGCAACTCGACCATCAGTCGCTGGTCATCGGCGAGCAGATCGTGGACACGTCCCTGCTCGGCTAGCCGGCCGCGATGCAGGATGGCGATCCGATCACAGACATCTTCAACGTCGGCAAGTAGATGGCTGGACAGCAGGACGGTCTTGCCGGACTGCTTCAGCGCGATGATCAGGTCTTTGACCTCGGCCGAACCGACCGGATCGAGACCACTCGTCGGCTCATCGAGGATGACGAGTTCGGGATCATTGATCAGCGCCTGCGCCAAGCCAAGTCGGCGGGCCATGCCCTTCGAATACTCACCTAGCCGTCGACCACGGGCGTGACCCAGACCGACCTGGTTCAGCAGGCGATCACTGCGCTTGGCGATCTCTGCCGCCGGCAAGCCGAACAGCCGGCCGATGAATGTCATGGTCTCGTCGGCGGTCAGGAACTTCCACAGATAGGTCTCTTCGGGCAGATAGCCGACCCGCGCACGCACCGCCAGATCACCGGGATCGCGACCAAGGACGAAGGCATCGCCCCGCGACGGACGGATCAGACCGAGCAGCAGCTTGATAGTGGTCGTTTTGCCCGAGCCGTTGGGGCCGAGGAGGCCAAACACCTCGCCCTTGGCGATGGTCAGATCCAGCCCCTCCAGGGCTGAAACCCGGGGGCGACCCCAGAAATCGGCATAGACCTTGGCCAAGCCGGTGGTGCGAACGACCTCGTCAGACATGTGTGAGGTCTTATGGGTTCCGACAGCCAGCGAAAGGGGTTGGACACCCGGCTTCGGCGTCTGACTCGCCTGCCCGCCACCCCATGCTTGGGCCTTGGCCCGCGCTTGCATGCGGGTGGGATCCTTTCCATGCCCAGCCTGGCGTCGTCCCTGCTGCCTCTAGCCGTCATCGCTCTGGTCCTCTCGGGCTGCGATCCGGCAGTGGAAGCCCGTTATCAGCCGACCTCGGTTGACGAAGTGTTCGGCCCCTTTTCCCAGGTGCATGGCGTGGACGCCGAAGTCCATCAGCTGCCTAGCCAACCTCCCGCCATCGACGTAGCGGACCTATCGTACCGTCCCTGCCGCCCCCCAGGCGTGGTGCTGAAGCCGACCGACCTAGTCGGCTTGCGCGAGACACCGTCGTACGACCGCCACAACGAACCGACTCTGCTGGTCGCCAGCTACGGACCACCATTGCCGTCGCCGCCTCCCGGACCCGCCTATCGCATCTCCAGCTGGAACCAGCATCAGGAAATCGGCGCCAAGGAACCGATCAAGGGCCCGGCCTATCTCCCGACACTTGAAGCTGGACGATCGATCTATCGCAATGAACCGGCGCTCTACGGCACCTATCGCCGCGATGTCTACGCCTGGTGCGATGACGCGGCTAATCTACGCTGAGGTGATTCCGTTTTTTCGGCTGAAGTCCGTCCTAGGCTGAGACCATGCTCAGCCCTGTCCTTGCCCGGTTGATTGCCGCCATTGCTATCACGACGTTATGCGTCTCGGGCTTGTTCAGCCTCGACGACGCGGGCCGCGACAAAGCTCGAGCCGAATTGCGCCAACTGGCGTCGGAAAGCCAGCGCCTGTCACGCTGTTTCAACCTCGTGCACGAGATCGTCGGACCCAGCGTCGTGTCGATCCTGACCAAGGAACGTCAGGTGATCATGACCTGGGGAGGTCGGTCGGTTCGCGAGGTCGATGCCGGTGAAGGATCCGGCATCGTCGTCGCCAGCGATGCCGAACAGACTTGGATCCTGACGAATTCACACGTCGTCCTGCAAAGCGACGGCCAGAACGGATTCCAAAAGCGACGCGATGGCAGCTGGGCAGGATATGATCGCCTACGCGTGGTGCTGCACGACAACCGCGAGGCCGACGCCAGTTATGTCGGCATCGACGTCCAATCCGACCTGGCGCTGATCCGCATTCCGATCGGTGGACTGCCGGCGATCGAATGGGCCGACTCCGAACAGGTCCACGTCGGCGACTGGGTGGTCGCCCTCGGCTACCCCCTGGGCGTCGGCTACAGCGCCTCGGCCGGCATCGTCAGCGCCACCGACCGCTCGACCGGAATCTACGAAGCGGTCGGTGGTTTCGAATCCTTCATCCAGACCGACACGGCAATCAACCCAGGCAACAGTGGCGGTCCGTTGGTTGATCTCCAAGGACGTATCGTCGGGGTGAATTCGAACATCGTCTCGCGGACCGGATCGAACATCGGCCTAGGCTTCGCCATCCCCTCTGCCATCGCCCGACGGGTGGCCGAGGACCTGCGTGCCACCGGGCAGGTCCGCCGTGGCGCCCTCGGCGTGCGCCTTGAGGAGATCGACGCCAACGCCGCGCGTGCCCTTGGCCTGCCTCCGGCCCAGACCGTTCGTGTGGCCGGCATCGATCCGCTCACCCCGGCCGAGCAGGCCGGCGTCCGCCAAGGCGACGTGCTGCTAACCGTCGGCACCACTCCGATCGCCAGTATTCAACAGTTTCGCAGCCGGATTGCGGCCCATCGACCAGGCGACCAGGTGACGCTTGGCCTATGGCGCGGCGGCACCCGTTTAAGCCTGCAGGTGCGCGTCGCTGATCGCGCCGAGATCGATCGCGCCCTGGCCAAGGCGGCAGAGGCCTTGATCACCCGGGCGATCCCCTTGCCCAACCTGGGCTGCCGGGTCCATCCAGATGCCCAGGGATTGATCATCGTCCAAGTTGAAACCGGAGGGCTGTCCGCCGACGGTGGGATCTCGCCCGGCGACCGCATTCTGGCCGAACGTGGTCTGGGCAAGCTGACGACCGCGGACGATGCCGCCAAACTCGCTGCGCTGCGCGAAGGCGTGATCCAGGTGCAGTCGGGTCGGCACGCCGTGTGGCTACGCTTCCGGGGATAACCCCGGGATTACACCGCGACGGTCACTACGATCCGGGCCGCCTGCGGACCGCTGCAGCCACCCACCGTGGCTGTCTCGCGGCTGAAACGGACATCGCCCATCGCTTCACGCAGGACGCCTGAGACGCTGCCGCCGCGTACGGCACGACGACTGCCATCCGGCGCGTGCCACCAAGCAAAGCGGATCTCGCCAGAGAATGCACCCGTGTCATGACGCGGATGGAAATCGCTGAAGCGCACCACTTCCAGAGCGCCCTTGCGAAGGTCCACCAATGGAGTCGACCCGGCCGGTGCAACCAGGGTGGCCAGTTGTCCACGCGGCACCCGACCAAGCACCTGCATCCACCGACCGCTGCCGTGCAGGGCTGCGAGCACGCCGTCCTGCACCAGGTCCTGGCGTGCGGCGGCGTAGCCATGCTCATCGAAGCGATACGCCGCCAAGCTGGGCACCGTCGCATCGCTGGTGAGTACCAGCGGGTCACCACCACGGCGTTCGACCACCGGGGCGTCCAAGACCAAAGCGGCGATCTTGCGGGCATGCAAACCTGCATCCGCGTGGCTGGCGTACCACGACAACAGGCCTGCAAGGTAATCGCCGCTGATCACAACCGGCAGCTTGCCAACCGGTGGTACACCGGCGCCAGCGCCGTCGCGCAGGCAGGCGGCGGCATCGGCAACCCGCCTGCTAAGGTGCAGATCAGTCAGGCTCTGCGCCTCGACCTGGTCATAGAATTCCTGCTCGTCATCCGCTCCATCCGGCCGGTGCAGCAGGACGAATTCGGCATAGCAGCGCGTACGACGCTCGGACAGGTCGAGGCCACGATAGTTGACCAACCGGCGGTCTTCGATGCGCACGAACAGTTCCAGCGCGCTGGGCCTGGTCCACGGCGCCGCGCGAACCGCGTCGGTAAACGTGGCAACGGCGCCATCGAGCGCCTTACCGGGATCACGCGTCACCACCTGATCGGCGAGGAAGTCGCTGGCGGTGGCCATCTGCGCCCCAGCGGCGGCGCCACCCGCGACCTCGCATGCCACTACTCCGCCACGCCAGGATGCCGCAGAACCCGGATCGCCCGGTCCAGGCAGTTTCCAAGCCGGATTCGGTGCGGCAGCCGCCGAGGTTTCCGCCTCGACCAGCAGCTTACGCAGATCCGGCCCACCATGCGCAGGGGTGACGGTGAACGACGCTTCGCCCTGCTTGCCATCAGACGCCGGTAGCGCCAACCAGACCTGCCAACGCACCGAAGTTGCTTCGCGTTCCGACTCGGACTTGAGGAAGGTCAGGTAGCGCTCGTGACGACGCGAGCGCAGTTCGGTGATCTGCCATTGAGCCAGTTCGTGGCGGGCAGAAAGGACGTTCTGGATGAGTCGGAGATCCATGTCAGCGCGTTCCGTGACATCCGAAGCTGCGGACGAACGGTCGAGCGACACTATTCATGCGATCACCGCTTTCAGTCGCAGGGCTGGGCCACCATCGGTGACCTTGACCCATTCCTTGTAGCCCTTGCCACAGGTGCCCAGACTGGCCTCGACCACATCGCGGCCGACCCCATCAACCGACATCAGCAGCTTGGGCACCGATCCGGTGACGACCACTGGGCTGAACACTGCGCCGGTCAGCCGGCCATCGCGGATCTCCTCGGCCATCGAACCTTCGAGCTGGATGCCCCAGCCCTTGGGATCCTCCATGCCGTTACTGGGGTGAGTCAGCAGATAACCTTTGGCCACCCCGCGAATCAACTCGTCGGTCGTAGCGGTGCCGGGACCGAAGAAGGTGTTGGTCATGCGCGTATACGGCTTGTGGTCGTAGGCTTCGCGCCGGCCATTGGCGGTCTTCGCTACCTGCTGGCCGCGTCGGGCCAGTTCGGCCTGGCTATGGCGATCATTGATGCCAGCTACCAGAATGCCCTTCTCGACGATACAGGTTGGCTTCGCCAGAGTGCCTTCGTCATCGAAGAAGTAGGATGCCGCCCAGCCATTGCTGGGATCGTCGTACATGTCGACCAGCTCGGAGGCGACTCGCTTGCCTAGGAATTGGGCTCCGCGTGAACGGTCCTTGAGGAAGAGATCCTGCTCGGTGCCATGACCGAACGCTTCGTGAGCGAAGATGCCGGCAAAATGGCCATCGAATACGCAGGTATGCTCGCCCGGGTCGGACAGTCGCGGCGCGCCGAGGATGCGCGGGCCATCCCGCACCACCTCGGCGGCGACCAGGGCGGGATCGATCAGCTGGTTCCAGCCGCCGATCGCTTCGCGGCCGCTGTGCAACTGGGCCTGGTGCGCGTCACGCGCGAAGATCCCCATGCAGATCTGACGCACGCGGTGGAGCCGCTGATACAGCCTGCGGGTACGATCGACGTAGACGATGTCGGCATGCACATCGCCAACTATGCCAACCGCCTCGCGGACATGCGGCGCGACCAGCACGGCGGCACGCAGGGCGCGAGCTGCTTCGATCTTGGTTGCGGCAGATATCTCGCGCGGGTCCTGATCCAACGGCTGCGCATAGGACTGGTCAAGCGGCGTGGCCAGCGGCATGCGACTGTCCCACTCGACGTGGCTGTGGCGAATGCGGTCGGCCAACCGATGGGTCGCCTCACGCACCTTCTCGACACAGTGGTCATCGCAGCTGACTTCCAGAAAACGATCGCCGGTCCACGCCGACAAGGTGAAGCCGGCGTCAGGCGACAACGGGGTGCAGGACACCGACGATCCGTCGACGCGTACCTGGGTGCCGGCGTTGCGTCGGGCGTAGGCGCTGGCATTGGGCGCCATCCGTTCGAGGGTCGCGACCGCCTGGGCCAATGCGGGAATGAGGCTGTCCACGCGCGGGATCCTGCCGACTTACCGTACCGAAACCACCGGCAGGGTGCCGCCCAGCAGGGCCGGGGCACCATCAGCCGGAACCATCGGCAGGTCATGGCGGGTGATGGTGACCTCTCCGGATCCGCCTGGCCAGCGCAGCTGCAGATGATTTTCGCCAGCGCCCAGCAGCCAGGGCGGCAGTTCAGCACGTGACGGCGAATCGCCCAAAGCCGGGGTGAAGCGCACGACCTCGCGCGCCCCAGCGGCATTCTCGACCGTAACCCAACCAAGATTGACCGCCTCAATGGCGGCTACCCGACCGACCCCCCCTGCCAGCCGAGCCCCCGGCGTACGCTGCGGCATGACGATATCGCCCTGCCACGCGAGCGGCCGATCGTCGGCGCGCCCGGGCACGGTATCAGCAACGGTCAGGCGATACGTCTGCCCTGGAGCAAAAGGACCACTGAGGCGCAGGTGGCCGTCGACGATTTCCTTGCGCAAGGAAACGGCAGGGCTGATCGCCACGGCGGCAAGCAGGGCAGCTGGATCGGCAGGAACGCGACTGAGCGCCAAGTCAATCCGGCCCTCGCCAAAGGCGGGCAGCAAGATCGACGGATCCGCCACCGATACGGCCGGCAGGGTACGTACGGTCAGGCTGGGCAGGTTCTTGGCATCGAAGCGGAAGCCACCGCGGGCGCGCAGCTTGTCGTCGAAACGCACAGATACGCTTCCGGCAGCAGGCAGCACTCCCGCGGGCGTGAACACACAGGTGCGCTCATCGCGCCAGGCGACCGAACCGGCAGTTGGCGGATCAACCACCGGCAGGCTGGCTTCCGCGAGATGCTCGGCATCCAGTGGCAGGTTGAGCGCCCAGCTGATCTCGGCATCGCGGGCGACCACGCTGTCATGCGGGCCGCTTATGGTCAGCACCGACGCCGGCCGCTGGAACCACGCCACGAGCCCGACCGTCGACACAACCCAGAGGGCGGTCAATGCGGCGAGCTTGAGGTGGCGGGGGCGGGGCATTTGGGCGGGCTTGCTGGGGGTGGTCTGGATGGCTGGGGTGGGCGGGGTGTTGGCTGTCTGAACCGGTCGCGGGGGCGGCGGCGGCGGCGGCGGTGGGGGAGGCAGCGGATCCGGAGGCGGTCCGGCCACGAGCGATGCCCGATCGGCAGTCGACGGGCTGTCGGCCCTCGGCGTAGCCACTGGCGATGGATCGTGAGCGAGCGGTTCTGCCGCCACGGCCGGCGAATCAATGGCCTCGGCCGGCGGAGAAACCATCGCAACCGGTTCGACAAACGGCGGTTGCTCGATGACGTCGGCCTGGGGGACAGCAACGACATCCTGGATCGGCGGAATCGCGACGGCTTCCAATGAGAACACGCTGTCATTGGATTCGAAGGAAGCGCCAATGGACGACTCGTGCCGGTCAGCTTCACCTGAGGCGGACACGGGCTCCGACAGGGGTTCCGGCTCTGGCACAGGCGGAATCTCGGCAACGACATCCCGTGTCACGGAAGCTACAACGTCCTCGGGAAGCGCTGCAATCACGGGTTCTTCTGGTGTCAGCGTAAGAACCGGATCGGCGTTTGGAGCGATAGCATCATGGGCTCCGGCTAGGTCTTGCCCAGCGGACTCGGACAACGACTCCGAGCTTGGCTCAATCGGCGCGACCGCCGCGTTGACGGGAGCCGACGCTTCGACAGCCGTCGGTGATGCAGTCGCCACCTCCACGTGGGCTGCCGTGGCCGACTCCGTCGCTTCTGTCACCGACTGGATCGCGGTCACGGACGGTTCGGCGACATCGATGATCTCAGGCCCAGGCAACACGACGGCTTCAGGTACTTCGGCAGGAGGGTTGCTAGGCGTTAGTGCTTCGACGGTGGCTGGAGCATCGACGACGTGAACGACCTCTGGGACGACTACCGCGTGTTCAACCACCAGAGGAACGATGTCGAACGAAGGAGTCGCCTGGCCCCGCTGCGCGATCGGCTCTGCAGCCGGTGATGGCGTCGCCTCGATGACTCCAGCCGGAAAGTCGGGAATGATGCTCGGTGACCCTGGCTGTGGCAGCGGAATTTCCGGCGCTTCGGCGGCTGGAGTCGCCGCGACGATTGCCGCTGCAGGGATAGCAGGAACGGCCTCAGTCGGCAGCGCTGGGGTTTTGGGCTGACGCCTGGGCTTGACTGGCGCATCTGTGGATGATGCCACTACCATAGGCTTCGCCTCTGGTGGAGGAGGTAGCGGTGGTGGCGGCTCTGGTTTGACCACGCCATGTGGCAACGGTTCGCCTGGATGGGTTTCTTCCCACCAACTGATGAAGCCGCGTTCCAGATCGGCGGCCCGGTGGAGCAGACGCTCGACGCCTACCGTCGATTCCAGTTCGCGCAGGAAACGCTGTTCTTCGTTTTCTGCGGTCGGATCCTCGTCACCCAGCGGCGCGTCGCTGTCGGGCGCAGCCGCGCCATCCCAGGTCACCAGAGGCGGCCGGCGCTGACGTTTGGGCAGCGTGTCCGGTGGACCAGGATCTCCGGAGCCGACTGCCCGGTCGTCCTCGGGACGGAAAGCGATTCGCACATCGCCATACTGCTCGGCCTGGTTGACCCGCAGTATGCGCTGACGGGTACACTCCAGCACCGCCATGACGATGCCGACGCGCGCGATTGGCCCATTGTCGATGGTGAACAATTCGGACAGCCGACCCTCGCCGCGACTGCGCATGTCCTCAACCACCTGGGCCATGCGCACGACCATTGGCACATCATCAACGAGGACCGTACGCGGACCAAGCCCGTCGATGCGCTTGAGCAGGTCGAACCACAGGTTCGCAATCGTGCCTGGACCGACATCCTTGAGTTCCCAGGCATCGATCTCTGACGCGTCGTCCGGCACCACTTCGCGATGCCCGCGGTGGTGCCGTAGGCGCTGGGCATCATCGCGGTGATCAAGATCGAAGGCCGCCTCTTTGGCGGCGCGGTAGACCAGCAGTTTGCGGATCAGCCCGGTGCGCGGATCGAAAGCGTCCTCACCATCATCGGCAACTTCGGTTCCCTCTGGAGGCGGAGCGACCATGCGCGCCTTGATCTCCAACAGGGTGGCAGCCAGGACGACGAAATCGCCGGCCGCCTCAAGATCGAGGGTGGTGCCGGCGGCGGCGGCAACCCACGCGGCAAACTGGTCGGCAATAACGGTGACCGGCAGATCGGTGATGTCGACTTCAGCTCGCCTGACCAGGTACAGCAGCAGGTCCATGGGACCATTGAACTGGTCGAGCGAAACGGTGATACCCAGGTCGCCCGCAGGCGTGCCGTCATCGACGACCGCGGTGGCGGTCGGTGGCGGCAACGGATCTAGGCCGTCCGGGCCATCAGGCATGGCGGCAGGCTAATCCATCGCCGCACAATGCTACTCGGGGTCGGTACACACCGAACATCGCGTGATCACGGGGAGCCCGCCGTAATCGGAGACGCCCTTACTCGTTGCCGGCGTCGTAGCCGCGTGCCGGAGTTGTCCGGGGATCCTCGAACACCGGACGACCAGCATCGCCGGCCATCGGAACGCTGCGGTCGCCAAAGGCGCGATACGAATCATCCCACATAAAGCGGGCGAGGGCCGCCCGGAAGTCCTTCCATTCCTTGCCGGCATAATGCACGAACCGGCGCATATCGGCGTTCAGCTCGGCGGTCTCGGTCCTACCATGTTCAATGAAGAAGCGATCCATGTCGGCGCGCAGCAGAATGCCGAGCCCGACGTTGGAGCGCCAATAGCGACGGACATCGTCCTGGAGTGGACCCCATTCACGTTCGTATACTCGAAAGAAATCGTCGACATCGGCCACCAGTCGTGGCAGGGCTTCGACCTGGGCCGGGAAGAAGCGCTCAAGATCGTCGATCAGCTTGAGGGCATCCTCGCCAATGCCCTCGCCAAAGCGGGCGATGTCGTCTCTCAACCGGGCCAACTCCCACGGCGGCAGCTGGGCCCAGCGATAGACGTCCGCGATCAGCCTGGGTGGCATCGCCTGAACCTCATAGGCGACATACCGATTGAAGTCGACGACCAAGTACCGGCCATCAAGCGCAGCGGCGGCACGGAACCTGCGCAGATCCTGACGCAGACGGACACCCTGGCCACGCTCCCACTCCATGAAGGCGTCACTGGCCTTGACCATGCGTCGCCCTTCGCGGTCACGCCAAGCGAGGAATGTGCGCACGTCGATCGAGAGGTTAGTCGCTTCCCAGTCGAGCCACTCGTAGGCCTGACGGATATCCTTGCGCAACGGCAGCCACTCACGGTTCTGCCATTCGACGAAGATGCACACATCACGGACGAGGCGGTTCCACTCGACATCCGAATAGGAGAAGAACCTCGAAATGTCATCACCCAGCTTGGGAAAATTCTGCACCTGATAGCCATAATAGCGGGCGGCGTCGTCAACCAGCTTGGCGATCGTCTCACCTTCATAGGCAAACAAGGCAGCTGTCTCGTCGGTTAGGTTCCACCATTCACGATGCCGCCACTCGAGGAAGGCTGCGACGTCGATCGGCAATTCCTGGGTGCGCAGCTTCTGGTCGATGGCATAGCGTCGGAGGTCGCGCTTGAGCTGTTCGTACTCGACCACTCGGGCTTGACGAAAGCGGGTCAGGTCGTCACGCGTCTCGTTGCGCTCGGCGCGACTGCCGCAGGCCGGCAGGACGAGCAGTGCGAGACAGGCAAGCAGGCAGGCGAGCGACCGGTACATCGCGGTTCATGCTCGCCAGCGAGCGGAGCGGGCCAAGTCGCCGGATCGGGCGGTGTCCTCTGTGTGTCAATGACGATCCGGTTCTCCAGTCCAGCACACTCCATTGCGCTCTGGATCCGCCTCCTATCGTTCGCCCCGCACAGCCGGACCCCGGGAGTCAGTGGCTACCGAATCTGGTCAGGCCTTGACGGGAGCAGCCATAAGGCGGCCGCAGGCGTCCCGGGTCATCTGGCTGTGCATTTTTCCTCCGGGCCCGCCGCGCATGCGGCGGGCCCGGTCTTTAGACGAGGTGGCGACATGCTGCGCGAGATGCTGACCGGCAAACTGCACCGTGGCACCGTGACCGAGTGCCGCCTCGACTACGAGGGCAGCCTGACCGTCGACCCGGACCTGATTGATGCCGCTGGCATGCTGGTGAACCAGAAGATCCAGGTGCTGAACATCAACAACGGCAATCGCATCGAGACCTACATCATCTCCGGCGATCGCGGCAGCCGCCAATTGATGGTCAATGGCGCTGCAGCTCGACTGTTTCACAAAGCCGACCGCATCATCGTCTGTGCCTTCGGATACATGGACGACGCCGAGGCCCGCGCCGTGCGCCCGAAGATCGTGCTGCTCGACGAGCAGAACCGGACCATCGGTTAGCCTACCTTCCGCATTTCGCTAAACAGCTGGCGCAAAGACACAGCGGCGCGTTAAGGCTAGCGTAATCCAGCTGTTATCCCCTGTTGGTGAAGGCCCCATTCCTCTCAGCTCCTTCGACCCTCTGGGACTCCTGTGAATTCGAATGCGTTTTCTAGTCCAGCAAGGTCGACGTTGGTCGGACTATCCCCCAGCAGCGTCAAGCCAGCAACGCAAAAACCCCCGTCAACGACGGGGGTTTTGCTGTATCTGCCGATCTCGGCGGATGCGCTTACTGGGGCAGCCAGTTCACGCCGAACGAGATGACGACGCTTCCGCTGTCCTGGTTGCTATCGCCGTAATTGTCGCGGATGTCCTTGTCCATCCAGTACGAGCCTTCGATCTCGACGAAGCCGAACAGCTCCTCGAACATCATCGGCAGGGTGGCGCGTCCACCGAGCACGACGGTGGTCAGGCCGCTCTTATCCTCGCCCCCGACAAACTGTCGGTATTCACTGTCACCTGCGTTGATCATCTGCCAGAATGACAGGTCAACGGTGTTGTATTGGATCAGTTCCCGAGCGCCCAAACCGGCACGGAAGGCGCGCCACTGGGTAGAGAGGTTCTGCTGGAATCCACCGCCGACTTCGACGCCTTCGACCGGCAGAGCCCACCACGCATCCAGACCCAGCCACTTCTGCTTATCCTTGAGGTAGTTGTTGTAGCCATCGGCATAGACGTCGCGCTGATTCGGGTAAGTGATCCATTCGAACGATGGGATGATCTGCAACAGCGGCACGGCGGCATCACGCGGATCGCGGAACTCAATGACCCAGTCCAGCCTCAGCTCGGTGCGCAGCAGTTCACCGGGGCTGTTGAGATTGTCATCGCGCGAATAGTCGGTGCTCTGGCCGAGAGCCCAGTCGGTATTCAGGGTAACACCAGCACCGTAAGCCCGGAAGGCGCCGTTGATGCCGACCGTGGTGTCGTCAGCCACCACGCGGTAGTCATCGGTCAACTTACTTTTGACGTCGGATTCGACGGCAATGTGGTAGTCAGAAGTGCTTCCAGGAGCAGCGCCAACAACGAGTGGGGCGAAGGCGAACTCGTGATCCAAGGCGGCGGCGGAGCCGGCGGCGCAGAGGGCGAGGATCACGGGGACGATTGGACGAGTCATGCGTCATCTTCCTTAGGGGCACGGGAAAGGAGCAGGTGCAATGCCTGGGCGACCGGAACGGACTCCCAGATGACGGACGTCACTTGGGATGCGATCGGCAACTCGACACCCATTTGGCGTCCGAGCTCGACCGCCGCACGGCAGGTCCATGCACCTTCGGCCACGGTGCTTATGTGGGCCAGAAAGTCCATGGGGTTTTCTCCCCTGGCGAGCGCGAGGCCCATTGCACGGTTCCGGCCGTGCGGCGCATAGCAGGTCGTCATTAAATCGCCCACTCCAGCAACCCCGGCAAACGTCGCATCCTGGGCTCCCATCGCGCGTCCGAGCCGGCGCATTTCAGCCAGTCCTCGAGCGACTAGGGCGGCACGGGCATTATCACCCAGACCAAGCCCTTCGCACATCCCGCTGGCAACAGCGATGACATTCTTCAACGCGCCGCACAACTCGACCCCGATGAGGTCAGTCGAGGTATAGATGCGCATGCGTGGACCATGCATCACCTCGACGAGTTGATGGCAGGTCGCCGGATCGCCGGCGGCGACTAGGCAGGCCGGCAGCCCGCGGATGATCTCAACGGCATGGCTCGGTCCTGACAGCACGGCCAATGGACGGCCCGCGAGTTCAGCAGCCAAAATCTCACTAACCCGGAACAGCGAACCCTGTTCAAGACCCTTGGCCAGGGACACCAGGGGGACGTGCTGCGGAACATGATGCAGTTGGCGCGCCATCGCCCGGGTGTGCTGGGTCGGCACGGCCCACAGAATCAGATCCGCGTCGGCCATGACGGCCGAATCACTGCTGAGGGTTATACTTGCTGGAAAGATGGCATCCGCGCAATGCGGATGACACCTGGTACGCGCCAGTTCCGCGACCTTGGCAGGATCCCTGCCCCACAGGACGACCGGCGAGCGGGCTGCGGCAAGTGCGGCTGCCGCCGTGCCCCATGATCCGGTCCCGACGACCACGACCCTGGGGGCAGCGCCTTCAGGCATCGTCCGTGTCTTCAATGACTGGATCGGTCGGATCGGCAGCTGGCGGTTCTGGCTTCTCGCCATGGTCAGCATCGGTGCGCCTGGCGCGGCCGATGATCTCGTTCATTCGCTCGCGCTTCTGTTCGCGGTCGTCGTAGCTGAATTGGAGGTCGGGCACCAGACGCGTGCGCACGACCTTGGCGTAGCCCGTGCGGATGAAGCCGCGGGCGCTGGCCAGGGCGTGCTCGGCCAGGGTGCGTTCCTTCGCACCGCCGAACACGGTCCAGTATGCCGTCACCGACTGCAAGTCGCCGGTCATCTCGACCCGGGTGATGGTGACCATGCCGATACGCGGATCAGCCAGGCCGCGTACCGCCGTGGCGATCTCGCGGTGGAGGAGCGAGGTGAGGCGCTGCTGGCGGGTAGGAGCTGGCATAGGTTATCCGGTCGTCCGATCAGCGTCAGGTCGTCCGAACCATCCTGCATGAGGATGGAAGGGCGACCCGATGCGCTAGGACGCAGCTGCCTTCCTGGGGACCTTCTCTTTCACGTAGAACTCCATCACATCGCCAACCTTGATGTCCTGGAAGCCTTCGACGGTCAAGCCGCACTCGAAGCCTTCGCGGACCTCTTTGACGTCTTCCTTGAAGCGGCGCAGGGATCCCACCTTGCCGACATGAAGAATGTTCGAATCACGCGTGATACGCATGAAGGCGTCGCGACGGGCCAGGCCGTCGGCGATGCGCAGGCCGGCGACGACGCCGGTATTCGAGATCTGGAAGGTCGCTTTGACTTCGGCGTGGCCAATGACGTTCTCGCGCGTCTCGGGCTCGAGCATGCCAGCAGCAGCCATCTTCAGCTCGTCAAGCAGCTCGTAAATGATCGTGTAACTGCGGATGTCGACGCCGTTGTCGTCGGCGATCATGCGCGCTTTGCTGTCAGCCACGACGTGGAACCCGAGCACCGTCGCCCGACTGGCGACCGCCAGGGTGACGTCGCTGGAGTTGATGCCACCGACACCGCTATGGATGATCGCCACGCGAACATCCTTGCTGGTCAGATCGCTGATCGTCTTCTGCAGCACTTCCAGCGAACCGGACGCGTCGGCTTTCACGACCACACGCAGTTCCTTCTTCTTCGAATCGGCGATATCACCGAGAATCGAGGAGGAGGTGATGTTCTTGGCCTTGGCCATCAACTCGCGTTCACGCTGCTTCTGGCGACGCACCTCGGCGGCTTCAGAGGCGGCCGGGATGTCGGTCATGACTCGGAAGTTGTCACCAGCACGCGGCAGTTCATCGAGGCCGATGACCTCAGCGGCCGTCGACGGACCCGCTAGCTCGGCGCGCTCGCCCTTCCAGTTGGTCAGGCTGCGGACTCGGCCGTAAGCGGTACCGGCGAGTACCACGTCGCCGATCGCCAACGAACCGCGCTGCACCAGGAAGGTCGCGGTGACACCCTGGCCGTCACTGCGATGGGCTTCGAGCACGGCGCCCGATGCGGGGGCGAAGTGGTTGGCCTTCAGTTCCTTGATTTCGGTCTCAAGCGCTAGGCGCGAGAGCAGATCGTCGATGCCCTGACCGGTCAGCGCACTGGTGCGCACCACCCCGACCTCACCGCCCCATTCCTCGGCCTGCAGGCCCTGTTCGGCGAGCTGGCGGATGACCGTCTCCTGGGCTGCAGGAGTGGCTTCCGGCTTGTCGCACTTGTTCATCGCGACGACGATGGCGAGTCCGGCGGCCTTGGCGTGGTTGATCGCTTCGATTGTCTGCGGCATGCAGCCGTCGACCGCGTCGACGACGATAACTGCGATATCAGTGATCTTCGAACCGCGGGCGCGCATCTCGGTGAAGGCCTGGTGGCCGGGCGTGTCGATGAACGTCACATCCATACCGTTGGGCGCGGTGACCGTGTACGCACCGATATGCTGGGTGATGCCACCAGCCTCGCCAGCGGCGATCTCGGTCTTGCGAATCGCATCGAGCAGGCTGGTTTTGCCGTGATCGACGTGACCCATGATGACCACCACCGGCGGACGCGGAGCGAGATCTTCGTCCTTGTCGACGTTGACGATCTGGGTCTCGGCCTCGATCTCCTCGTCGGCGTCCTTCGCCTCGGTGACGGTGACTGTCTTCTTGAATTCCTGGGCCAGCAACTCGACCTCGGGCCTGTCGAGCACCGAGTTGATGTTGGCCATGATGCCAGCCATGAACAGCTTGGCGATGATGACGCTGACTTTGACGCCGGAAGCTTCGGAGAATTCGCGCACAGTGCAGGGCACGGCGATCGAAAACTCGGTCACACCCGAGATGTCCTCGTCCAACGACGAACGCAGGCGACGCCGGGTGAGATGGCCCTCTTGCTGGGTCGGATCTTCGCCAGGAGCCGGCTTGCCGTCCTTGGTCGGTCCACGGGCGGGCCCGCGGTTCGGCCCACGGTTCGGGCCGCCGGGTCCACGGTTCGGGCCGCCGGGTCCACGGTTCGGGCCACCACCAGGACCGCGCGATGCGGGCCCACCAGGACCGCCAGGCGTCTTGGTGCGATCGATGGTACGGAAACCGGGGCGCTTGGCGGCCGCCTTGGCTTCGGCAACCTTCTTGGCCATCTCCATGTTGCGCTGGATGTTGGCCTGGATCAGTCGACGGCGGTCTTCGGCCGACAACGGCTGATCGCTGGCGGCGGGCGCACCCGCGGCCGCCGCTGGAGGAGCTGGCGGCTTCAGAATGGTCTTGCTCGAATGATCGCCACGCTCGTGCGTCTGCTTGGCCATGCTGGCCAGCTTCGAACCGACGCCTGCGACGGTCTTGAGCACGGGAGAGGGCACAGCGGCCTTGACGACCGGGGTCGGAGGCTTGGGAACCAACGCGGCAGCCTTAGGCGGCTCGGACGTCGGGGTCAGTTCTATCGGTGCATTCGCTGTGACCTGGTCGGCCGGCGGGTTCGCTGGCGCGGTGGCGGCAGGTTCGACGGGAGCCGGTGGCGCAGCCTGGGCAGCGGCGGCGGCGGCTACCGTCTGAGCGGCTTCACGGGCGGCGGCCGTAATGGCCTTGTGGGCCGACAGCTGATCGGAGATGCGCTTGGCTTCAGATTCGCGACGCTGCAGCTCTTCTTCGGCTGCGATACGCTGGCGATCGAGATCCTGACGGACGCGCTCATCCTCGTCCAGGCGCCGGCGCTCGGCAGCCTCGTCGGCGATACGCTTGGCATCATCCTCGGCCTGGCGACGGGCCAGCTCCTCGGCGTGCTTCTTACGTTCATCGACCAAACGACGTTCTTCGTCGACCTTGGCCTTGGCGACCTCTTCCTCTGCCTTCTTCTTGCGCGTCTCCAGACCCTTCTTGGCCTGGAGCTTCTTCTGATGCTTCTCTTCGTATTCCTTGGCAATGATCGGGGTGAAGGGCTTGCCGTCAGCCAACTCCAGTCCGTCACAAGCCAGGATGCGCGTGACCTCAGCCTCCTTGAGTACCGATTCGGTGCCCTTGGTCAGCTTGATCTTCAGGTCGACCTCGACCACTTCGACCAGGAGGTCGAGGGCGAGGTTGTGGGTCTTGGCCAGCTCGGCGAGCTTCATGCAGTTCTCGTTGGGGCGAACACGATGGCGCGATTCAGGCCGCGCTCAAGCATCGAAAATGGGCAGATCAACCGGCCTGGCCTTCGACCGGATGGGCGGCGGCAGTGGCGGCGGCGGCGATGGCGCGCGCCTCCTCTTCCTGGGCACGGCGCTCGGCCTCGGCGCGCTGCTCGAGCAGCTTGATCTTGTCGGCGCGCTGCTCGGGGGTGAGCAGTTCTTCGGCCTTAGCAATCAGTTTGCTTGCCAGGTCGGCATCGACCGGAGCACCCTGCAGGCCTTCAACCAGGCGTTCAGGTGACTGGGCCGCCAGCACCGAGAGGGCATCCAGGTGGTTGTCGAGGAAGGTTTCACGCAGGAAGTCGTCGAGCAAACCGGCGGTGATCAGGAGCTGCAGCTCTTCACTGCCCTTCTGCCGCTTCTCGGTCTGGGCCTCTTCGCTCATCACGTCAATCTTGTAGCGGGTCAAGCGGGCTGACAGGCGGACGTTCTGACCGGCCTTGCCGATCGCCAGCGGGAGCTGGTCCTGCGACACCACGACGCGGGCGCGGTCGCGGAAGTGGTCGTAGCTGATGCGCAGGATGCGTGCCGGCTTGAGCGAGTTCTCGATGTACTGGGCCGAATCCTCGGCCCATGGGATGATGTCGATCTTCTCGCCGCCAAGTTCGTCAGTGACCTTTGAGATGCGGCTGCCGCGCATGCCGACACAGGAACCAACCGGGTCGATCCGGGGGTCATTCGAGGCAACGGCGATCTTGGTGCGGCGACCGGGCTCGCGCACGATGCCCTTCACTTCGATCAGGCCGTCGGCGATCTCGGGGATCTCGGCGCGGAACAGTTCGCGGACGAAGTTGGCGTGGGTGCGCGAGAGGACGATGCGCAGACGGCTGCCCTTCTTCTCGCACTTCAGCACATAGGCACGGACGACGGCGCCCGGGCGGTACACTTCGCCAGGGAGCTGCTCTTCCTTTGGCATGATCGCTTCGGTACGGCCGCCGAGGGCGATGATCGCCATGCCGTGCTCTTCACGCATCACCGTGCCGGAGACGACGGTGTGCAGGCGGGGCGAGAACTCATCGTACATGCGGTCGCGTTCATTTTCGCGCATGCCCTGGACGAAGACCTGCTTCGCGACGTTGGCGACGATGCGACCGAGCGCTTCAAGGTCGACTGGCTTGTCATCCTCGAAGGCGCGGATCTCGCCGGATTCGCGATCAATCGTGACCGAGAGGTCGCCGGTGGCGTCGAAACGCTTCTGGGCTGCCTGCTGAAGGGCTTTCTCGATATGGTCGATGATGAGGTTCTTGTCCACGCCGCGCTCTTTGGCGAGGGCATCGACACGCTGCAGGAAAAGTGCGGCATTGAGCATCGGGATGCTTCCTAAGACGAAAAAAGCGCGGGCCATGGGGCCCACGCTTCCGGTTGCCCGAAAGGTTGAGACGGGCGGGAGACTAGCGGCGATCCACGGCGGTCAACGGGCGGGACGCTGGACTGATGCATCCGCAACCTTGGTCAGCGTGCGGCTCTATCCTCCGATCGGAGGAACTGCATGGGTGGCCCGCCAACGCAGCGGCGTAAGTCCGTGTATACGAGAAAACCGCCTAGTGAAGATGGCCTGGTCGGTGAAGCCAAGCGCCGCGGCGACAACATGGATGGGCCGGCGGTCGGCCAGCAGCCTGTCGCCGGCGGCACGCATGCGCTGCCCGAGCAGGTAGCGCGCGGGTGGCGAGCCGACGGCAGCGCGAAAGACGCGGCGAAAGTGCGCTTCGCTGATGCCGAGTCGACGCGCCTCGGCGCCCCAGTCCCATGTCCTGAATGGACGTAGGGCGACGTCCGAAACCACGGCCTCGACCGCACCGGCATGCCTCGGTGGGTTGGCTCCGGCAGCCAGGTGCGCGACAATACGCTCGATCAACGCAACCGCCTCAGGCTGGCGGCGGTGCAAGCCGTGCACCAGCGACACCAGTTCGACAAACAAGCGATGGAGCTCGCCAGCCTCGGCCAGCGGCAGGGCGTGGCTTGCCGACAAGGGTTCCAGCCCTTCGCAGAAGATACGCTCAATCCGCGGACCCCGCAGCATGACCCACTGATGGTACCACCAGCCAGGACGGTCCAGCGGGCCGTAGCGATATCGCTCGCCTGGACGATGCCAGAAAGCGGTCGCCCCCGGCAGTTCCTGTCGCGGTCCATTGCCACGCTGGTGGTACATCCCGCCCGCCGAGCACAGTTCGATCGAGAACTGGTCCACCCGCTGATCGAGATGGATGTCGTAGCGCGGATGCACTCCGCCGTTGATGAATTCGATGTCAGCGAAATAGCGCATGCTCAGGATTGTCAATTCTTGTCGGAATCAGCCTCTGACAACACGTAATTCTACGTTTATATTGCCAGCATCATGCCAACCGTCGTCAACGCCCCGATCACCCGTACCTGTCTCAACGGCTGGTGGGATTTTCTGCCGGTCCTTGGTGATTCCACCGACGGGCGGATCGACCTCGGCGCTGGCGTGCCGCGTGGCGGCTGGCTTCCCGCCGCCCTCCTCGTGCCGAGCACGTGGAACAAACCGCTCGACGCTGTGAAGCAACCGGGCGAGACACGCTGGAACTGCGCCGAAGACACCCACAGCCCGCCCGGAGCGGTGGGGGACAAGGTCGCTGAGGGCACCACCTACCTATTCGACGCCTATGGCTATCCAGAGGCGTGGAATCGTACCCGCGCTGGCTGGCTCCGGCGCACACTCGTCGCCGCCTCCGCGACACCCGGCCGCCGGCGTTGGCTACGCTTCGACGGGGTGATGCCTCGCTCATGGGTCTTCCTCGGTGGCCGCCAGATCGCCCAACATGTGCATCCGACCCTGCCGTTCGCGGTCGATGTCGAGGATGTGCTCGTCAGCGGCGCCAACGAGATTGCGCTGCGCATCGCCGACTACGAGCGCGAGGGTGGACGGCCGAAGCGCTGCCTCGTTCCGACCGGCAACTGGATGCCTGGTGGCCACAGCGGCATCTGGCAGGACGTGTGGCTGGAGGAACGCGGCGAGGTCCGCATCGCCGCGGTCGATATCCGCACCTCGACCCGCGCCCGCACGCTCGACGTACGCTGGACGATCAGTAACGACTGCGATGCGGCGCGCACCGTCACCCTGCGTCCCTGCGTGGTGCCGTGGGCCAAGCATGGCGACGCTCTGAGCACGTCGAGCGAGCTAACCCTGCCGGAACGTCAGGTGCAGCTCGCCGCTGGGACAACGGTCGAAGTGCGCATCGAGCAGCGCTGGGACGACGCCGTCTGGTGGGAGCCTGGTCGCCCGCAGCTGTACCAGCTGGTCTCGCGCCTTGATGGCGCCGGCGGCGAGATCCAAGTCGAGCGCTTCGGCTTCCGCGAAGTCTGGCTGGAGGGCAAGGACCTGATGCTCAATGATCATCCGATCCATCTGTTCAGCGATTGGGGCCACAAGATGACCCCCTTCTATCAAACCGAAGGCTGGATCCGCCAGTGGTTCGGCATGATGCGCGACGCCAATCTCAACCACACCCGCCTGCACACTCATCCACATCCGCCACTCGTTCTCGATCTCGCCGACGAGGAAGGCATCCTGGTCACTGGCGAGGCCGGCCTGCACGGCTCGGGCGGCTCGCAGGCGGCCGACGATCCACGCTATTGGGAGGCGGCACGCGACCACGTCCGTGGCTTTATCGCGCGCGACCGCAACCGCCCCTGCGTGATCATGTGGTCGGTCGAGAACGAGATGCGCTGGAACGGCGACAAGACTGACCTAACCAAGCAGGAGCTGCCCAAGCTGCGGCTATTGTTCAACGAGTTGGATCCGACCCGCACAGCCTACCATGAGGGCGACAGCTCGCTGTGGAGCGAGGCTGATCAGCCGATCGTCAGCCGCCACTACGGCAAGGAATGCAGCGGCCTGGGCTGGTGGAACCAGCTGCAGCCGCTGCATTGTGGCGAGATGTCGTTGTACCACTACAGCGGACCCAACAACACCTGCCACCTCGCCGGCGACCGCGCCTGGGCGGACTTCGCCGCGGTCGACGAGGCGGCTGCCCTGGACACCGCCCTTATCGTCGAGAGCGGCCGCACCATCGGCGTGTGCGCCTTCGGTCCGTGGAACCTGTGCGCGCTGCAGAACCTGCGCCCGCACCCGGCGGTCAACCTGACCTACGCCGACTGGACCCTGCCCGGCGCCAAACCGCTACGCGTCGCCGCCGGGGCGAGCGAATTCCGCTTCTGGGAAGGCGGCACCGGCTACACGCCTGCTGCTGGATTCACCACTCAGGCCAAGGCCTTCCGCCCGCTAGCGCTGATCGACCGCCGCCGCCGCACCGGCTACCGTGCCGGCGGCCGCATCCGCCGCGAACTGTTCCTGGTCAACGACACGCGCGAGGCGGTCCGTGGCCGCATCGATGTGCTGATCGCGCGCGGTGACGAGGTGCTGGCGCGCAAGAGCGTCCCAATTGAGGTCGGCCGCGGCCAGGTCTCGTCGGTGATGATCGAGCTGCCCGTCCCTGCGTCCGCTACCCCCGGGCGCTGGACGTACCGTGCCGCGTTCGTCGCCGCAGATGGCGCCAGCGAGGGCTGGGACCGCGAACTGCTCATCGAGGCCGTCCCCAAGGTGCGCGTCCGCAGCGCCGTCGCAGTAGTCGGCAACGGCTCGGCTGCGCGCATGCTGCGCCTGCTCGGCGTCAAGGCCAAGCGGGTTAAGCGGCTAGACGGCACGACGCTGCGCGGCGTGCGTACGCTGCTGATCGAACGCAATTGGGTCCAGCCGGGAGGCACGCAGCACCTCGCCGTTCGCGCCTTCGCCGCCACTGGTGGGCGCGTTGTTATGCTCGAACAGGAGTCTAGCTTGTTCCCAGGCTTGGTGCTGGAGGCCAAGCCGATCTCCACCGCATTCATCCGCACTCCCGGGCATCCCATCCTCAGCGGCCTCGGCCACGACGATCTGCGGGACTGGGGCGAGGACAGCTACGCCCAGGTCGTCGCCGACACCCTGGTCGCCGCACGCATGTTCCGCAAGGACGACGGCGCAGCCATGCTGCCGCTGTGCGAATCCGGCGAAGGCGGCTTCGGCAACGGCGGGCTCGACCACACGCCGTTGTTCACCACCACGATCGGCGCGGGCCTGGTCATCGCCTGCCAGTTCCTGGTCACCGACAAGGCGACCGAGCATCCCGCCGCCCTGCGCCTGCTCGCCAACCTGCTGGCGCACGCCGATACCTGGAAGCCGGCGCCGGCCGCCGCCGTGGTCGAGGCAGGCGACACCGATCTGCGTGCCCTGGTCAAGCAGGCCAAGGCCGGAGCGACCGTGCTGGTCGGGCCGCTCGACACCGCCGGATTGGCGGCCTGGAGCGCCGCGACGGGCGTGAAGCTGGAGCCACTCCCACAGGACCGTTGCTATCAGGCGGTTCGTGCTGTCGACAACGCGCTGACCGCAGGAATCTCCAACGAAGACGCCTGCGGTATTGAAACCTGGACCTACTGCCCGGGGGAACGCGCTAATCTGCCAGTCTGCACCCTGGCGATACGCCCAACTACCGGATTGGAGCCGCTCTGGTCATTGCCGACAGTGGCGCTGCTCGTCGAGATGTTCGTGCACGGCGGCCGTTCCGAGCCACTGCGCGCCAACACGCGTACGCCATCCCTGCATGCCACGCCGGTGGACGGCATCGTCACGGGCGTGATCCGGCTCGGGAAGGGCCAAGTGATCATCGACCAGTTCACCCCGCCGAGGGGCGAGGACGGGGTACCGAAGCGCATCCGTCTGGTCCGTCCCGGTCATCGCCTACGCGCCAATCTCGGCGTCGCCCCGGCGCACGACCTGCTGCACGGCGAGCTCACCGCCGGCAGCCCGGCGGCGTCCAAAGGCTGGCCGACCCGTCTGCGCATCCGCCACAGCGCGATCGACGCCGCGACTCGCACGCAGTTGCTGACCGACTGCGCCTTCTCGCCGGAACGCATGCTGTCGACGCCGATCCTCGGGCGTGGCGCGTGGGAGACGCTCGACGCTCCGGCCGGCACCTTCTCCAGCCGCCCTGGCGAACAGTGGCTCTATCTCGTAGTCAACAGCCCGGTGGCCCGACAGAACCTCGCCACCAACCTGGGCGTGCCCAACCCGGAAGCGCTGACCTTCTGCGACCTGAGCGGAGCCGGCAAGGCGGAGCTGTGGATCAATGGCAGGCCGGCCGCGATGGCGAAGCTCCCGGGGAGCCTGACCGACCTGGCGCTGGAGCAGGGCTTCAACCACCTGCTGCTGCGCTGGACTGGTGGGAATGGGACGATCGGCCTGAAGTTCCGCAACATCATGCGCCAGGCCGAAACCGAGTTCGGCTTCGCCTGATGCGCATGAACGCGCGGCCAGGCCTCAGGGTGCTGCCAGCACCTTGAGGCCGGTCGGCACAACCTCCGGACGTTCGACCCAGCCGATCGCTCCGGGGATGCGGGAAACATGGGCGAACATGTCCTCGCGCATATCGATCTGCTCGGGCATGCTGCCTTCACCGGTAAAAACCAGTCGTTTCCACCAGTTGACCAGCTGCTGAGGCGTTTTGCCCAGGCGGCCTGCCAGGCGATCGTTGGCGGCAGTATCGCGCTGGAAGATGACCACGACGCGTTCACCATTGGGCCAGGTGGTCCGCCGACCAAGGAACACGTCACGGAGGGTAGCTTGATCAACAGCCTCGACCGGGACGGACTGATGAGCGATAAGCACATCCTCGGCTGCAACCCAGTCAGCGAGAGCTATAAGGATGAGTACCGTACGCAGCCGGGACATCAGAAGTCCACCGTGGTCTTCAAGGCGAACACGGTCCAATGCTCGGGCTTGTCATTGCCGGTGTCGAGGGCGTTGCCGCTGTGATATTGCCACTCGGCCTTCACCAGCCAGTTGGCAAAAATGTCGTATCGGCCAGCCAGGGCCCAACTGCGATCATACTTTTTACTTGGATTCTCCCGGTCAGCAAAACTCAACTGGCGCGATAACGACAGCTCGTAACGGTCCAGCATCCGATAGCTAGCCGCCGCGTACATTGCCTCGGTACGGGTGTAGCCGCTCCGTTGGCTTGGTTGTTCTGGTAGTTCCACCCGGATCGTCGACCCCGGCAGCGGTCCAGGCACGAACGTGTACGGATGGGCCGTCACCAACGTGTCGGTCTTTCCGTATTCCAGCAGATACTCTGCCGCGAGGATCAGGCCTTGTCGCTGGTACTCGATCGAGGCCACGCCGCTATAGAATTGGTCGATCTTCGTGCTGATGTCGAGATCGGCATTGACGCCCGGCGATCCCCGGATCGGCACCGCCTCGCTCTGCCCATCCGCAGAGAAGCCCCAGAACCCGACGCCGCTCAGGCGCATGCGCAGGCCATCAAGTGGGGCCAGCCATGTCACCACTGCTCCGGCTACCGCATCGACATGTATGTCCGTGAACCTATCGCCAGCCCCCAGATCGGTCAGATAATTGGCCAGATCGCCATCTTCACGCGCGTTCTGCCCACCACCGAACACGACCCCGTCAAGTTGACCGGCGGTTCCCGGCTTGAGGCCGCCGTAAAGCATCGCACCGTTGATCGCCAGAGTGTAGTCGCGCAGTTGTGGCAGGTAGATGACTTGCGGCAGAAATACGGTCGCGTGGTCAAAATCGAGGTCCCGTGACTCGTTGTAGAGCCCATAGGGCATCTTGATCCGACCGACTTTCAGCCCGGCCCGCTCGGTTGCACGCCAGTCGGCGAAGGCCCAGTCGACCTCGACGCTGTTGTCTCCAGAATCGGCAAAGTCTCTGGCAACCAGCTGCAGGCCGATGCGGAGACGCTCAACTGGCTGGGTTGAGACGTTGATCGCGACCTCGCTGAACTCGAAGGTTCCCGGGTCCTGCGTCGAACCGAACCAGTCGGTTTCGGTTGTCAGCAGGTAGCCCTGGCTGACGAAGCCGTGGATCTGCACGCCATCGAAGTCCACTGCAGCCAAGGGGGCAGCCAGCCATGGCAGAATGCACAGGGCAAAAGTTCCGCGAAATGGAAGATGCATGTTCCACTATTGTAGCGCGATCGCCTGGTCCATGTCAACTGGCTAGTGGGACCAGTGGGATGGGATTGCTGCCACTATCTCCTTCAGATCGCGACCATATCGTCAGAACCACATGCGGATCGTGACTCAGGTCTGGCTATGCATTGCCGCCGTCGCGGTCGGCTATCTCGCCACCGTGGCTCTCGATGTCGGATTGGGTCTGCGCAACCAGGTGCTGCTCCAACAAGCGGTAGAGGTATCCCATCCGGCTGCACTCCGCTGCCAGCGGGCGGTATCGTTCTTCCAGCTTGGATCGCGCGCATTTGAGCTGGCGGTGGTTTTCGGAGAGGCGAGCGAGCTGGAAGCTGGCCAGCGGCACTGCGGCCAGGCTGCCGAACACCTGTTGTCCGCCGCCGCATTGCCCGGCGTGCCCAAGATCGGACAAAGCTCGCTCAAAGAATTGGCCAACCAACTGCAGGTCCATGCTGATCGCGCGGCCAAAGTCTACACGCCCTTGAGTACCGGACGGGACAGCAACCAGCTGCGTACTGAGGCATCGGCTTTGGCACGGGAACGGGACCAATTGAGCAGGCGATTGGCCGAAGCGGCTGAAGGCTTCAGCTCGACCCTGCGCAGCGATATTGGCAAAGCACTGAGTTCCGCCGCCAATCAGCGCCAAACAGTGCTCCTGGCCTGCGTGGTCATCATCGCCACCACCTTGACCGCGGCCACCCTGTCGATGAGGCGATGGACCCGCCGACTGTCCTCCCTGCTGGGCGCCAGCGATAAGCTTGCCCAGGGCGACTACCGAGCGGATCTGCCTGAACCCACGGAGGACGAGGTGGGACGTCTGGTGCGATCCTTCGTCACCATGCGCGAGGCCGTGCAAAGCCGCGATCAGGCCCTCCGCCTGTCTAGCGAAGGCCTTGAGCTCACCGTGTCCAAGCGCACGCACGAGTTGGCTGAGAAGAACAACCATCTATCTGCCGAGATCACCGAACGCACCCGGGCCGAGAAGGCCCTGGCCGAGGCCAATCGCCGCAGCCTCGACGCCTCGCGTGAGGCTGGCCGCGCCGAAATCGCCACCAGCGTCCTGCACAACGTCGGCAATGTGCTCAATAGCGTGAACGTCTCGGTCGCCCTGCTGGATGAGGCCTTGGCCAAGTCCCGGGCTGGCAACCTGACGCGCGCCGCCGCCTTGCTGCACGAGCATGCCGACAATCTCGCCCAGTTCCTCACCAGCGATGCGCGCGGACGCGTCCTGCCGAGTTATCTTGCAGAACTTGGTCGCCACCTGTCGTCAGAGACAGAGCAGCAACGCATTGAGATACGTCAACTCATTACGTTTGTCGCCCATATCAAGGATGTCATTGCCATGCAGCAGGGCTACGCCCGGGCCACCGGGGTGCGCACTTCATCATCGCCAAATGAGCTGTGCGAAGATGCGCTCCGCGTGCATGCACCCTCCCTGGAACGGATCGGATCGGGCATCGAACGACGCTATGCTCTGAATCCGACCCTGATGCTGGACCGTAGTCGCGTACTGCAGGTGCTGATCAATCTGATCGGCAACGCCCGGGACGCGGTTGAGGCACACCAGGGAGTCCGCCTAGTGACCGTGGCCTGTTTGGTCGAAAACGATCGACTACGCGTAACAGTGACCGACACCGGCGTCGGCATTGCTCCGGAGGTGATGCCTCGTTTGTTCACCCACGGTTTCACCACGAGGCCTGAAGGCCATGGTTTCGGCCTGCACGCCAGTGCGATCGCGGCGCGCGAACTCGGCGGTTCGCTGACCGTGCACAGCGATGGGCCAGGGCTCGGTGCCACATTTCTTCTCGACATCCCCGCCGAACGGAGTCCTTGATGGACCGCTGCCATCGAATCCTGGTAATCGACGACAACCCCGAGATCCATCAGGATTTCTACAAGGTGCTAACCGCCCGTCCGCGCACGGCGGACGCCTTGGTTGCGGCTGAATCCGTGTTGTTCGGAGCCACCCCGTCTGTAGTCCCCGGCCCCGGATTCACAGTGGATTCCGCCAATCAGGGAGAATCGGGTCTGGCCAAAGTGCGTCAGGCTATGGCCGAAGACCAGCCATATTCCATCGCCTTCGTCGACATGCGCATGCCGCCCGGTTGGGACGGCCTGGAGACGATTATCCGTCTGATGCCAGAGGATCCCCGTCTCCAACTCGTGATCTGCACGGCCTACAGCGATCATTCCTGGCAAGAGCTGACCGACCGTGTTGGCGCAACCGACCGTCTGCTCATCCTTAAGAAGCCGTTCGACCCCATCGAGATTCTGCAGCTGGCACATGCCCTCACTGCCAAGTGGGAGCAGGCCCGCAGGGCCGAGGGCGAGCGCGAACGGCTTGAGACTGCAGTGCGGGCACGCACAGCCGAGCTGGTGCTGGCCAACAACGTACTCAATCGTTCAATCCTGGAACTACATACCGCCAACAACCAGCTCGGTCGCAGCGAGACCCGATTCCGCGCTGTGGTCGAGTCAGCCGCGGCCGCCATCGTCATCATCGACGAACGTGGCGTCATCTGGATGTGGAACCCTGGCGCTGAACGACTCTTCGGCTGGACGGCCGGTGAAGCGATGGGGCGGCGCATCGGTGAGATGATGCCTGGACTCGCACAGCTGCCTGACAACGCCGGTGGCGCTCTCGATCTGCCCGGAGTCGCCAAGCATGGCCGTCATCTGGAGCTGACCGTCAGCCGGTCACGGTTCAGCAACGACGATGGCGTATTCACCTCCTGCATCATCCAGGACATCGGGCCGCGCAAGCAGGCCGAAGCCGCCCTCATCGAGGCACGCAATACCGCCGAGATTTCAACCAACGCCAAGAGCGACTTCCTCGCCATGGTCAGCCACGAACTACGCACGCCGATGAACGGCATCATCGGCATGAACGACCTGCTGCTGGATTCGGTCCTCGACGCCGAACAGCGCGAGTTTGCTGAAACCGCGCGGACCTGCGCCTCGTCCCTGCTCGGCCTCCTCAACGGGATCCTGGACTTCTCGCGCCTCGAAGCCGGCCGGCTGGACATCCAGAACATTGAGTTCGACCTGCGCGGCGCAACTGGTGAAGTAATGGATCTGCTGCTTCCTCAGGCCCGCGCCAAAGGCCTCGATCTTGTGCTGGAGGTAGATGCCACTGTGCCGTGGCAGGTCCTGGGCGACCCAGGCCGATTCAAGCAGATTCTCGTCAATCTCCTTGGTAATGCTGTCAAATTCACCATCAATGGAGGCGTCACGGTGTCGCTCACCCTACGGGGGGACGCTCCGGACGTCCTGATCGTGGCCGTTGCCGACAGCGGAATCGGGATCGCCAGAGATACCCAAACTCGCCTATTTGAGCCATTCAACCAGGTCGAGTCCCCAGCCACCCGTCAATACGGCGGGACTGGGCTAGGGTTGGCGATCAGTCACCGACTAGCTGGATTGATGGGGGGCCGCATCGGCCTGGAGAGCGAACTTGGCAAAGGCAGCACCTTCTGGTGTGAACTGCCAATGCCAGCCCGACCCGATCCCGGCGATCGTGCTGGGCGGACCTCGTTGGCAGGCATGCGCATCGTCTATATCGACGACAACGTGGGTGGACGCACAGCGATGACCAACCAGCTGATGCACTGCGGCGCGTCATGCGAGGCTGTCGACGGCTCGGCAACCGCCCTTGAACGGATCGCGATCGCAATTGCCGCCGATGCGCCCTATCATGTGGTGCTGGCGGAGTGGCGCGAGAACGGCGTCGATGTCCTGACCCTGGCCACCAAGCTGCGCGACGAGGATGGACCACCGATCGTCCTGTTGTCGCGCAATGCCCGACCCGGCCAGGGTGCCGTGGCTCGAGCTGCCGGCGCTGCGGGCTTACTCACCTATCCGCTTGCCCAGAATCAGCTTCGTGAGGCATTGGCAACGGTCCAGGACGGTGGCCACATCGGCACAGGCATGCTGACGAAGCATAGCATCGCGGAACAACGCCGTCGCTGCCATCCCTGGATCCTCTTGGCCACGTCGGATATCCAGCTCCGGCGGCAAGCCCTTGTCCGGATGGCTCAACTCGGCTGCCGCACCGATGTCTGTGCGCCTGACAGGCTGATCGAGGCCTGCAGCCGCCATCCTTATGACATGGTCGTCGCAGACCCCGACGCGCCGGGTTCGCCCAGCCTGTCCCAACTGCGGACTGCGCTGGGTACAGGCCATACGCCCGTCGTGCTGGCCTTGGCAACAGCTGATGCCGAAATACCAGCTGGTGCCGATGGCGTGCTCGGCAAGCCACTTGCGCCCATCGCATTCGAAACCGAGTTGTTGGGTCGGATCCCTGCACGTGGTCAACGTCAAGGTGGTGGGAGGGATGATGGACTGGAACACATCGCCGCAGCCCTCGACCTGGAATTGGCGTCAGCATCGCCCTCGCGCCTGGAAGAATTCGACCGAACCCTGCTTGCAGCGACCAGCGCCGTGATGCTGGCAGTTGCGCGAGGCGATCCGGCGGCGATCTGCGCAGCTGCTAGCCTCCTGGACAATCGTTGCCGCACCGCTGGCGTCTTGTCGATGGCGGCTCTAGCTGGCGAGTTCGAACGGCTCGGTGCGGCAAACGATGTCGCAGGTTGTGCCATGGCCGCCGGCGAACTGCACAGCCGGCAGCGCCACGTTTTGGCTGCCTTGCAACGCCTACGCGCCCACTGACCGACCAACCGTCAAAAGAGGCGGATGATATAGGCAGGGCGAAGAGCCCTGGGCGGAGTTCGGGGGCCGCTGCCGGCCGCTGCCCCTGGTGTCGAAGATATGCACGGCCAGTGAGCGCCGAAGCATGCCGCGACTGAGCTGTGCCTGCTGTGTGGTCCTGGGCGGCATGCGACCAGCGAACACGACGGCCGTGGTACACGCGATCGGCGAACGTCAGTGAGCCGCGCCGAGCGGGTCCAGGGCGAAGGGCCCTGGGCAGGGGTTCGGGGGCTGCGGCCACCGGGCATGGCCGCCGAGCGGGTCCAGGGCGAAGGGCCCTGGGCAGGGGTTCGGGGGCTGCTGCCCCCGATCAAAAAGCTACTCTGGTCCCTTGACCCGGGCGAGGATGCCGATCTTGCCGAACTGAGCCTTGGCCGCGTCTGCTTCCTCTTTTGAAACGCCTTTCAACACAGGAATGATCATCTTCTTCGACAGGATTTCCGCCTCTTCGGCAGGCATCTTGCCCAGCTCGGCGATGAGGATCGTAGCCTTCTTACGTCGTTCTTCGTCAGCGATCTTCGCCAGGAACACCGAGAAACCACCAGTTCCCGTCTCAATCTTGCGGCTCCCGCCGCTACCCGTGCTGGGCACCTCTGGCTGCTCGTCGGGCAACAGCCGATTGAGGATGTTGGTGATGTCATCCTTACCTGGCATGAATCCGCCGTCCTCGTCGGGGAACAATTCGTTCAGACGGGACATCGGATCTTCGATACCACCACCAGGAGTTAACTGAGCAACCGGGGTCGCCTCCGGAGCGGGCGTGCGGATGGCTGGAGGTGGGGGCAGTGGCGTACGCGTCGTGGTAGGCCGTGGGGCTTCGGGGAGCGGGGTCCGCGTGGTCAGCGGACGATGTTCGACAGCAAGCGCCGGAGTCGCAAACGGGGTCACCTCAGGTAGGTGGGTACCTTTGAACTCAGGCTTGGCGGGCACTACCCGTCCCTCGATGGTCGCCACCAAGAGATCAATCAGGCGGCTTTGGCCGCCGGGAACCGGCAGCATCAATTGCAAATCGACGCCCCAATCTGATAATTCGCGCTTGAACACCTGGGGCCGCCGGGGCCAGTCGATTTTTGGCAGATCGCCAGGCGGATGCGGGCTCAGTTCAATCTGCGCACCGATCACGTTCAAGCCGTGCACCAGCAGATGCATCGCCGCCGCTTCTTCACGACCCAGACCGGTCAACAGGACGATCGGACAGGACGAGACGATCTGCTGGCAGGTGTGCTCCTTGAGGGAGAACAGCTTGCTGACGAATCCTGCTGCGGTCTCGCGGTGGGACTCCGGACAGGCACGCAGAATGAGTGTGTAGTCGGATGACATCGTCGAAGTGCCCAGCATTCCCCACCCCGACGGCCTGTCAACGCGGGCTATGTGTGACCTGCGTAGACTGACGTAACCACATCACCAGCCGCTGTTTGTCGTCCGACGGGCCGGCCAGGCCAGGCCACCAGGCGTCAATCAGCAAACCTGCCTGATATGCCACGAGTGTAAGCTCATCTACCGTATACAGGCGGACGCTTTCGCTCCAGGACTGCACAGGTGCATCTGGTGGAGTGGCCTCCACCGTCTTTTCCACCCGGTGACCAACCAGCCGGCGCTGTTCGCGGACGAGCCAGCCGCCAGCCGTCCGGCGTTCGCTCTGCGGCACCAAAGTACGGCGCAATGCCGCTGGATCCGGCAGATCCAACACCACCCAACCGCCTGGAGCGACCAGTCCAGCAAGCGCGCGCAGGCAATCGACATTGCCTTGGTCATCGAAATAGCCGAAAGCGGTGAACAGGCAGAGAACGGAGCCGCATTCACCGGCCAGTGGCGGGGCCCGCAGGTCGGCCCGAACCAGCCGTCCCACGCAGGCTGGACGGTTGTGGGCAACGGTCAGCAAGTCGGCCGATAGGTCAAAACCGACCGCTGGCAAGCCGCCGGCTCGCAACGCTGCCAGATGACGACCCCCTCCGCATCCCGCGTCGACCACGATTCCAGGAGCCTGACGGAGGCGGGGCAGCAACCCGGCGACCTCGGCTGCCGCCTGGCTGTCGTCACGGTGGCGATACACCTCCAGATAGGCCGAGCGGAACGCCTCATCCCACCAACCGGCACCAGTCATCACGGTTCCAACGGGAGGAGATCGTCCAACCGGGACACAACCCGTTGGGCGCCAGCGCGAATCAGGTCGGCACTGGCAATATGGCCTGCCAGGGCGGCGACCCGGCATCCGGCCGTGCGGCCAGCGGCGACACCACTCGGACTGTCCTCGACCACCAGGCAGTGCGATGCCGGCAGAGCCAGCCGGACGCACGCCAGCAGGTAGGGTTCAGGGTGAGGCTTGTGGCGCTGTGTGTCTTCACGGCAGATCCGCATCGGCAGACGCCGAGCAAGCCCCGCCGCGGTCAGGGCAGCTATAGCGAGCGAGCGCTCGGAGGACGTGACGACCATGCAGGTGATGCCATGGCGCCAAGCATGGTCGAGCAGGTCGTCGACTCCGGGCTGTTTGCGCACCCCCTGCTCGCCATAGATGCCTAACAGTAGACGGGTTTTCTCGGCAACCCAGGCAACCGCGTCCCCGATGACACTATGCTGCTGCATCAGTTCCTGATAGAAGGGGATGTCTCCTTTGCCAATGTTCCCGATCAGATCGGCCTCGCTGGGCTTTATTCCAACACTGGCAAGGAAACGACGGTGGGCTTCGAAATGCAGCGGCTCGGTGTCGAGCAGCGTGCCGTCGAGGTCAAGTAGGAGGGCTGCCGGCATGGCACGAGTGGAAGAGCGCTCGGCGCACGATCAACTGTACGCCGTGCTACCCCGCCTCACCCTCGTTGGCTACCGCGCCTGCGGAAAGTCTACCGCCGGACGCCTGGTCGCCTCCCGTATCGGCTGGCCCTTTGTCGATGCCGACCACGTCATCGAAGCGATGATGGGCATGCCGATCAGCGCGTTTTTCGCAGCGCATGGCGAACCTGCCTTTCGCGACGTCGAAGAAAAGGCCCTGGCCAGTATCCTGGCGGTCGATCACGGCATTGTCCTGGCGACCGGCGGCGGGGCGGTGTTGCGCGCAGGCAACCGTACGCTGCTTGGCGCTCGCGGCGGGCTGGTCGTCTATCTCCAGGCCTCTGCCGAGATCCTGCAGGCTCGCTTGCGCCACCATGCCGGCGAGCGGCCCAGCCTGACCGGCGTCCCTGTAGCCGACGAAGTGCCAGCCCTCTTGGCGATCCGCGATCCGCTCTACCGCGCAACCGCCCAGCACGTGGTCGACGCGACCCGTGGCACCGCCCTGGTCACCTCCGAGCTGCACCGGCTGATCTGCGCCAACCGCACCACGGACACCCCACATGTATGACTTCCTGCGCGGCTCGGTAGCTGCCCTCGACACTGCCGGACGCCTCTCCCTCGACGTTAACGGGGTCGGTTACCTGCTGCGCGTCAGTGAGCAGACCCGCCGGCGCATCGCTCTCGACGGAAGCGCGGTTACACTGCATGTACGGCTGGTGGTGCGCGAGGACGACTTGCTGCTGTTCGGTTTCGCCGATGCGGCCGAGCGCGCCGCCTTCGATCTGCTAACTGGCGTGCAGCAGGTCGGACCCAACGTGGCCCTGGCCATCCTCTCGGCGCTCGGCACGGATGAACTGCGCCGCATTCTACTGACCCGCGACAGCAAGTCGCTGCGCGAGGTGAAAGGCGTCGGCCCGAAGTTGGCCGAGCGTTTGGTGGTCGAACTGGCCGATCGCGTCGAGCGCATCCCGGCCAGCCTGCCGGTCGCTGGGGCAACCGCTCCCCTGCGTGCCGTTGAAGAAGCGCAACGCGCTCTAGTCGTGCTGGGGTTTGGCGGCAAGGAGGCCACCGACGCCCTAGCCGCGGTCAGCGCCGCGGGAAAACCGGCCGAAGAACTGGTGCGGCTGGCCTTGGCACGGCTGCGCTGAGTATCGTCATAAATGCGTTTTTAAATGATAATAGCGTTGTGGTAGTATGTCATCGTGCGCCGTTCGTCCGCTGCTTTCTCGATCGCCGAGATGCTCGTTGTCGTCGCCTTTATCGGCATCCTCAGCAGCTCCTTCGGTCCCAGCTGGCATCTCTACTCCAACGCCGAGTCGGGCGTGTCGTACGGAATCAACAACCGCCTATCTCGACACCAACACGTGCATCCCGGCGTACAACGCCACCGGCGTCTATCCGCGCGGACGCCCCGGTTGGCCGGGCTTCGGTCTTGGCCTGCCCATGGTCCAGGACAACACCCGGCACCGCTTCGCTCAGGTCTTCCGTCGCAGCGACACCGTCGCCGTGCCCGGCGGACGGGGTGGCTCGACATCGACGTGAGGCACAAGCGGAACGCCCATCGCCTGGGCGGCCATATCGCCACTGCACTCGCGTGCGCCAACCTGGTCCATCATCGCGTAGAATGTGCCACGTGACAGGCCTCCGGCTCGCGCGGCATTAGTGACATTGCCACCACTGCGCTGCAGCAGGGCACGCAGCCAGCGGCGCTTGAACGAAGCCTTTGCGGCCAGGTAGTCATCGTCCCAATGTTCATCGCGCGAGACCATTTCGGCCTGCCAGGCCAGGGCGATAATCCGGGCAACTAGGGTGACAACGTCAGCGGCGCGCTGCACCGGCCCCTCGGCGAGGCGGCAGACGAGTACCATCTCTGGCAACACTGGCACAGTGATGCGATCGCCTTGCACACGTGGCTCCAGGCCAGGCGGCATCGTTTCGGGGATTTTGGGCATACGCATGCCCGGCTCAGCGTCCTGCGCGATCATCCGCACGCCCTGGAACACCCACATACCCCGTGCCGGGACGCTGCTACGCATGGCGACCAGGAAGCGGCGCACCAGCTCGCTGGGCTCTAGGCCGCGCCCGCACAGAAATGTCAGGCGGACCAGGCCTTCGTAGGTACTGCGACCGACGGATTCCTCATCTGATGGCATGTCCAGATCATGCGCTTTGGCCCGATCGGCTCAACTGGGCAGATCGGATCAGCCGCGTTCTTCGATGGCGTACGCCACCTCGCCATGCTGGTGCAAATCGAGCCCAGCCTCCTCGACCTGCTCCTCGACCCGCAGTCCGACCATCGCCTTGACCACGACACAGCACAGTGCCGTGCCGCCGCCGGCCCACAGGACGGTGACGAGAACGGCCTTGGCCTGCTGCGCAAACTGCGTTCCGGTGGCGATGTCGACCGTCCCACCGAAAGCTTTGGTTCCCAGAATGCCGACCAGCAGGGTCCCGATCAGACCAGCGATGCCATGCACGCCAAATACGTCCAGCGCGTCATCGTAACCGCCCTTCCGCTTTACCCAGGTGCAGCCGATATAGCACGCGCCGGTTGCAACCAGGGCAAGAACCGCCGCACCAAGCGGAGAGACGAATCCTGCCGCCGGGGTGATCACAACCAAGCCAGCCAATGATCCAGTGACCGCGCCAAGGGCGCTGGGCTTGCCGAAGCGGACCCACTCGATCGCCATCCAGGTGCAGGTCGCGACGGCAGCGGCCAGATGGGTATTGAGCAAGGCCAGTCCTGCCGTGGCATTGGCGGCCAGGGCACTGCCGGCGTTGAAACCGAACCAGCCGACCCACAGCATGCCGCCGCCGACCACCGCCAAGGCGACCGAATGCGGCATCATCGGATGCAGCGGATAGCCCTTACGGCGACCGACGAACAGGGCTGCGACCAGACCGCTGATGCCCGAGTTGATCTCGACCGGGCACCCGCCCGCATAGTCCAGGGTACCCCACAGGAAGGCGCCGGGACCGCTCCACACCATGTGGCAGATCGGGGCATAGACGACCAGTGACCACATGACGGTGAAGATCATCACCGAACTGAACTTCACCCGTTCGACAAATGCTGAGATCACCAGCGCCGGGGTGATGATCGCAAAGGTCATCTGGAAGCAGCAGTAGACGGTCTCAGGAATAGTCGGAGCGTTGGGATGGACCGTGCCTCCCATCATGCCAGACAGTCCCAGACGGCTGAACGAGCCAATGAACGACAGCAGTCCGGTGTGACCTTCGACCATGCCGGTACGGTCGAAGGCGAGGGTATAACCGACCAGGACCCACAGCACGCTGACGACTGCGGTAATCGCGAAGCACTGCATGAAGACCGTCAGGGCGTTCTTGGCGCGCACCAGACCAGCATACAGCAGCGACAGGCCAGGAATGGTCATGAACAGGACCAGGGCGGTGGACACCATGACCCAGGCGGTATCCCCGCTGCTGATCACCGGCGCGGTCGAGGCATCCATACATCTTCTCCGGGGTCAGGTCGCGACAGTGGACGGCTTATATACGCAACACGTTCCACACCGGCAATGCGTCAGATAGACAGCTGTTGGTTCAATTTTCAATCAAGTGATCAAAAAAATACCTGTAAACTTCCAGCAAGCGCAAGTAGTGCCAGTTTGCCTTCACGGATAGCATCATGGTCGCGATACGTCGGGTGGATTGCTTCGGCCGGTACATCGTCGAGGTTGCCCTGCATGAATCCAGAAACCTGGGTCGAGCAGCATGGCGATGCACTCTACCGCTACGCCATGTCCCGGCTCAACGATGCGTCAGCCTGCGAGGACATCGTCCAGGAAACCTTGATCGCCGCCCTGCAGGCCAGTGACGGATTCCGTGGTGAATCAGCAGAGCGCACCTGGTTGATTGGCATCCTACGTCACAAGCTGGCCGACCACCTGCGCAAACGTTGCCGGGAGCTACCGCTGACCGCGGACGACGAAGGAGACGCCGTAGTCGATCACCTGTTCGTACCCAACGGCCATTGGCGCCAGGCACCTCGCCAGTGGCAGGCTGATGCCGGCGCCTTGGCCGACAATCGTGAATTCTGGCAGATTTTTGCCCGCTGTCGTGACGCCCTGCCGCAGCGCCAGGCAGCCCTGTTCACCCTGCGTACCCTGGAAGACGTCGATCAAGAATCCCTCTGTCAGGAATTCGGGGTTAGCGCGATCAACCTATGGGTGCTCCTGCACCGCGCACGCACTCGGCTACGCGTCTGCCTCGAAGAGCATTGGTTCGGAACTGACCCTGCATGAGCGCACTCGTTTCATGTCGAAAGGCCTCCCGTCTAGCGAGCACCGCCATCGACCGACCATTGCCGTTGCTCAAGCGTATTGAGTTGCGACTGCATCTCGCCATGTGCTCGGCCTGCCGGGCCTACCGTCGACAGATCACGCTGATTGATCGCCTGGTGCGCAGCAAGCGCGATCACGACGACGGCGATATGGCGTTCCACCTCGACCCCGAGGCACGCAAACGCATATCTGAAGCCCTGCGGCGGCGGTGATCCCGAGCCTCAGCGGGCGGTCTAGTGGCGGAAGTGGCGGATGCCGGTGAAGACCATCGCGACGCCTGCCTTGTCGCAGGCCTCGATCACCAATGCGTCGCCCTTGCTGCCGCCGGGCTGGACGATGGCAGTGATGCCGGCGTCGATCAGCTTCTGCGGACCATCAGCGAAGGGGAAGAAGGCATCACTGGCAGCAACCGCGCCAGTAGCGCGCGCGCCGGCAAGCTTCACAGCGATATCGGTGGAATTCACCCGACTCATCTGGCCAGCGCCGGCGCCTACCAGCTCGCGATCCTTGACGATGCAGATGGCGTTCGACGACAGGTGCTTGACCACCGGCCAGGCGAAGGCGAGGTCGGTCAACTCAGCCGCGGTCGGGGCGCGCTTGCTGACCACCCGCAATGTGGCCGGATCCCAACCGAGGGTGTCGTAGTCCTGCACCAGCAGGCCGCCGAGCACGTTCTTGAGGTACTTGGCACCGCCGGGGATCGCGCTGGGCGCACCGACCGCGAGCAAACGGACGTTGGCCTTCCACTTCGGCTTGGTCGTCAGGATGGTCAGGGCTTCGGCGCTGAAGGCCGGGGCGATCACCACCTCGACGAACTGGCGAGTGCACATCGCCTCGGCGGTGGCGGCGTCGACCTCGCGATTCAGCGCGATGATGCCTCCGAACGCGGCCTGGGGATCGCCGTCGTAGGCGCGCTCGAAGGCGGTGGCCAGAGTGTCGCGGGCAGCACAGCCGCAGGGGTTGGCGTGCTTGATGATGGCGCATGCCGGGTCAACAAATTCGCCGACCAGCCGCCAGGCGCCGTCGGCGTCCATCAGGTTGTTATAGCTCAGCTCCTTGCCGTTGAGCTGCTTGAGCTTGGTGACGCCGGCGACGCCAGGCAGGCGGATATCATAGAGCGCTGCGCGCTGGTGCGGATTCTCGCCATAACGCAGTTCTTGTACCTTCTTGGCTGGCACCGCGAACTCGGCAGGCAGGGCCTCGTCTGAGGGATCGCCGGCGATGCGGGTCAGTTCGTCGGCGATCAGCGCGTCATAACGGCCGGTGGTGCGGAAGACGGTGCGGGCGCACCTCTGGCGGAAGAGCAGGGTGGTGTCGCCGCTGTTGGCGGCCATCTCTGCGAGGCAACGGGCGTAGTCGGCAGGATCGACGATAACCGTCACGAAGGCGTGGTTCTTGGCCGCGCTGCGCAGCATCGACGGACCACCGATGTCGATCTTTTCGATCTTGTCGGCAGTGGTCGAGCCGGCCTTGTCGGCGGTGGCTTCGAAGGGGTAGAGGTTGACCACTACGAGGTCGATCAGGCCGATGCCGTTGGCCTTGGCCGCTTCGACGTGATGGGCATCGTCGCGCACACACAGCAGGCCACCGTGGATCTTCGGGTGCAGGGTCTTAACCCGGCCGTCCATCATCTCGGGGAATCCGGTGTATTCCGCCACTTCGATGACCGGGATGCCGGCGTCTTTGAGCGCCTTGTAGGTCCCGCCGGTCGACAGCAGTTCGACACTACGCTGGTGCAGCTCGCGGGCGAATTCGACAATGCCAGTCTTATCGAAGACGGAGAGAAGGGCACGGCGGATGGGCATGGGGACTCCTGCAGGCGAGCGCGGGATGCTCTCTTCATGTTCGGCGTGGCAAGGGCTCATCCGACCGGCCGACGGGGCCAGGACTTTCCCACGTCCGCTCGGCTGTACGATGCGGCCATGCCGATGTCCCCGCTCCTGCGCAAGGGCCTGCGTACCTGCTGCCTGTTTGGTCTGGTTCCTCTCGCTGTCGTTTTGCTCGGTATGACATCATGCCAGGGCCGCATCATCTATCCCGGCCTGCACTACGCCCAGGTGATGTGGGAGAAGGTGCCAGCCACCATCGAGCCGCTACGCTACACCACGGGCGAAGGCGCTCAGGTCTCGTTTTGGAAGAAACCTGCCAGTGGCGGCGAGCCCAAGCGCATCTGGATGATATGCAACGGCAACGGCGGGTACGCGCTGGCCTGGCCGGACCTGCTACCGCTGACCAACGACCGCGAGGCTGGCTATCTGCTATTCGAATATCCCGGCTACGGCTTCAGCGAGGGATCCTGCACACCCGGCCGCATTCTCGCGGCCAGCGAGGCGGCTGTCGCTGCCCTCGCCGAGCACCTGCAGTTACCGCGCGACCAGCTCGACGCGCGGCTGTCCGTGTTTGGCCATTCGCTTGGCTGCGCTGCTGCGCTGCAGTACGCGGCCAAGCATCCGGTGCAGCGCATCGTTCTGGCGGCCCCCTTCACCAGCATGGTCGAGATGGGCCACCGCATGCTGTTCTGGCCGTGCGGCTGGCTGGTCTGGCACCATTTCAACAACGTCGATCGCCTGGCCGAGATCAGCCGACAGCAACCACGACCGCGGATCGACATCTACCACGGCAGCGAAGATCTGATTATTCCGCCAGAGATGTCTGAGGAACTGGCAGCGCCGTACCCCGGCTGGGTTTCACGTACGCTGGTGCCGGGGGCCGATCACGACGACGTGATCATGGACGTCTTACCCCGCTTCGACGCACCCGCAGCACGCTGAGCAGTCCACCGAGTACGATCAGGCCGCCCAGGCCGCAGCCACCACCACCGCCTCCACCACTAGTTGCCGGAGCCGGTACGTTGACCATCACGGTTGAGCTGGATCCGTCGGCAAAGCTGGCGGTCAGGGTGTACGAACCCGGACCGGGGAAGGTGGCAGTGGCCGAGGCTGCCCCGCTGGTGCCGTTGGGACTGAAGGTCACGCCGCTGGGTACGCTGGTCCAGGTCACCACCCCACCGGATCCATCGGCCCGGGCCGACAACGCCATCGTCGCACCGACCAGCGGCGCAGTCGCACAGGCGGCCGCCCGATCACTGGTCCAGCCGACGTACATCGGCATGGCGTAGCGGCTGCCGGCATTACCCGTCGGCAGGGTCTGGCTGACCCCGAGCCGGGTCTCATGTGCCTGGGTGGCATATTCGCCTGTGTAATTACTGGTCACATAACTCATCGAACAGTGACCGTCAGTGGTTTCGAAGGCGGTGCCCGAAGGACGCAGGGCATACAGCAAGGTGCCGAGGAACTCGGTGCGGCCGCCGTTGCGCGTCTTCGCGACCATGCCGCCGTTTTCGGTCTTCAATCCGAACACCCACAGATCGCCGCCATTATTGTCCATGTGTAGCTGCGACCCCTCAATGTTCAGCTGACGGGCCCAGACCCGCTGTCCAGGCACCGTGGTGACGTTGTTCATGCCAGCGTCTTCCAGAAACAGCGGCCCAGCCCCGGGTGCAGCCTTGTAAGAGAATTGGCCGTTGCGCAGCACGACGGTGCGAGCGCAGTTGTGGTAGATCGTGACATCACCACGCACATCGTCGATGATCAGTGGATTGGGCGATTCGTCCTGAACCCGCAGGACGAGTCCAATCGAGCCCCAGCGGTTGAAGTTGTTGGCGAAGCCAGTGAAGCGGCGGACGTGGGCCGGCACGCGAAAGCCTGCCTGCTCCAGCGGCACGCCTGCCGAAACCCCGGACAGCGTCGACCCGGTGTTGATCCACACGGTGGTGCAGGACGGGGCGTAAAACACAGCCTGATTGATCGTGGTCATGCCGGCGGTGATGTCACTATTGGCGTTGGCGTCCCACGTGTTGTATTCATAGCTGCGTTGCAGCCGCCCCCAATGATTCGGATCGTTGTCATGAAACGTCGGCGTTTCTTGCACCGGCAGCTTCAGCGACATCCGCGACGCGGCGTCGTCAACGCTGCCGAAGAGGTGGCGGATCGGGCCGACCACGCGTTCGCTGATCGTCGAGCCGGGCACGACCGTCGTCCCGGTCTTCAATGCTGAGCCGTAGCCCGTTGCCGTGATCGTGCGCAGATAGGCGGTGTCGCCCGAACCAAGTTCGACGGCTGAACGTCCGCCAGCGCCGCCACTGCAGGTTGCATCAAGCAGGATCACATGCCCTTTGGACCCCGTGCTCAGTACTGCCGGCACGCTATTGGTGCTGGTCAGCCGACGTATCGCCAGGGTGTTGTTGTCATTGCGCAGTCCGGCGACCGACTGACCGCTGAACGTCAGGTCTTCGAAGGTCGGACCGTACTCCGGCGTGCGGATGTCGAGACCGACCTGGAATCCCTGAACTTCGAGCCGTTTGACTAGGCATGGGCCCGGCCAGTCCTGTGTCATATCGACGCCGCACACGCCACTACCCGTGACTAGGACGTTCTGCAGTGCGCCGGTGTTGCTGGCGTTGTACTCGATACCGATCGCGCCGGCGTTCCCGCTGCCGGTGTTGACCGTCAGATCCCGGATGTTCTGAGAAAATCCGTAGTTCCCCGTCCGCCAACAGCGGATCACCGGCACCGGTGCACCCGCATTGGCAAACCCGCTGCACGTGTCGTCTAGACGGATGACCGTATCGGCTCTACCAGCGCCGCGCATGGTCAGGTTGATGCCGATCCAGGTTAGCATGCCGGTCACCCGGTAGGTGCCTGGCGGCAGATAGACCGTACGAGGACGGGCTGAGTAGTAATCGGGTGGTCGATCAGTCTGGCTACGCCCGTGGTTCAACGCCGCGTTGATCGCCGCTGTGTCGTCGTGGCTTCCGTCGCCAAGCGCTCCATAGGCCTTCACGTTCACGCACGCGACCTCAGCTGCCTGGATCGGCAGACCGCCGCTGTCGCGGGCGTAGATCGCATCGGGATAGACGAGCTCGGTCGCGGAGAGGCAACTGACGACCAGCAACAGCGTAAGTGATTTAAGGTAACCCATAATTACAACATAAAAACGATCCTGATGCGAGCCAACCCCATCTCGTCTTCATCGGAACCATTGCATGACATACCCATTACCCCGTCATGTCGACGAGCGCACGATGAGGCCCTTCCCATAGGCGACCTCATCTCTAGCTTCCCCATCCCACACGTAAGGAACCCCATGTACATCGACGACGTCAAGGCCCGCCAGATCATCGACTCCCGTGGCAATCCGACCATCGAGGTCGATGTCACCCTGGAAGACGGCACCCTCGGCCGCGCGGCCGTGCCCTCGGGCGCAAGCACCGGCATCTACGAGGCGGTCGAACTGCGTGACGGCGACAAGACCAAGTACCTGGGCAAGGGCGTGCTGAAGGCCGTCGCCAACGTCAACGACAAGCTCGGACCCGAGCTGGTCGGCCTTGACGCCCGCGAACAGCGCGTGATCGATGCCAAGATGATTGAAATCGATGGCACCGAGAACAAAGCGAACCTGGGCGCCAACGCCATCCTCGGCGTCTCGCTCGCCACCGCCAAGGCCGCCGCGCAGTCGCTCGGCCTGCCGCTCTACCGCTACATCGGCGGCACCAATGCCCGCCAGTTGCCCGTGCCGATGGCCAACATCATCAACGGTGGCAAGCACGCCGACAACAAGATCGACTTCCAAGAGTTCATGGTCATGCCGGTGGGCGCCAAGACCTTCTCGGATGGCATTCGCCAAGTCTGCGAAGTCTTCCACGCCCTCAAAGGCGTGCTGAAGAAGGCCGGTCACAACACCGCGGTTGGCGATGAGGGCGGCTTCGCCCCGAACATCGACAACGAGGATGCGCTCAAGTTCATCATGGAGGCCATCACCAAGGCCGGCTACACGGCTGGCCGCGACGCCGACTTCGCCATCGCCATGGACTGCGCCAGCTCCGAGCTGTTCGACGAGGGCGGCAAGAAGGGCTACAAGTTCTGGAAGTCGAACCCGGACAAGCTGTTCTCGGCCGAGGAGATGATCGAACTGTTCGCCGGTTGGTGCCAGAAGTACCCGATCATCTCGATCGAGGACGCGCTCGACCAGGACGACTGGACCGGCTACACCAAGTTCACCAGCCGCCTGGGCAAGACCGTGCAGATCGTCGGCGACGACTTCTTCGTCACCAACCCCAAGCGCCTGGCCGAAGGCATCACCAAGAACGCCTGCAACTCGATCCTCGTCAAGGTCAACCAGATCGGCACCCTGACCGAGACCCTCGACGCCGTGCAGATGGCGCAGAAGGCCGGCTACACCGCGATCCTGTCGCATCGTTCCGGCGAGACCGAGGACGCGACCATCGCCGACATCGCGGTGGCCACCAACTGCGGCCAGATCAAGACCGGTTCCGCCTCGCGCACCGACCGTATCGCCAAGTACAACCAGCTCATCCGCATCGAGGAAGAGCTTGGCGCCCAGGCCGAATACCGCGGCCTCAAGACGTTCTACAACCTGTATCGGTGAGGGCTTGGGGGCTCAGGGCTTGGGGGCTTTGCCCCCCCCACGACCTGTGTCGCGGCTCAGTTTCGTCGCAGACTCCGAAACCGTGGGCGGATGGGCTGCGCCCACCCGCCCACCGCCGCTCGGCGGTCGGCGGTCGGCCTATCTCGCGATGGGAAGCAATAACGAAGCACCCCGCACGAATACGCGCGGGGTGCTTCTATTTCTGGATGTCAGACGGCTCAGTGCTTTGTTTTTGACCACGGCAGCAGCTTGGTCGCGTCAAGCAGCTCGGCGATGGCCAGCTGGTTCTCGCCACCCAGTACGCTGATGTGGGCGGTGGCGCCAGTGGTGGACACCTCGCCATCACCGACCGCGATCCACGGACCGCTGACCGGTTTCACCGGCGCATAAGCGGCGATCTGGCAACGCTGGTTGAGGATGAGGGCCACCAACTGGGCAGCCACATGCGACGCGTCATCACCAACCGCGACGACCTGGAGGGCGGTCGGGGACTGCTTCATCATGCGCAGGATCTGCTGGGTGCGGGTACGCACTGAGGACAGCAAGCTGGCCTCTTCGACAAAGGGGCGGCCATTGACCCGGGCTTCGACGACACCGACAAGCACCGGCACCAGGGCGGCCGCTGGTTCGTCGGCCGGACGCAGAGTCCACACCGCGCGCTGCACGCGCTCCTGGGCTGCCGGAGCGTTACGCGTGTCGAGGGCCTCGATCACTGCGTCTTGCGTCTCTTTGATGCGCAGGTCGCGAGACCTGGACAGGGCCTTGGTCTTGGGCAGGCCGCGCGGCGGCTGCGGAGCAACCCCGTCTGTCGGGAAGCGCGGCAGGCCGTCGACGATGAGCTGACTGATCGAGGTGCCGGTCTTCACCAGCTGGGCGACCCGCTTCAGTTCCTGCACTTGGTGCGCCGTGTAGGCACGGTAGCCATTGGCCCGCCGACGCGGGCTGGGCCAGCCGTAGCGGAGCTCCCAGATGCGCAGCACACTTGGCGACAGTCCGCAAGCCTTGGAGGCTTCGTTGATGTTGAGCGCCTGCGGCATTCCCGCCTGTGCGGGAACGTTGGTGGGCGCGAGAGGAGTAATAATGGCGTTCATGGCTGACCTCGCTGGCTGGTGGGCTATCTCGGGCTATCTCGGGCTATCTCGTGTGCCGGCTGGCGCCTTGGCAGCGCCGAAACCTAAGTCGATTGTACAGGTTTCCCATAAACGCAACCCCTTGTCGCAACATAAACAGATAGAGTTATCCAGAAATGGCTCGTCTCGTGTAGAAGCTTACGGCACCGTCTTGGCACGATTTGTGTTTCTCATCAAATAAGCCCTTAACCATCAGGCTTGTAAAAGGTTACACGGGGTGCTCCAAGCCTCTCGTCGGCGACCTGGCCAGGCCGGCTGGTTTCGGACAGCGCACCAGCCTCAAGCTCGCTTAACACGTGGTGATGTACCCTCAGCTCTTGTCTTGCCAGTGGTCGACCCTGCCTAGCGTCTGCTCTCCCTGGAGCAGACATGACCGACCGCGCCTTCGCTGATCTGTGCACCGCAGCCGCCAACGCCTTGGCCGCCGTGCCCGCTGCACACAGCCCCGACATTCTGGTCGGTTTCGATGGCTTCATTGACGACATCATCGACTTGGTCGACAAGCGCATCTCGCCCAGCGAATATACCCGCATCCCGAACATTACCGCCTTCGGCAACAAGGTCTTGGCGGCTGCCGGCAAGAGCGCCGGCATCGGCGCGGTGACCAAGGTAACCAAGCTCGGCGGCAATGGTCCGATCATGGCAAACGCCCTGTGCGCCCAGCAGTCGGCGGTCACCGCCATCGGCATCCTCGGCGAACCGACGATCCATCCGGTGTTCCAGCCGCTGGCTGCGCGCGCCAAGCAGACCATCTCGCTCGGCAACGCCGCGGTCACCAGCGCCCTCGAATTCGAAGACGGCAAGGTGATGCTGAACTTCAGTGATCCGATGTCGACCATCACGTTCGACCATGTTGCCGCCCGCTGTGGCGGCATCAGTGGTCTTAAGGATCTGTTCAAGCGTTCGGCCGGTATCGCCTCGGTGAACTGGTCGCAGACGCCGGGCATGACCGCGATGTGGCGCCGCTTTGCCAAGGACATCTTCCCTGGGCTGCGCAACGACCGCCCTCTCTTCTTCGTCGACCTCGCCGATCCGCACCGCTGCCCCGATGACCAGATTCGCGACGGACTGGCCGCACTGGTGGACCTGCAGAAGCACGTCGATGTGGTGCTGGGCCTCAACGAGAATGAATGCCGCCAGATGTGCCAGATTTTCGCTATCCCCTACCCGGACACCAAGCCCGAATGGGAGGGCGCACGCGAGGCCTGTGTCGCCTTGCGCAAACATTTCGGCTACTCGCGCGTCATGTGCCACCTGGTCAAGAGCTCTGCTGTCGCCTGGGACGGCGGCAGCACGGCCTCGAACGGATTCTGGGAACCCAAGCCGAAGATCACCACCGGTGCCGGCGATCATTACAACGCCGGTTTCTTCGCCGCCCTGATTGCTGGCATCGCGCCAGCTCAGTGTCTGCAACTCGGCGGGGCGACCAGCGGCCACTACGTGCGCACCGGCGAATCACCGACCCGCGACCAGGTGATTGCGTTCTTGCGGGGTGCCGCCCAGAACGCAGTGGCCAAAGCCTGATCGCCAGTCAAGGGGTCGGTGCTGACACGCATTGATGCAACCTTGCCACCGACCTTCCCGCTCCTACAGATCCGCTCCCCCGCCCGTGACCATCCGACCCGTCATCGACATCGCTACCGCATGGCCACAGGTCGTGGCCATGGTGCGCACCCAGACCGGCAATGAGCCCGGGGTGCGCATCTGGATCGACACGCCCAAAGTGCGCCCCATCAGCCTCGATGATGGCGAACTGCTGTTGGAGTGTCCGACCCCGACCTGGTCTCATCAGCTGACCGGCCGCTATGCCCCGGCACTGCTAACGGCGGTGGCCGAGACGACCGGGACGGCAGTGTCTTCGGTGCGCTGCCGCATTCCTGGTGCCGCGGCCCGTGCCCATGAGCGCGAACTGGCCCGCTCGCTGACCCCAGCCACGGAAGCACCCAGACCGCAATCGACCCGCTCGGGTGGCAAGCTGCTCGATGACTTCGTGGTCGGCTCGTGCAACCGGCTGGCCTACGATGCGGTCTGCCGCCTGCTCGATGCCCCCGAGAACCCGATCAATCCGGTGTTCATGCACGGGCCGTCAGGCGTCGGCAAGACCCACCTCGAACAGGGCCTGGCCCTCGCGTTCCGCGAGCGCTATCCCAAGAGCAAGGTCCTATACATCCGCTGCGAGCAGTTCACCAACGACTTCATCGAAGCCTGCGAGAATGGCGGCGCAGCGATCAACGCCTTTCGCGTGCGCATGCGCCACCCCGACCTGCTGCTGATCGACGACATCCACTTCCTCAGCAAGGGCCAAAAAGAACGCACCAAGGACGAGTTGTTCGCAACGTTCGAACACCTCGCCAACCACGGCAAGAAGGTGGTCATCACCTCGGACGCGAGCCCCAAGGACATCCAGTACCTGGAAGAGCGCTTCGTCAGCCGGTTCGCTGGCGGCCTGGTCGTTCCGCTCGATCGACCGGATCCACTGGTCCGGCGCGAGGTGGTCGAACGGCGGGCGCGGGATCAGGGTGTTGAATTGCCCGATGAGGTCCTGGAGTACGTCGCCGGTCACGTCACCGACAACGTGCGGATGCTGGAAGGCGCGGTGAACCGCTTGGTCCAGTTCGCCCAGAGCTTCCAGCGCCGCATCGACCTGGTGGCTGCACGCCAGTGCCTCGCCGACCTGATCGGCCGCGACAAGGGCGAGGACGCCGTCGCCATGGTCCGTCGTGAAGTGGCTGGCCGCTATGGCTTGAAGCCAACCGACCTTGATGGCCGCTCGAAGACCCAGCCGCGCGCGGACGCCCGCTTCGTCGCCATGTACGTCATGCGCCATGTCACAGGCGGGACCTACGGAGCGATCGGTCAGATCTTCGGCATCAAGAACCACACCAGCGTCCTGCACGGCTGCGACAAGGTCCGCAAGATGCGCGGCTTGGATCCCGCCCTCGATGGCTTTATCGACGATCTGATCATCCGCGCCAAACGATAGGAGCCCCCTGCTTTGGTCGGGGCTGCTAGCCTTCGCACACCAGCCGTACCGGCCCGATCAGTCCGCTAGTCAGGTCGCCATGGTAGCGGGTCGGGATGGTGCGGTAGTGGTTGGCGAGAGTGTTGCTGACGCGGATCTCCAGGCGATTGCGTCCCCGGCGCAGGCGGCCGGTCAGCTCGATGCGCCAGGGCGCGGACAGCAACGTGCCGACGTGCTCCCCATTGAGCATCACCCGGGCAGTGGCGCCGACCGCGCCGAGATCGAGCCAGCTACGGCTGCCGGCCTCGCCGACCGAGCCGCGGATGCAGCGGATCGAGCGAATGCGCGATCGGCTCGCTCCACAACGCGACCACCAGCCAGGTGCCGGGCGGGCAGGTCCAGCGCACGCTGCGCGAGCCGCCGAGGTCACGGCCGGCCGCGCCATCGGCGGCTGCGCCGCGCAGCGGATAGGCGCGCACGCATAGCGGATCCTGCGGCAATTCCTCGCTGAGTGCCGCCCCATCAGCGACGGTTACGACGCGGTGGCGCAGCACCGCGCCGCGGAAGGACGGATCAGCGGCGATGCGGTCGACCCACTGGCCGTTCCCGGGCCAAGCTAAGGTGTAGTCGCTGAGGCCGATGCGCAGACCGCGCTCGTGGCAGGCCGCCACGGTGTCATCCCACACCCGCCACCAGGCTTCGCTAAACAACGGCGGATCGCTCGGGTAGGTCAGGCCGTAGCCGCCGCCACCATGCGGGGCATGGGCGTAATTGACCTGCACGCCAGAAACGCCGCAGCCGGCCAGCCGGTCAAGCTGCCAGCGCAGCCGCGCCGGATCGAGACGATCACCGTTCCACCACCAGAATGGCACCTCGCCATAGCCGGGCGGGGGCGAGCGGAAGTCGGCGGGGTCGACTGCTGGCATGGAGGATCTCCTGACGTTCAGGCGCCATCTTCTCAATCATTATTGATATGAGCATGCACTTCCATCCTGAAGACATGGATGATCATACGGCTATGCTCGCCATCCTCTCAGCCACCGGGCGTCCCGTGCCGCTCGCCACGACGGCGGTGCTGCTGCGCGGGCTCGGCCGCTACGAGGCCCTGGCGGGGTGGTCGACGGCGGGGCCGTACCGCAATCTTGGCCACAGTTTCTACGAGATCGTCTCCGGCGAGGCGGCGATCGCCGTCGACGGCCGCTGGCAGCCGCTGCGTCCGGGCTGGCTCTATGCCATCCCCGGGCACCGCCAGGTGCAGCGGCGGACCAGCGGTTTCGTTCATCTGCATGCCGACTTCAACCTCGGCTCGTTCACTGACGATCTGCATCTCGGCCGCCTCGACCGCGCGCTAGAGTTCACCCTTGCGACGGCTGGGCCGTGGAGCCACGCCCTGCACTGCGCCTGTCCCCTCGGCATCACCGGTCTGGCGGCGCAGCCGGCGACGGCGCTGGCCCTGGAAGGGACGCTGCTCGGCGTGATCTCGGCAATGCGCAAAGCCGCTGGACCAGGCCCGCCGCCGCCGCCGCGCGATGGACCGGTGGCCGCCGCCCTCTCCTTCCTCGACCGCCATTACATGCACATGCCCGCGCTGGCCGAGACGGCACGCGCCGCCGGTCGCTCGCCGGCGCATCTGCATGCCTGCTTTACCGCGGCGATCGGCCGCACCCCGGCAGCCTACGCGCTCGACCGGCGCATGGGCGAGGCACACCAGCTGCTCACTGCTACCGCCTTGTCGGTGGCGCTGGTGGCGCAACGATGCGGCTACGCCGATCCGCTGCACTTCTCGCGCGTGGTGCGGCAGTACTTCGGTCGCAGCCCCTCGAAGCTGCGCGCTGGCTAGGCGCGACCCAGCCGAGCCCTTCTGGGCGAAGGACGGACCTGCCTCAGCGAACTCAGATAACACGTAAACACTGACGCATCAAAGACATATCGTCCGGTCACCGACAAGCGAGCCTGCCTATATTGGCCTGAATCATGTGGCAGATCTGGAACCTCGTGGCGCCCGCCAGCGCTCGTGTAGCAGGCGGTAGCAGGGACGGTGGAGATGTTGTGCTAACGTCCACGCATGCAGGCGAAGCAAGCCTGCGCCATCGCCCCCGAATGTCACCATTGTCGACTGAATCACCCGATAGGTCATCTCAGCTGTTTCAGACCGTTTGCATACGAGCAACGCCCTCGGTGCCACCCGGTGCCACCCCACCCCAAGATCCGACGATGAACCAGTGCTTGGCATGACCACCTATCCACTCTATAAGCGTGGTACCTCATCGCCCACCGGCATCGTGCCGAAGGAGTCAACGTGCGTCCCGTCAAGCTGCTGCTCGCCGTCGCCTGCTGTGTTCCGTCCATGTCTGCCGCTGATGTAGCGGTCGCAACACGCAAGAACCAGCCGGTCACCATCGAGCGCTTGCTGGCTACGCCACAGAGCTACCAGATGGCGACGGTGACCTTCCCGGCCATCTGGATCGGCGTGACCGACGTCTACGACCCACAACGCAGCCACTTCCATGCCGAGCGCTACACCAACCTCTCGGTGTGGGACAACCGTGCGCCGCTGTGGGTGCCGACCGCTCGGGCCAAGACCCTCAGCACGCTGTACATGAGCAAGGACACCCCGGGCGCCGATCGCCCGGCTTCATTCAAGCGTTTCGACCCGGTGATCATCGAAGGCCGCATCATGATGGTGATGGACGGCCAGCCGTGGATTGATGTCACGGCCATCCACTTGGCCAGCGATGGCGCCAGTGTCCGCACCAAGGAGAAGGAACCCGCCTTCACCACGGCTGCGATCGCCCAGATCGAACGGGCCGTGGCTTTTGCTGCTGAGGATGCCCGCGAATTGGCGGAAGAGCATTTCGCTGCCGCCATGGCGTCGAATCTGCCGCCCTCGGCCCGCGTCTCGATCGGTGACATGCGGGCCCGTTCGTTGATGGCCTCCAACCGCTGGGACGATGCCTCGACCGTCCTGCGCTCGATACTGCCGATCGCCGAGAAGGACTCCTTGGTTCCCCCTGCAACGTTGGCAGGCATGTATTCAGCCCTGGCCCGCTGCATCAGCGAATCTGCCGGCAGCGACCAGGCCAAGCATACCGAAGCCGTGGCCGCCGCAGAGAAGGCGGTGGCGATCGATCCGACCCTGTCCGAAGCGTATGCCGTGCTGGGCGTCTCGTTGGCCGGTCTCGGCCGCTTCGACGAAGCCCGCATGCAATGTGACCGCGCGGTTCGTATGCGGCCGGACGATGCTGCCGTCCGCTTGGCTCTTGGCCGCATCCTCGACCAGCAGGGACGCCACGACGAGGCGATCGAGGCGCTCAAGCGTGCCATCGACCTGACCCCCAAGGACGCCCGCGTGCATCGGGCGATCGCTGCCGCCTACCTCAATCGCGGCAAGCAGGGCAACCCAGCCGATCTGCCCATCGCGCTCAAGGAGTGCGATATCACTCTGCGTCTCAATCCGCAGGATGCCGAAGCCCACATCCTGGCAGCCCAGGTCCTGGAAAGTGCCATCGCCGGCGCTGTCGAGATGCCCTTGGGTGATGGTAAGGCTGTCCCAACTCGTGCCCAGGTCGACGAACGGTATAAAGCTGCGCTGGCCATCGATCCGAACCAAGCGGCAGCGAAGGCCGCTGAAGCCAGCGCCAAGGCTAAAGCGGACGCTGAAGCAGTAGCCCGGGGTGCTGAAGCAGAGGCTAAGGCCAAAGCGGACGCCGAAGCAGAGGCTAAGGCCAAAGCGGACGCCGAAGCAGAGGCTAAGGCCAAAGCGGACGCTGAAGCAGAGGCTAAGGGCAAAGCGGACGCCGAAGCAGAGGCTAAGGCCAAAGCGGACGCTGAAGCAGAGGCTAAGGCCAAAGCGGACGCCGAAGCCAAGCCAATAACCGACCCGGCCACTCCAGAAGTCACGCCAACCCCCGTCGAAGCGCCCCCCGCGATCCCTGCGCCCTGACCTGGCCGCGTAGCACTGGCGTCACGCCAACGACTTTGCACCATCCGCCCCAGTGCCCCGCACTGGGGCGGATCGTTGCATGCTCCGCGAACTTACCGTCACCAACCTCATCATCGTCGAGCGCGCCCGGTTGACCCCGGGAGAAGGCCTGACCGTGATTACCGGCGAGACCGGGGCCGGCAAATCACTGCTGTTGGACGCGCTCGATCTGATCGCCGGGGGACGCGCCTCGGCCGAGTTGGTCGGCCCACGTGGCGATGCTTGCGAGGTCTGTGCTGACTTCAGTGTCGACGGCAAACGTGCAGCCCTTATCCAGGCCGCCTGCGGGATCACCGACAGCGATGGGTCCTTCATTCTCCGCCGACGCATCCGCAGCGATGGTCGTGGTCAGGCCTGGATCAATGATACGCCGGTCACAGTTGCCGGCCTGCGCTCCGCGGCCGCGCATTTGATCGAAATCCACGCCCAGGACCGCGCACGACAACTGGCCGAACCAGGCGAACAGCTGGCCGCCATCGACCTGCACGGGGGACTGGCCGCGCAATCCGCGAACTATGCCGTGGCCCACCGCGGCGTGCTCGATCTTGAGGCCGAATCTCTACGCCTTGCCGAAGGCGACCGTGGCAGCGCCCGCGAGCTGGAATTCCTCCGTTTCCAACGTCGCGAGTTCGATGCCCTGGCACCCAAAGTGGGAGAATTCCCTGAGTTGGAATCTCGCCACCGGCTGTTGTCTGAGGCCGAAAGCTGGCGCGGCCTGTGCGAAGAAGCGACCGCCATCCTGACCGACGATGACCGTGCTGCTGCCCGCGCGGTCGGCCGGCTGGCACGCAAACTGGCCGACGCCCCAAGCGCGGCCCTGCGCGACGCCGGTGCCCAACTCGCCGCAGCCACCGAAATCCTGCAGTCGGCTTCCGCGGCGTGTTCCTCAGCAGCCGAGTCGATCAGCGCTGACCCAGGCGAACTCGCCACGGTCAGCAGTCGACTCGATGCGTATCACGAGTTCATGCGCAAGCACGGCGGTGACGAGAACGCCCTCTTTGCCGCCATCGCCCAGATCGACACCCGAATCGGTGAACTGGACGGCCTCGACGGCCGCCGCGAAGCCGTCGCCGGCGATCTGGCTTCGGCACGCCAACAGCGCGACCAACTGGGCAAAGCCCTGGCCGAATCCCGGCGAACGGCCTTCGCCCCGCTCGCCAAAGACATCCATCGCCACCTGGCCGACCTCGGAATGCCCAAGGCCAAGGTGAAACTACACGAGGACGACGGTCCGGCGACGTCCCTCGGCACGATCGCGATGCAGATCCACGTGCAGACCAATCCAGGCATGCCTGGCGGTCCTATTTCGGCGGTCGCATCCGGCGGCGAGACCTCTCGACTGCTGCTCGCCTTGGCCGCTGCCACGGCCAATCAGGCCGGCACCCCCCTGGTGGTCTTCGATGAGGTCGATGCCGGGGTGGGTGGACGCCTGGGTGCCGCCATCGGGGGCAAACTTGCCCGTCTCGCCGAGGCTCGTAGCGTCCTCGTCGTGACCCATACACCACAGGTCGCCGCTGCCGCTGCCGCCCACTATGTGGTGCGCAAGCGTCAGGGTATGGATCAGACCTCAGTTGCCGTTGAACGCCTTGCCGACAACGACCGTCTCGGCGAACTGGCCGAGATGCTGGGGGGTGGAGCGCCGGCCAAGGCCCAAGCCAAGGCCCTGCTTGCCGAGGCTCGGGCGTGACGGAACCCAACACTGGACGCATCGTCAGGACACCCAAGCCGAGCGGCTCGGGCGGCAGCCTGACTCGTTACCGCATCGCCCGCAATGCGACCATGGTCTACGTCCGGGTTGAAGGCCTGGCGAATATGAAGTCAGCGCCGCTGCTCCATGCTTTCCTGGCCAAGGCCCGCGACGAAGGCACCTGCAGCTCGTATATCGATCTCTCGGGCTGCCTGGGCATGGATTCGACGTTCATGGGGTTGCTGGTCGGCAACGCGCAGGCCTTCAACGAAAAGGGCGGACGCCTGGCGGTGGTCAAGCCGAACGACCTATGTTTGCGTCTGCTCAGGCAACTGGGCGTCGATGAAGTGGTGACCGTGGTACCAGACGCCGAGGTGCCCAGCGCCGAATACATCGACATAGCTGGCGACACCGCGGTCGATATGAAGGCGCGTACCGATCTGGTCCGCCAGGCGCATCAGGATCTCGCTTCGCTCAGCGACGAGAACCGCGCCAAGTTCGGCGCCTTCCTCAAGGCGTTGGACGACGATCTGGCCAAGAAGAAGCCCTAGACTGCCCCTGGCTGACGGCTGGACGCACGAAGCCCACATCCTGCCCGTACCTCGCCGAACGCGTGACCCCTCTTCCCATTGATCAGCATATCCCGCAGGCCATCGCCGGCCTGCGCGAGCGGGGCGCATTGGTTCTGGTCGCCGATCCCGGGGCCGGCAAAAGCACCCGGCTGCCGCCCGCCTTGCTCGAACACATCGACGGCGACATCCTGCTGCTGCAACCCCGGCGCATCGCTGCGCGCAGCCTGGCCACCCGCATCGCCAGCGAGCGCGATGAGCGACTCGGCGAAACAATCGGTTACGCCGTACGGCACGAACGCGTCGGTGGCCGCACCACCCGGCTATGGGTCATCACCGAAGGGCTGCTGACTCGCCGACTGGCCGAAGACCCGCTACTAGAAGGGGTCGGCTGCGTCATTCTCGACGAATTCCACGAACGCAGTCTGCACGCCGATCTCGCCCTGGCCTGGTGTGCCCAGTTGCGCCATGAATTGCGGCCGGATCTACGACTCATCGCCATGAGCGCGACGATGGATCCAGGTCCGGTCGCCGCCTGCTTGGGAAATGCGGCCGTGGTGCAGGTCGCGGCACCACGTTTCCCAGTGCAGATGGCCGAGGGCCGACCGGGCGATGTGCGCAACCTTGCTGAACGCGTTGCCGAGTGCGTACAGCGTGAGATTGAACGTGCCGACGCCGGCGATCTCCTGGTCTTCCTACCCGGGGCTGGCGAGATCCGCGGGTGCGCCGCCGCGCTCGCGCATCGCGATGACATCATTGTTCTGCCATTGCATGGCGCCCTACCGGCCGACGAACAGGATCAGGCCCTGCGCAGCAATGAGCGCCGCAAGGTCGTCCTAGCGACCAACGTCGCCGAGACCTCGCTGACCATTCCTGGCGTCCGCACCGTAATTGACGCCGGACTGCAACGCATCAATCGCTTCGATCCGGAGCGCGGACTCGACGAACTTACTTTGGAATCCTGTTCACGCGCCAGCGCCGACCAACGCGCCGGCCGCGCTGGGCGTACGGCTCCTGGCCGCTGCGTGCGGTTATGGTCACCACTGACCCAGGCCCGCATGGCCGAGACCAGCGAACCAGAGATCGCCCGCGCCGACCTCGCCCCGTTCATTCTCGCACTCAAACAACTGCATGGGGCCGACGCCCGCACCTTCCCCTGGTTCCAAACGCCCGAACCAGGCCGGCTGGAAGCCGGAGAGCGACTGTTAGCCGCCCTCGGCGCCTGCAGCGCCATGTGGCAGCCGCTGACCGCCCTGGGTGTCAGGCTGGCCCGGCTGCCGGCCCACCCACGAGTGGGCCGGCTGTTGCTGGCGGCGGCCGACGCCGGCGAGCCGCAACTCGGAGCGCAACTCGCCGCGGTCCTGTCGGGTCGCGATCTGCGCCGGCCACCCCGCCGCGACGATCCGCCGGCGGATGCTGCCGCCTCTGACCTGATCGACCGGCTCGACCTGCTGCAACGCGCACCGCGCGATTCCGGAGTTGATCAGGGGGCGGTGTTCGAGGCGCGCCGCACGGTCGGGGACTTCCTCCGCCTGATCGGGGGCAAGCCAGGCGAATTCAAGCTGCCGCACCATGAACTGCTCGCAGGCCTCTGCCTCAGCGCCTGGCCCGACCGTTTGTGCGTCCGGGCAGCCCCGGACGCCAACCGCGCCGCGATGTCCGGCGGCATCGGGGTCGAGCTCGATGGCTCGGCACTGTGCGCCCGCAAGGGTCACCCACGCGAACCACTGTTCCTCGCCCTCGGCGTGCAAGGCGTCAGCTCTCCGGGTCGCGCCTCGGTGGCCGTACGCATCGCCTGCGCCGTTGACGAGGCCGATCTGCAGGCGATCCATCCTGGTCGCCTGCAGCGTCGCGACCGCCTGACCTGGGATGCCGCACGCGGCCGCGTCGAAAGCACCGCCGGATGGTGGTGGGACGACCTGTTGCTGAAGGCCAGTCCCGGTGCCCAGGCCGACCCCGCTGTGGTGTCGGCATTTTTGGCTGAACGCCTGGTTCCCGATGCCGTCGCCGTGGTCCGCGCCGATGCCGAAGCAGCCCGGCTGCTCGACCGGCTGCACTGGTTGACTGCGGCCGCACCCGACATGGCACCGTCCGTACCCGATCTCGCCCAGCTCGTACGCGATGCCTGCGACGGCTGCCGCAACCGCGGCGAAGTCGAACAGAAGCCATGGAAGGACTGGCTGCTCGGCCACCTCGGCAGGCAGGGATCAGCAGCGCTCGATCGGCTCGCGCCAGACCGTCTCGCAGTACCCAGCGGTTCGCTCATCCGGCTCGACTACGGCGAGCCGGGAAAGCCGCCGGTCCTGGCGGTACGTCTACAGGAACTATTCGGCCTCGACGTCACTCCGACCGTCGCGGATGGACGTATCCGCGTGCTGCTGCATCTGCTTGGCCCGAACTACCGGCCGGAACAGGTCACCGACGATCTCGCCGGATTCTGGCAGCGGACCTATCCGCAGGTGCGCAAGGATCTGCGTGGCCGATATCCGAAACACAGCTGGCCTGACGATCCGCTCACCGCCCCGGCAGTAGCCAAGGGCCGGCCGCGGAACGCCTGAACGTAGTCAGTGCGGCAGATGCCGTTCGAACAGCGCCGCGAGGATGCCCGGCGTAGCGATAACCTGGCTGCCGGCAGCGTCCGGGTGAATGCCATCCGGGACTACTGCGTCCCAGCGCTGTGCGTCCCGACTGCGCAATGCCTCCCAGGCCGGCAACAAGTCGATAAGCGGCAGCTTGGCCGACGTCGCGAAACGTCGATACATCGCCATGTAATCGGAGAACTTCGGGCGTTTATTCGCATGCTCGCGAGTCGGCTGGTTCATCGTCATGAGCACTACCTCGCACTGAGGCAAGGCTTTGCGGATGCGAGACACCATGGTGGCCAGATTCTTCTCTGCCTGGTCAACCGATGTGGCATACTCCAGATAGGCGTCATTGATGCCGAATTCGATCAATACAGTGTCGGGCTTCTTGGCGATCACCCGCTCGTCGAGATGTTCGACTCCCCACGTCGACCACATCCCACCCTCCCCGCTATTGGTCACCGTTAGCAGACCTGGAAATCGCCGAGAAATGTCAGCCTGAACCTGGCCGACCCAGGCTCCTCCGGCGGTCAGGCTGGTGCCATAGACGACCAGATGCTGGGGCTTGGCGGCCGACAGCTGTGCGGCGAGTCGGCTTGGAGGCGGCAGCCTGCTCAACAACTTGGCCTTCTTGAGCGCCGCGTGGATCGCGGTCGCCATGGTCGCAGTAGCGGCAGCATCCGGATGGATGCCGTCAGCGCAGGATGGACCGAGCTTTGACATTGATCGATTGAGATCAATGAGCGGCCATCTGGCAGCAGTCGCAACCTGACGGACGGCTGGAGCAAGGTCGTTTGCAATAGCCAACGGATCGACGGTGTGGTTGGCCCGAAATGCCGGCAGCGGCGTGCACAGGATGACCATCGGCATACTAGGCAAGGACGCAAAACGATGGCCCATGACGGCCAGATCGGTTGCAAATGCACCGCGTTTGGCGGCGTTCGCCGAACGCGCGTCATTGGTGCCCAGCATGATCAACACCACATCTGGCGCAAAAGCCATGGCTTCGGCGTCCTGTGGCGAACCGGTATAGGGCGTGTCGCCAGCGAGGATGCAGGTCGCGCCCCCACGTCCGAAATTGCTGACCACAGCGCTGCGACCGAGGGTCTGCTGCAGTCGGGCCGGCCAGGTCTCGTTGGCCTTGTCAGCCAATACCGTGCCCTCCGTGATGCTGTCACCGACACATGCGATGCGCAGCACTTCACCACCGTGGGCCTGGGCGCATGCCACCACCCCGAGAATGACGACAGCGATCACGAAGATGGCCATCAGATGCCAGTCATCACATGCCCACCACAAACCGGCAGCCAAGCGCCAGAGATGAAGTCGGCCAGATCACTAGCTAAGAATGCGACGGCCTGAGCGATGTCGTTATCATCGCCGCGGCGGCGCAGTGGGATCTCAGCCTCGTAAGCTGGCTGACTGGCACCGCCGGCCTCGCCACGATAGCGGTCGCTGACCATCCAGCCCGGAGCAACCTGGTTGACGGTGATGCCGTCAGGTCCCAGCTCTTTGCACAGCACGCGGAACACGCCATCCATGCCACGCTTGCCGGCGGCATAGGCACCCTGGTTGGGATTGCATTGGGTCGCGCACTCGGTGCTGATGCCGATGATGCGGCCCTTCTTGCGTTTCTGCATTGCCGGGGCGAAGGCCTTAGCCAGCAGCACAGCTTGCACCACGCAGCTGCGGTACTGGCCGTCGAAATCAGCGATCGACTGCTCCAACACCGAGGTCCAGGTGTACTGGATGACGGCGTTGGCGACGATGATCTCGGGCTCGCCGAGCTTCGTGCCGATCGCCGCCGCCATGGCCCGGACCGATCCTTCGTCGGTCAGATCCGCGGGGAATGCCTCGGCTGTTCCGCCATCGGCGCGGATCGCAGCGACCACCTTGGATGCCTCCTCTGGCCGGCTGCGGTAGTGCACCGCGACCTTGGCGCCACAGGAGGCGAGGGTGCGCGAGATGACCCGGCCGAGGTCGCCGGAGGCACCAGTGACCAGCGCGGTGCGTCCGGACAGATCAAGCGCGAGCATGCTCATGCGCACACAGCCTGGTGGCCACCGTCGACGCGAACGGTGACGCCGCTGACGTACGCTGCACCGTCAGAGGCCAGGAACACGACGACATTGCCGATATCCTCTGGGGTGCCAATGCGGCCAACTGGCACGCGGGTCTTGATGAAGGCGGCGGGTTCAGGCTTCAACCAGTGGTGTTTGGTCATATCGGTTAGAATCATACCCGGCGCAACCGCGTTGCACGTAATGCTATGTTTGCCCAGGGCGGTGGCGAAACCAACCATCGTCATGCGCATGCCGGCCTTGGAGGCGCCGTAATCGACCTGCTGTGGGCCGGTGACGTTCTCGGACAGCGAGGTGACCATGACCACGCGGCCGCCGCCGCCACGCTGGATCATGTGACGGGCCACCGCCTGGGTGCACAGGAAGGCGCCGTTGCAGTTGATGTCCATGGTCCGCCGCCAGGTCTCTTCGCTCATCTCCATGACTTCCTGGAACGGGCAGATGCCAGCGTTGTTGACCAGGACGTCGATGCGGCCGGCCTTGGTCACCGCGTCGGTGACCATCTGCTCGACCTCGGCGCGCTTGGACACGTCGCAGCGCAGACCAAACGAGCTCTTAGCTCCCAGCTGGTCGAGCTCGGCAGCGGACTTCTCGGCGGCGGCGAGATCGACGTCGGCGATAACCAGACGGTCGCCGAGCCGGGCGAAGCATGTGGCGATGCCGAAGCCGATCCCGCGGGATCCTCCGGTGACAATGACGGTACGGGGCATGATGGCCTTTCAGTGAGGGCGGTTGGATTGATTGCGGCCGGCGAAGGACGTTTGCCACGGACCAACCGGCGATTCAGCCATCGGGAGGACTCGTCGATCGAACGTTTCGACTGGCCGATTCCATGGGTTGAGGTGCGTTGCCGAGGAGCCGACGTAGTGGCAGATGAACGAGCGGCGGAATCGATCGCGACTACGGTTCGGTCCTGAGCCGTGGATCACCGAGCCGCCGAAAAACAAGACGTCGCCCGGCTCCAGCACAGGCGCGACTACTGCCAGGTCCACCGGCACGTCAACGCCGTCGTCGGCGAAATAGGTCTTCAGGTCCGCCTGTCTGACCGGCAGCAGAGGCAGACGATGCGAACCAACCGCCACGCGCAGGCCGCCATTCTCGTCGTCAACGTGATCGACGGCAACCCAGGCGGCGATGCAGTTTCCTGGCGCGGTACGTAGGTAGAAGTCGTCCTGATGCATGTCCTGGCCACGCGCGCCCGGCGGCTTGAAATAAAACATACTCTGGACGGCGCATGGCTCCTCGCCGAGGAATGTAGCAAGATAGGGGCGCAGACGCAGATCGAAGAGGAGTCGCTCACTGAGTCGGCCAATCTCCAGCGTCAGATGGTGATGTAGCATGAGCATGCGCGGATGGCGCTTGAGCGGATCGTTCTCGCCGAAGTTATGGAACTCGTCGTACAACTGCGGCACCGGTCCGAGTGCGACCTGGGCCATGGCAGCGTCGCGCAGGGCAGCGACCTCATCAGCGGCGAACAGACGACGGCCGATATGATAGCCATCACGCCGGTAGTCGGCAAGATCAGTGGCGGAAGGTGCCGGAATGCAGTCGGTGGTCATGCGGTTGTTGCCAGGTGGGCTGTGGCACCGCGTTCGCGGCACCAGGTGGTGAAGGTGTCAAGCATGGCCTGGTACGAAGCCAGCGGCATACCCTGGAAGACGGTGTTCGAGGTCGAGAAGACGTGGCCACCACAACCGTCGTCACAGGCGTCGAGGCAGCGGCGTACGGCTGCGCCGATCGCCTGCGTGTCGGTGTCCTGCAGCAGGTTGCACGGCACGTTGCCCATCAGCGCCATACGTCCGCGGGTGATGCGGCGGACCTCAGCGATGTCGACACCAGCCATCGGATCAAGCGACTGCAGCAGATCGGCCCCGATCGAGATATACCGCTCGACCAGCGAGGTGATCTGACCGTCGCTATGCAGGAAGGCCTTGAGGCCACGCTGGTGGCAGCGCTCGACCAGACGCTGATAACGCGGCCAGACCAGGGCATCAAAGTGCCGCCGCGACATGAACGGCCCGCGGTTGTCGGCGACGTCGTGCGGCAAGTAGACGAAGTCGGCGCCGGCATCCGCCAGGTGGTCGATCAGCGCCAGAGCGCGTCCGCACATGGCATCGGCCTCGTCATGCAGGCTGTCGATGTCCTCGGCCAGACGGATGGAGAAGGCCTCCCAGTCGTGAATCGTCTCGATCGCCCAGACCGCGCCGCCGACCATGCCGCCAATGAAGGTGTCAGTTCCGAATGCGCGCTTGGCGGCCCGCACGCCCTCAGGATCCCCCCACGGCCAGTACACACACAGGGCATCCCAGCGATAGGTCTCGATGATCCGGGCGTAGATGTCGAGACACTGGCCGATGGCACGTTCCTTGGCGCCGGCATCCATCCCAGCCCAGGAGTTCCGGTCAGGGAAGCGCAGCCCGAAAGCCTCGTGCTCAAGTTCAAACATGCTCTCGAAGTGTGGCGGCCGGTCGGTCACCTGGTGCGCCAGGGTGGCCAGCATACGCTCACGACCGCTGCAGCAGATCAGGCGTTCCATGATCGGCATGGTAACCGAGAGAGCTGCCTGGCGAGGGACGCAGCTTGCATGTATACATGGATTTTCCTATCATCTGTGTCATGGCCCAGACTACAAACTATAGGAATTTCAACGGTATTTTCCCACTCAACAATCAGTTATGGGACGAAACGGTTCTCGCCCGTGACCCCTCCAGCTTCACTGTGCTGTCAGTCGACCGGTTCCGCGGGCCGCGCCATGGCGGACAGCCGACGACGCATGCCTATTGGGAGATGGTGGTCGTCCTTGGTGGCACCGGCGAACTGGTCGGGGCGACGCGGCGCGCGATCAGCCGGTCCGACGTCATGCTCATCCCGCCCGGTGTCCCGCATGACGAGGTCGCCCCGGAGATGCTCGACACCGTATGGGTGGCGATAGCCGGTGGACGGCTGCGGGATGCGGGCAAGGGCATGGTCGCCGTGCGCGACGAAGAGCTATGCCGGTTGGGCGAAGTGCTGTGGATGCAGGCGACGGTGCGCACCGAGCGCTGCGGCGGCGAGCTCGACGGTCTGGCCCTGGCCCTGGTCGGTCGCTTCCTGCGTCTGCATGCCAGCGGTCAAACCGGCGATCTGGTCGACCAAGCAGTGCGCTGGTTGCATCAGAACCTTGATCAGCCGGTGCAGGTAGCCGATCTCGCCCGTCGACTGCGGATCAGTCCGGCCCATCTGCATCGCGCCTTCAAGGCGCGCACACGAGCGAGTCCCAAAGCCTTCCTTAACACCCTGCGCATTGAGCGGGCCGCGCATCTGCTGCGCCACACCGCCCTGCCGGCGGCGCGCATCGCCACCCTGGTCGGATTCGAGGATCCACTCTACTTCAGCCGCGCCTTCGCCCGAGCCACTGGCCAGCCGCCAAGTCGGTTTCGTGAGACTCTTGTGCCGTAGCAGTCCGGAGTCACGCCGACATCTCAGCTTTCAACTGCCGAAGATCACCCGGAAGCCGAGATACGGCTGGATGCCGCTGACGCTCTCGCTCGTCGTGCCAGTGAGTGGGCCCGAGCTGACATCGTCTTCGACGTCGATCGTCGACCAAGCCACGCCAGCGAGCAGCGCCCACGACCAGACATCAGCCTTGACCGCGGGGCCGAAACGGCCCTCCAGGCGCAGGCTGGGTCCGAACCCGGCACCACTGCTCTCGAACGTGCCGGTGTTCGCACCAGACAGCTCATACGCGTGGTCGTAGCGGCTCCAACGGACACCGAAGCCGGCGACGCTGTCGAGACGCCAGCCACCTGAGATCGGCATGCGCCAGCCGGCGCGCAGCTCAAGACCAGCGCCAAGGACATCGACGCGATCGGATGAGATCTGTTCAACCAAGGCCCCGGCGCCCCAGAGGAATCCGCTGGTTCCACTGGTGCTCAGCCATTCCGCATCCAGGCCCAGGCTGAGCCCGCCGACCTGACCATCATCCGTTGCGGTCAAGCCGCCACCGAGATCAAGGGTCACCTCATTGGAGGCCAGGCTGGTGCCCAGATTCAGGCCCAGGGCACATTCACTGTCGGCATCGCGGCTGGATCGGTAAGATGAGGCGCGTCGGGCAGCTTGGGCCTGGCCCTTATCACGCTCGCCGGCCAGGGCCGTGGCCGCTTGCGGCACAGAACTCGACACCGTCGCCCGCACCCGGCGGTTGATGCGGACCACGCGGCCGCGCTCGAAAGAAACCATCTGGTTGGGCAGTTTGACCCAGACCAGATCGCCCGTCTCGACCGCATCGCCATAGATCGCGGTCCCGCCCATCAGGACCACCTCGTCGGTGACCGTGGTCGGCATGTCGGGCTGGTCGGCCGCGATCAGCGAGCCGGTTGTGGTAAGAAGCAGAGGCAGCGACAATAGAAGCAGACGACGATCCGACATGTCTCAACGGTCTCCGTGACGACGACGCAGGGGGATGAAGGCCAAGCCAAGGATGATCAGACCAAAGGCGCCACCGGCTCCGCAGCCACCGCTGGAAACTGACACGTTGGTGGTTGAGCCACCGCCACCTGCGCCGCCAGTGATGGCCCAGTTGTAGGGGTTCCCATTGCTGTCGTTGGTCGTGGCACTGAGATTCGCACTCCAGGCCCCGGTGGCGGTTGGGGTTACCGCGATCACCAAGCTGGTTGTCGCCGAGGCGGCGACCGAGCCGGCCGGTTGAGTCGTGATTGACACCGTGCAATTCACCAAGCTGCCAACAGCAAAGTTGCCGACTGTCAGGGCGGCAGAACCTGCATTCGTAATCGTATAGGTCACCGCAGTCGCCACACCGGGGGTTGTCCCTGCGATCGCATCTGAACCGTTATCAGCGATAGCACTTGCTCCGCGGGTGACGTTCGCATCGGGAGCGGGGGCAGCGGTCGCCGACCCGCTGATGGCCCAGTTGTAGGGGTTCTCATTGCTGTCGTTCGTTACACCAGTGACCATCACGCTCCACGCACCAACTGCCGTCGGCGTCACCGAGAGGATCAAGCTGGTGGTGGCGCTTGCTGCCACTGACGTACCAGGCTGGGTGGTAAACGAGACGGTGCAATTCGTCGAGGTGCCAGAGGTCGCGAAAGCACCGAGCGTCAGAGCAGCCGTCCCACTGTTGGTGATCGTATAGGTCAGTGACGAGGCTATTCCGGCAACCGATCCGGTGACCGTGTTCGTTCCGCCATCAGCAACTGCAGTCGCACCACGTGTGACATCCGCCTCCGGAACTGGTCCCGCAGTTGCAGTACCGCTGATCGTCCAGTTGTATGGGTTCTCGTTGCTGTCGTTCGTCACCCCGGTGACCACCACACTCCATGCGGCAGCGGTGGTCGGCGTCACCGAGAGGACCAAGCTAGTAGTGGCGCTAGCTGTAACCGGGGTGCCGGGT
>JBBQCI010000009.1:0-61827 GCA_038318565.1 Planctomycetota bacterium
GAAATAGGCCAACGACATGCGTTGCAGTTGGTCGACGATCAGCCGACGCAGTCGCGCCGTGGTGGTGCGGGTGATGCGCTGCGATCGCTCGAACGCCTTGACTGTGAACCACGCATGCACCGGCCACATCGCCAGCAAGCAGCCCGCCCAGATAGCGATCAGCCGCAGGGTGTGGGCGGTATCGCCATGCGCGGTCCCACCTGGCAGGGCAGGCGTAATGATGTGGTCGATCAGGTAGGTGATCGCAGCTGTGAATGGGACATAGCTGATGGCCTGCATGGCCTGGAACACCCCGGTCGTCATCGCATCGCGACGATCGACCAGGAGCAGGGCCGTCAGTCGGCGCAGGGCGCTGCGCCCACTGGTAGCGGCAAGCACCAGACGGCCGGACAGCTGACGCTGTTCGCCACTGGCCGGCTTCGGCTCGATCGTCATGTCCTCATGCTGAGCATCAAAGCTGGCGCGCAACCGCAGTGGAAACCGTCAGTTGTGCGCGAAATCCTTGTGCCGTGGGTCAGTCAACAAGCTGACTCAGGTAGCCCCCGGGCGCACCAGCAGGGGATCAGGACGTGGGCGGCATCGCGGAGGCGCATAGGGTGAACGCCCCATGGCGATTGCGCCCTGGCATCACGAGCATCGCCAACATGACCACCACACTTACTACGAACTCCAGCGTTCTGAGCCAGTCCAACGGCACGAGCTGCCAAGCCGCGCGCGACGAGGTCGCCAAGCTGGCCTACGCGGCCTTCCAGCAGGACGGCTCACAACAGGGGCATGATCTCAGGAACTGGTTCGACGCCGAGGTTTACGTCAAGGCGAGGCCTGCCATGGACAAGCACGCGGATCACCACGCCGGAAGCGCCTCGTCGCGTTAAGCGGATCCAGATGGCGCAGACGCCTACGTGCGTGTCCAACGACTCTTTGCAACGACTCTTTGACCACCTGACAGCTCAATACCACGAACCAATTCGAGGCTTCCCATGCGTATTCTCTCACCAGTCACCGCGCTGCTGGCCATCGTCGCCATCCCGCTGTCGGCCGCCGACCTTTCCTATCTCGACCTCCGACTCAGCGGCGGCGTGCTGTCGAAGGTTTACAAAGGGTCATCCTCCGCGACCGTCACCGACGGCAATGGGGCGGTGACCAGCACGAGTTCGTCTGAGGACGGTCGCGATGCCGACACCAACTGGCGCGGTCAACTGCAGCTGGTCGGCGGCCAGCTCGGCTCTGCCGGCGGGCTGGTCTATGGCGCTGGCATCGCCGTGAACCGTGCGACCTGGGACAACGGAGCCCAGAACGCGCACGCCACCACGCCTGTCGTCGACATCCTGCTCGGTTACGGCTATGCCTTCACCCCAAGCTGGCACGTAGAGCTGACGCCATTCGCCGGCATCGGACGGGCGTATTACAGTGTCAGCGAAGGCGACTCGTCCTCGACCAGCAAGGATTGGAATGGGTATGTCGAATACGGCGCGAAGCTGGCGACCTACCTGACGCTTGGCGGCGGACTGCAACTCGGGCTAGAGGTGCCCTACCTGGTCGGTCGGTTCAAGCCCGAATACAGCCACAACGATGGTAGCAATCAGTACGAGGTGAGCGATGAACGCCGGAATCAAGGATTCGGCATGTTGATAAGCCTCGGCACCAGATTCTGAACGATATAGGCCGCAGCTCACGGCCACTTTCGGCCGGAGCACAACCGTTACAAACCAAGGAATTCCACATGTTCAAGCCATTCGCACTCATTCTCTTCATCGGCGGTATTGCCCTGCTCGTCGCTGGTTTCGTTTCTAGCGAATCCATCGCGTCGAGCTTCTCCAAAGCCTTCACCGGAGAGCCCACGGATCATGCCATCTGGCTCATCGTGGGGGGCGTGGTCGCAGTTGCCGCCGGCAGCGTGCTGGGCTGGCGTGGTTCTCGCGAATGATGTGTCATGAGATTCTACGGCTTCCTTCTGATGGCGATGGTCATCGGGGGCGCAGCACTGCTCGTCATCGTCCTGCGCAAGCCTGAGGTGCGTAAGGACAGCAGTGCCCTTGGGCACGACCTGGAGTGTGGCGTTCGCGACGCCTCCGGCCATATGCGCAATGCGACCAAGGACGGCGTGCAATGATGCCTGGCCATTCCGCCTTCATGCAACCGTCGGCTGCGGACACAGCGGAGCGGACCAGCGTATGGCCGCTCCGGATGTCGGACATCGGTGCCTTGAATATTCTCATCCATGCCCGTATCCGGGACTTCTACGAATCGATGCGCGCATCGCTGGAGCAGCGGCGGCATCGGGTCGAAGGGGCGTTCTCGGTCGAAGAAGGTGCCCACAAGATGCGCCAGGGCCGCTATGACCGGATCTTCATCGACATCTGCGTCCCAAACGTGGATCGGTTGTCGCTGATGACCCTGGCCGGCGAACTGCGCGCGAGTACGGTCGAAATCATCGATCGTGATACCGTTGAGCGGGAGATCATGCGTGGTCGTCTGACGAACTTGCGGTAATTGCTGCGCCGTCGGGTCTGGCAGTGGCGTAATGATCGGATGCCGCATTTCGAAAGACAGGAGACACAGAGACACAGCGGCGCGATGAGGTTAGGTGTAATCCAGCGGTCACCCCTGAAGGGTGAAGTGTGAAGTGTGAAGCGTGAAGGGTGAAGTGTGAAGTGTGAAGGGTGAAGGGTGAAGGATCCATTCCTCCCAACTCCTTAGGCCCTCTGTCTCCTGTGAATTCGAAAGCGTTATCTACGATAATCCACGCATCGGCAGGCAGGATTGTGCCGTCAACCCCGGGCCGTCCGGCACGTCCGCGGGGCGTGCCGGACAAGCTTCAGGACTTCGCCGGAACTTCTGTCCAGACCGGAGACGCGAAGACTTCGTCACGCGTCAGATTCACGAAAACCGTCGCCTCATCCCAGCGCATGCGTTCGATCTGGTCGGGAGAGATCAGGACCAGCTTGGCCGGCCCTGCGCGACCGGTGTCGACCACCAGATTCCGGATTCGCCAATCTCCATCATCAACCAGAAAATCGACCACTTTTCCGGCATCTTCGGTTCCCGCCCGGACGACGTGGCCGCACACCGCCCGCGTGCTGCGCAGGTGGGCGTCAGCTGGGTGAGCTGCCGACCAGGTCGAGGCGTCCTCACCCGGAAGGGGGACCGCTGGATCGGACAGGATAGGGAAGTTGGTCATGCCCCACAGTCCGTTACCCTCCCAGTAGAACGGCCAGCCGTAGTACCTAAAATACTCCTCTTCGAACTGTCGTGAGATCGGTTTGTGGGTGTCGATCGATGGGCTGTTCTCGATCTGCTTGCGCGTCAGATTGACGATCATCACCTTGCCACCGGGATATAGACTGCTGAACGCAAGCGGAGTGATCAGCACCTGTAGGCCGGTCAGCCACGAACCGGTGTCGGCGACCAGGTAGCGGATGGTCCAGCGTCGATCGTCAAAATAGAAATCCTTTACCTGTCCGATCTCGCCATCCGTGGCGCCGATCCGATCCCCGTAGATGAGCTTGACGCTGTGGAGCATGCTGGCCTTTCTGTCGAGCAGGGGCTACCTGCCGATCCGGCTAGCGTTTCGGGTGTCGCTATGGAGGGCTATGGGGTGATGTCCCCATACGATGGCGGCAGGCCGCGTGAGTGGGTGAAGGCCAGTCCGATGCTATTTGCCGAGCAAGCCATCGCGCAGATCGTCATCGATTGGCTCGCTGCCGATCCAAATTGAAAACAGCACCGCACTGAATGCCGCCCCGGGCACCGTGCCGAGGGTACGACCGTTGTGGGTCACGGTGGTGCCGGTACCGGGGACATAGCCCAGCACGAGTTCGTCTCCTTCAACCACCGATGGCCACAAGGTGTTAATCGAGCGCACACCGGGATCGATCTCATGGCGTGGCGCAACCCCGATGCGCTCCTCGACGGTCTTAGTGGTCGCCTTCGCCAGTTCGGCGGCAGAAAACGCTCGCAGATAGCGGAAGCTCAGTTGGCGGGGCACCTCAGCGAGGGCTTGTTCGCGGGGGGTCGCGGCCGGCAGATGTAATGCGACGTCATACACCGTGTACCACAGCCACGAGAAGCGTTCGCTGCCGCGCAGGCCCAGCTGGGCGGAGCCCACCTCGACTTGGGCAGGCCAGCTGACGGCCGACAAGGCTGTGGCGCAGAGCAGGGAAACGAAGAGGCGCATGGGCGCAGCATCGCCGGAAACCCAAATCTAATATCTGGTTTCCGGCCAGGCATCTACACGCCGGTGCGACTACTCCGGAACGAACAGCGGCACCGACCAGACTTTGGCGTTGGCTGCTATGGCCAGGAGACGGCCACGCGCTGCAACCACTTGGTCATCGCCAACGCCGTTGGCGGTGCGTACGAAGATCGCCCGGTGGACCGGCTTGGCGCTGTCGGCGAAGGCTGTCGCTAGTGCCGTGGTCAGCCCGGCGTCGTCCATAACGGTGTCTTCCAAGGCGATGCGTCCGTCAGGCGTCAGGCGGAGCTGCATGACGGTGGGCGCTGTGCTGATCACTAGGTGGACCTTGGTGGTGGCCGGGGGAACGATGGCACTGTTGACCTCGAAACGCGAGTCTTCGTCGGCGGCCGGGAAGGGGCTGGCGAATAAGGCGTCCGGTTCGTCGTAGTTGACGGCCAGCGAGCGGGTCGAGTCGAGCATGAAACGCTCGCGTCGAGCCGGCTTGCCGTCTGGCCCGGTCTCGGTGACCAGCAGCAAGCGCGAACCGGTCCAGAGCCACGGCAGGGCCGGGAAGGCACGATCCGTCTTGCGGTCACGAATCAGGGTAGCGGCGTCGGCCCACACCCATTGGCCGTCCTCATTCCGCCACAGCAGGGTCAGGCTCATCGGCGTACCCCGCGCCGGAACACCGCGATTTTCCTCCGCCGGACGGCCGTCGGTCAGCGGGAAGGCGGCCAAGCAGGCAGCCTTGATCACATCGCCGTGCTCGGCGGTCAGGCGCACCAGGGTCTCGTGGGTTTTGCCTTCGCGGAGACAGGCGAGCACCTCCAGGCCGTCGCTGGGACCCTTATCGATCTGGAAGACGCCATCGAGCACGACCCGCTCGCCAGAGACCAGGCGTACCGACGGGGCCAGGGCGGTGCCGGCGGTCGGATCGAACGGCGGCGCATCCGCACGCTGCGGCAGCGTCTTGGGGGGCGCGGGCAGCAGAGCGAGCAGGTCGCTTTCTCCGGCGGCTACGGCGACCGCGGCGCAGACGACGAGACAGCAGGCGGCGAGGATGCGCATGCTGGCAGCATCGCGGGCGATCCCGGCCTGTCGACCGTCGGACTTGCGCAGCCGTCAACCAGTGGCCCCGGACTTGCCGACCCGCTGCACAGCCCACGCTGGCTCCATGCCTGATGCCGTCGCCCTGCTTAGCGAGGCCGCTACCCTCGCCGAGCGCGCCCTCGATGCCCGCCTGCCAGCCGAGTCGGTCGAACCGGCCCGGCTGCACCGCGCTATGCGCTACGCCATCTTCGCTGGCGGCAAACGCCTGCGGCCGGCGCTCGTGTTGCTTGCCTGTCGTGCGGTCGGTGGGCGTGACGAGTCAGCCGCCCCCGGTCTTGCCGCGGTCGAGATGCTGCACACCTACACCCTGGTCCACGACGACCTTCCGGCGATGGACGACGATGATTTACGCCGTGGCCGCCCGACCTGCCACAAGGCGTTCGATGAGGCCACCGCCATTCTTGCAGGCGACGCTCTGCAGGCCGCGGCCTTTGGCGCAGCCGCTGAACTGGGGGCCGAGGCGGTGCGGGTGCTCGCCCGCGATGCCGGTTCGCTCGGCGTAGTCGGTGGGCAGCAGGACGATCTCGACGCCGAGGGCAAGCCGGTCGACGGCGCCCTGTTGGAACGCATCCACCGGCGCAAGACCGCGGCGCTGATTCGCGCCAGCTGCGAGTTGGGCGCCATCGCCGGCGCCGCCTCGTCGGCGCAACGTCAGGCCTTGGCTGCCTACGGCGAAGCGCTCGGCCTCGCCTTCCAGATCGCCGACGACGTGCTCGATGTGACCGCTACCGCGGCGACCCTGGGCAAGACGCCGGGCAAGGATGCGGCCCAGGGCAAGCTGACCTACGTCGCGGTACACGGCCTTGATGCGGCCCGGGCCGAGGGGGCTCGCCAAGCGTCGCTGGCGCAGGCCGCTTTGGCCGAGTTCGGGCCACGCGGAGCAGAGCTTGCCGAACTGGCCCGCTTCGTGGTGGAGCGCCGCTCATGAGCCGGCTCCTGCTTCTCAGTCTGCTTGCGGTCGCCATCGGCGCTCTCGAATATACACCGAAGGCGGATCAGCTGGTGCTCTACCGCTGGACCACTACGCAGACGGCGCAGTGGAAGAGCGCGGGCGACGATCTGCGCTATGACACCCGCATCGTGTGGGATCTGGCGCTGCGATGTGCCGCGGTGAACGGAGCTCAGATGACCGTCAAGGCAACCTTTGTGCAGGTCTCCGCGACCCACCGCGGACCTGGCACCGACATCCGGGTAGACAGTCCGAGCGGCGCCGGCGCCGGCGATCCGTTGCTCGGACATCTGCTTCTGCTGGCTGGCCGCACCCTGACCCTGGAGGTCGAACGCACCACCGGCCGCGTGCTGACGGTCGCCGGGGCCGACGAGTTGATCGCCGCTATCAATGCCAAGGTGCCAGCAGCAGTGCCAGGCGACCCACCACCATTGGACGCCCAGGCTCGCGCGGTTTATGGGCCCGAAGCCCTCGCCCGGCTGTGGAGCCAGGTGCTGGCCCTGCCAGGCAGTGCGACCGCGGTGCCGCTGCCCGCCCCGTTCACCAGCGGATCGATGACGCGGACGTGGCAGGATCTGTCCTGGACGGTTAAGCTGCCGGATGGACCGGCACCAACCTTCGAGTTGGCCAAGCTGCCGGCGGCGGTGCGCGGTTCGGTCACCGGACTCAGCGGCAGCGGGGCCCTGGCGCTGGCTGCCGGTTTGCCCGCAAAGTCATCCGGCAAGCTGGCTTTCCAGCTGGTGATTGATGCGATGACCCAGCCGGTGACGACCAGCAACGAGGTCACCTGGGAGCTGAACGCTCAGTAGGAGGCTGGGCAGCCCTCCGCTTCCTCGGCCGACCTGCTATCTACAGTGCCTCAATGCCTGTCGTCCCCGTCTCTCCGACCCGCCAGCGTCTGCCGGCCTGGTTCAAGCGCAGTCTCCCCGCCAATGCTGAGAGCGCCGGCACCGACGCGGTAGTGCGCAAGCATGGCTTAGTCACGGTGTGCGAAGAAGCGAGCTGCCCGAACCGCCAGGAATGCTGGAGCAAGAAGGCCGCCACCTTCATGCTGATGGGCGAGGCCTGCACGCGCACCTGCACGTTCTGCGACGTCGCTTGGACGAAAACGCCGCCGGCCTTGGATCCGACCGAGCCCGAGCGCACCGCCGCCGCCATCGCCGAGCTCGGCCTGCGCTTCGCCGTCATCACCAGCGTCAACCGCGATGATCTGCCCGATGGCGGCGCGGCGCATTTCGCCGCCACCGTGCAGGCGGTGCGCGCGCGCTGCCCCGGCACCCTGATCGAGATCCTGACCCCCGACTTCTGCGGCAACTGGCAGGCCCTGGCAGTGGCGGCGGCAGCCAAGCCCGACGTTTACAATCATAACCTGGAGACCATCGGCCGGCTCTATCCGACGGTGCGTCCGCAGGCGCGCTACCGCCGCTCGCTTGAACTGCTGCAGCGTGTGAAGGCGCAACAGCCGAGCGTCCTGACCAAGAGCGGCATCATGGTCGGCCTCGGCGAGACCGACGACGAGGTTCGCCAGATCATGATCGACCTGCGCGAGGTCGGCTGCGACATCATGACGATCGGCCAGTACCTGCGCCCGACGCTGCAGCATCACGACATCATCCGCTTCGTCCCGCCCGAGCTGTTCAGCCAGTACGAGTCGTGGGGCAAAGAGCTGGGCTTCCGCTACGTCGCCGCCGGGCCGTATGTGCGCTCGTCGTACTTCGCCGAAGAAGTCATGGCCGGCGCGATCTCGCTGCCCTGAGCCAATGATGCGACTGCGTCCTACGCGTGTTGCCAGTCTCGGACTGCTCGCCCTGATCATGGGCGCGTGCGCAGCGCGTGCGCCCGAGCCGCCGGCTGGACTGACCGTCGATTGGCCGCGCTATCTTGGCCGCTGGCACGAGCTGGCCCGCTTCGACCACACCTTCGAACGTGGACTGGTCGGTGTCACCGCCGACTACGCGACGCTGCCTGACAGTCGTATCGAGGTGCTCAACGCCGGTCGGCGCGAGACGCTGGATGGCAAGCTCAGCCAGGCCCGTGGCACCGCTCGCATCACCGGCCCAGCCAGTCTGTCGGTGACCTTCTTCTGGCCGTTCAGCGGGGCCTACCGGGTGCTCGCCCTGGGAGATGACTACCGCTGGGCAGTAGTCGGATCCTCGACTCGTAGCTATCTGTGGTTTCTCCATCGCGATCCCCAGGCCACGCCCACCGACTGGGCGGCGATGGAAGCGGTAGCGCGGGATGCCGGCTATGATCTGGCGGGGTTGATTCGCGTACCACAGGCAGTTCGCTGACTTTCCAGGCGGCGCTGGCGAGTTGTCCGCGGGCCGCCAGAATCGCCCCGTGGCCCAAGCTTTCCGCTGTCCTGCCTGCCGACACAAGTTCGTCCCCGCGTCTACCCCGGCCGATGGGCGGATCCCTTGCCCGGCCTGTGGCCAGGTGCTGCGGGTGCCGATCCGCTCGCCCGTCCCGATGCAGCCAGACGAACGCATGCTCGGCAAGTACCGGGTCGGGCGAAAGCTCGGTGAAGGCGCGACGGCCAGTGTCTACGAGGCGGTCACCGTCGACGGCGCCCACGTCGCGCTGAAGGTGCTCAACGAGGAATCGGCGCGGGACCAGGAGTTTCTCGCCCGCTTCAAGCGCGAGTCCGAACTCGCCCACAAGGTCAACCATCCGCATATCGTTGGGGTGCGCGGCTTCGGTTTCGATCAGGGCAAGTTCTTCCTCGCTATGGAACTGGTCGAAGGCCACAGCTTGGAAGAAGAGATTGAGCGGCAGCGCAAAGTGCCGTGGCGTGATGCCGCCCGCTGGGTTCTGGAGATTGCCGATGCGCTGCAGGCGGTCGCTGCCCGTGGCATCATCCACCGCGATATCAAGCCGGCCAACATCCTGCTGGCTGGCGGCACGGTGGCCAAGCTCGCCGATCTCGGCTTCGGCAAGCAGATTGAAGGCAGCGGCGCCTGGGAGCAGCTCACCCTCAGCGGCGTCGCCATGGGGTCACCGGCCTACATGCCGCCGGAACAGGTCCTCGACGCTAAGATGGCCGACCATCGCAGCGACTGCTACAGCCTCGGTGCGACCTTCTATCACGCGGTCACCGGCCGCTTGCCATTCAACGGACGTAGCTCTTCCGAAGTGATGGAGCTGGTCCTGCGCAGCGAGGCGCCAGCCCCGAGCACCTTCGTCCCCGATCTCCCCAAAGGGGTCGATGCGTGCATCCGCTGGGCGATGCACAAGGACAAGCAACGCAGACCGCAGAGCGCAGCCGAGCTGAGCAGCGAGCTGAAGGCGATCCTCGAACGACCCGACGACTCCAACCGCTTCCGCAAGCGCCTGGCGATGCAGAAGCCGACGCCGGGCTGGCTTGTGCCGGTGGCCATCCTGTTGCTGCTTCTGGCTGTCGCAGGCGCAGCGGTGGCGCTGCTGCGCTGAGTCTGGCTGACCAGAGTTCAGCGGGAACTTCCCGATCGTTGGTAGGTCTGGCGGGGCGATAGGACTGGGTTGCCAGGCTGTCCCGACTGCTACATCCGTGCCTCACGGGAATACGCATGACCACGCTCGCCTTCGCTCCGCGCTGGAACGCCCAGCCGACCGCCTTCCGCCACAGCTGGGAGGGTCTGGGCAACATCGACCAGTTCCGCTGGTTCCAGCGCGCCGATACGCTCGCCCAGTTGCGCCAGGCGCGCGACGAACTCGGTCTGAAGTATGTGCGCGCGGCGGCGATGTACGGCCCAGAGATGCGCACCTGGACCTATCGGCTGGCCGACTGGCGCATGAAGCCCGACCAGAAGCAGAAGCAGGCCAACTGGCAGATCATCGACTTATGCCTCGACCATCTGGTCGAGCTCGGACTGAAGCCTATCTACACCACCTGCTTTACTCCCGCCGAGTTCACCGACAGCACCAAGACCTGCTGGCCGGACCATAACCCGATCGGCATGCCGCGCGACCTGCACCAGTGGGCCGACTTTGTCGCCAGCGGCGTGCGCCATCACATTGCGCGCTATGGCCTCGAGGAAGTGCGCAGCTGGTACTTCGAGTGCTGGAACGAGCCGAATCTCGGTGGTTTCTTTGATGGCACCCAGGAGCAGTTCTTTCAGCTGTGGTCGGCGACCTGGCGAGCCTTGAAGTCGGTGGACGCTGGGCTGCGCTTCGGTGGCCCGTCGACCGCGCGCGCCGAGTGGATTCCTGAGTTCCTCGACTTCGCAGCCAAGGACGGCACTCCGCCCGATTACCTGATCGGCCACGTCTACAACAACGACAGCGAATCGAATCCGCTATCGCCCTTTGACGGCCCAGCGGTCGACCGGGTCAAGGACAGCCCCAACTTCGCCAGCGGCGTGATCCGCGGCACCCGCAAGATGCTCGATGCGCGCGGTTGGACCGGCGAAGTCCACTGGAACGAATGGGGCCGTTCGTGGTTCCCGCACGACCTGCCGCGTGAAAGCGCGCGTGAGGCGGCCTTCGTCGCCAAGACCATGATCGAGGCCTCGCAAGACGGCGACCTGTTCGCCTACTGGTGCCTGAGCGACATTTACGATCAGATCGGTTATTCACACAGCGAGTTCGATGGCAACTACGGCATGCTGTCGCTGCACGGTCTGCGCAAGCCGGCCTATCAGGCCCACCGGCTCCTGGCCCGCCTCGGCACCAGCCGCGTGGCGGTCGAGGGTGGTGATGCGTTGCAGGGCGCGATCGCCACCGTCGACGGGCCCAAGCGCATCCTGGTCTACCGCTATCCCGCGACTCCGGACGCCGCGGTCACCAGCGAGCGCGTGTCGTTGCGCCTGCCCGGCAAGCCGGCGCTCGCTCCGCGACTGTGGCGCATCGATGCACGCGAGCACAACGTGCTCACGGCCTGGCGCGATCTTGGCGCGCCCGAAAGTCCGACCCGCGTCCAGCTCGCCGATCTGCAGGCCGGCAACGGCCTGATCCCAGCAGCCCCGACGGCGCTAAGCCTGCGCCAAGACGGCGAGACCTGGTTTGTCGAGTTCGACCTCGAATGCCCCGGTGTCGCTCTAGTGGAGATCGCCGAATAAGTTCAGCGGGCGACGGCAGCTGTCATAGGCGGCGCCACGATATCACGCACTGGTTGGACAATGCCGCGGGCGCGATCGCTGAGGCGGGCCAACAGGGCCTGACTCGGGCGGTAGGGGTGCCGCCAGCTGGCCCAGCTGGGGCCGTAACGGTAGACCGAGATACGGCGCTGGCCTGGGTTCCGCCGCGCCGCCGAGCCGTGCATGATCGCATCAACAAAGAGCAGTGCGTCCCCGGCCTTCAGGTGCACCTCGATGGCGCCGGTCACGCCGTCGACTGACGACATCTCGCCCGCGCCCTTCATGCACGCCTTGGCGAATTCCGGGTGTTCGAAGTTCGACTTGTGGCTGGCGGGCACAACCATGGTCGCACCGTCGCCAGGTCCGATGTCCTGATGCGCGATCAGCACATTGACTTGGCCGTTATGGAAGCGCTGGTTGTGCACCCGGTACTGGCAGCGCACGACGTGGCGGTTGCCGCCCGAATGCAGGCCGATCGCCTCGCCTTCAGCACGGATGTTGGCGAAGCACTCGTCGATGAAGAGGGGGCCGTGATGGTAGTCGAAGTCGTTCTCGCCACCGACGAAGTGGCGGACTTTCTCGATGTAGGCCGGATGGTCGACCAGGCGCTCCCACACCGGCCCACCCTCGTAGATCTGCTGCAGGTTCAAACCTTCGCGGCCGCCGAAGTCATGACCTATGACATGGCCAGCCCATTCGCCTTTGCGCAGGGACTGCAGCCGGTTCATCGACGCGTTAGTCTCGGCCAGCTCGGCGGCGGACAAGGCGCCGCGGATGATGACGAAGCCGTTGAGGTCGAAGAGAAACGTCTCCAACTCGCTGGTCGGGACGGCGTCGGGGAACCACTGGCTCATGACCTGCTCCTTTGGGTTGCTGGACTGCTGGGCCGCTGGGCCGCTGGGCCGCTGGGCCGCTGGGCCGCTGTGCTGATTGGTGCAGCCTATCAAACAAAACACGTGGAATCTACACCACCATGATGCACGTTGAGGCTGAATGATGCACGTCCAGCACCACGCCCAGTACGAACAGCGAGTCTACGCCCCTTCCACGGCGCCATGCGCCGGGGCGGGATCCTGGCTGATGTGCCTGGGCCGCCTGCGTGGCACCGGCAGCTTCGATCTTGAGCAGGTCCCGCGCACGCCCTCGTTGCATGTCGTCCAGGCTGGAGCCGGCTGGCTGACCGTCGACGGCGGCCGCGCCGAGCCGCTGTCGCCTGGCGATGTCTTCGCGATTCTGCCCGGCGATCGTTCGCGCTATCGCGAGGATCCCCAGCGGCCGTGGCGCTACACCTGGCTGGGCTTCGATGGCGAGCAGGCGGTGACCCTGCTGCGTCAGACCGGACTGACTAGCGGGGTACGGGTATTGCGAAGTGTGGCCACGCCCCAGCTATGGCGGGTATGCGACGAGGCCGAGGCGGCCTACACAGCGCCATCCTGCTCGCCGTTCGCACCTGCCGCTTTCGGCCTGCGCATGTGCGAGTCGCTGGTCCCGTCTGGCGCCACCTCTCCGCCCGCCGATCCGGCCGTCAGTCTGCGCGCGATCATCGATGCCGGCTATGATGGTGACCTGACCGTCGCTGGCGCCGCAGGCCGTCTCGGGGTCGACCGCAGTACGCTGTTTCGTCGCTTTCGTGCCAGTTATGGCTGTGGCCCACGCGCCTATCTGCAGCGCGTGCGGCTGGAGCGTGCCCGCGAGCTGCTGCGTCGCGGCGAGGGGACGGTCACCGCGATCGCCGCGACCTGCGGCTACGATGACCACCGGGCCTTCGCGCGTGCCTACAAGGCGAAGTTCGGGCTTAATCCGTCTGCTGAACTGCGGCGTTGAACAGGGCGGACAGCTCGTCGGCCGAGGCCGACCGGCATCCGCCAGCAGCCAGATCGACGGGCAGGTCAAGGGCCCCGATGCGGTCACGGTGCAGCGCGGCGACCTCACCGCCAAGATTGCCGAACATCCGCCGTACCTGGTGGTAGCGGCCTTCGCACAGCTCGATGGTGGCGCTGCCCTCGCCATGCAGCTCCAGGCGCGCGGGCAGGGTGGGACGGTCGTCATCGGGCAACGACAGCCCGATGGCACAGCGCTCGGCGGCATGCGCCGACAGCTTGCCGGTGTAGCCGACCCGATAGCGCTTCCAGATGCGCTGCTTGGGATTGGTCAGGCGATGGATCAGTTGGCCGTCGGTGGTGCACAGCAGCAGGCCGCTGGTGTCGCGATCAAGGCGGCCGGCCGGTTCAATCGGCAGCAGGACGAGTTCGGCCGGATAGAGCGATTCCAGCAATGGGGCTTCGCGTGGGTCGTGGCTGCAGGCTAGCCCGAGTGGTTTGTACACCAGCAGGGTGGCTTCGCTGAGGCCTTCCTCGACCAGCTTGCCGCGCACCGTCACCGGTCGCCCACGCAGCTGCACGGCCTGGTCGCGACAGACCGCCCCATCGACGGTGACCAGTCCAGCGCGGATCAGATCGCGGACCTCGCTGCGGGTGCCGAGTCCCTGGTGGGACAAGAAGGCGTCGAGGCGTGAACCCACGATCAGCCAGGGGCGTCAGTGCCCTTCAGCTCGTCCAGGCGGGCCTGGTAGCTGTCGAGCTGGGTCTTGGCCGTGCGCACTGCCTTCAGGCCGGTCTCATAGCGCTTGAGCGCCTCTTCAAGGGGCAGCTCCCCGCCTTCCAGGGCGGATACCGCCTCCTCGATCAGTCTGAATTGGTCCTCGATGGTTGCCTGTTTGGCCATGACCGGACTGTAGGTGCCAGACCCCGCCCGTCCAACGTCCTGGGGCTTGCCCCTGCCCGCCGCGTTGCATATCCTGGTGCTTCGGAAACCACGGACACGCGATGAAGCAGGGTCTCAAGATCACGGAAACCGCCACTGGTGCGGTGCAGGTGCTCCACCTCCAGGGCTACCTGGATGGCCACACCTTCGTCGAACTCGAACGCAAGGTCGACAGCCTGCTCAAGGCCGGCAAGACCCGCTTGGTCATTGAGCTGTCCGCCTTGTCCTACATCGCCAGCGCCGGCGTCGGCGTGTTCATCAACAGCCAGCACCAGGCCAAGTCCAAGGGCGGCACCGTCCAGCTAGTCAACCCGTCAGCCTCCGTGCGCGAGATCTTCTCGATCCTCGGCCTGGGCTCGATTTTCACTATCCACGACACCGTGGATCAGGGCGTCAAAGCCGCCGCGGTCTGAGATGCGCTGGGGCAAGGACGTCGAGCGACTCGCCCGCGCCTTCGTCAGGCAGAAGCTCGACCTCGACTATATCCGTCATTATCTCATGGAGCAATTCCAGCTCGACTATAAGGCGGTCGACGAATTGCTTGAGAAACTGGGTGCGGTGAAACCGCCGAAACCTGGTGAGCGGCCCAAACCCGACGACAAAGATAAGGTCAAGCGCCAAGGGTTTTTTTAGCTCGTGGGGCTCTGCCCCACGCCCCCGCCGCGGGGCTGCCGCCCTCGGATCTCCCTGCCGGGCGCGCCTCGCTGACGGACGGCTCGGGCTTCCGCGTTCTGGCTTCCGCCTAGTCTGCCGACCATGCCGCAGGTCCTGCCTAGTATCCTCTCCGCTGATTTTGCACGCTTGGCCGACGAACTGGCGCGCTGCGCCGCCGCCGGGGCCCGTGCCGTGCACATCGATGTGATGGATGCGCACTTCGTCCCCAACCTCACGCTTGGTCCGCCGATCATCGCCAGCCTGCGCAAGGCGACCGCACTGCAGCTCGACGTGCATCTGATGATGAGCGACCCGATGCGCTATGCGGCTGATTTCCGCAAGGCTGGTTCCGACCTCATCACCATTCACGTCGAAGCGGTTGGTCAGCGGCGCATGCCGGCGGCGATCGACGGGCTGCGCGCCCTTGGCTGCCAGGTCGGGCTCGCCTTCAATCCGGACACCGATCCGCGCCTGTGGTTCCCGTGGTTCGATCGTGTCGATCTGGTCATGTTCATGACCGTCTATCCGGGATTCGGCGGCCAGGCCTTCATCCCCGAGGTGCGCGACTTCGTCCGTGCCACCCGGGCGCGGTTCCCACGCCTGCCGATCCAGGTCGATGGCGGGATCAATCGCGAGACCATCCCGACCATCGTCGCCGACGGGGCCGATCGCCTGGTCTGCGGCAACGCGTTCTTCCATGATTCCGACCCGGCGGAATTTCTACGCTGGGCCGAGCAGGTGGGCGCATGATCGATCGTGTCGCAGCCGAACAGCGCGAGGCCGCCTGCCTGGCGCCGGTGGCGATGCTCAGCGCCGGCTCGTTGGGCCGCGCCCACGACACCAAGCCCGACGCCTACCGCACCGGCTTCCAGCGCGATCGCGATCGCATCGTTCATGCCCGCGCCTTCCGTCGGCTACAGGGCAAGACGCAGGTGTTCATCGACGGCGAGGGTGACCATTTCCGCAACCGCCTGACCCACACCGTCGAGGTGGCGCAGGTCTCGCGTACGGTCGCGCGGCGGTTGGCGCTGAACGAGGATCTGGTCGAGTGCGTTGCGCTGGTCCATGATCTCGGCCATCCGCCGTTCGGCCATCGCGGCGAGGACATGTTGGCTCAGCTGATGGAGCCGCACGGCGGCTTTGAGCACAACCGCCAGGGCCTGCGCGTGGTCGAAGAACTGGAAGTGCGCTATCCCGAGCACCTCGGCCTCGACCTCTCCTACGAGGTGCGGGAAAGCATCGTCAAACACGGCTCGAAATACGATCCGGCCAAGGTCGAGGCGCGTTTCGGCCCACACCAGCGGCCGCTGCTGGAAGCACAGCTGACCGACGCCCTCGACTCGGTGGTCTACGATTGCCACGACATCGACGACGGCTTGCGTGGTGGCTACATCCGACTGGATCAGCTGGCGTCGATCCCGCTGTGGGACGCGGTGTGGCGCGAGGCGGTCGAGGCCAGTCCGCGCGCCGCGCCCGAAAAGCTCATCCTCGACCGCGCCCTGCGCAACCTGATGGATGCGATGATCGACGACTGCTGCGCCGCGAGTCTTTCCCGTCTGGCCGACGACGGCATCGCTGATCTGGCCGGGGTGCGCGCCGCGAGACGTCCACTGATCGTGCAGTCGCCCAGCTTCCAGGCCGGCAAGCGCGAGCTGGAGCGCTTCCTGTTCGACAACCTCTATCGTCACCATCTGGTCAACGCCGCCTTCCACCGGGCCCGTCGCGTCCTGGTCGAACTGTTCACCTTCTGGACCGAACATCCCGATGCCCTGCCGCCCGAGCACGCCGCGCGGGTCGACAGCTGTGGTCTGCAGCGTGTGGTCGCCGACTACCTCGCCGGCATGACCGACCGTTTCGCCCTCGACGAATACGTCCGGGTGTGCCGATGAGCGAAACCCCAAGCGCCCCCAGCGCCCAAAGCGTTGGCCGCTGGGCCCCGCACCTGGCCCGTCGCGCGCGTGGCCAGGCCAAGGATGCGATCCTCACCGCTGCCGCCGAACGCTTCTCTGTCCAGGGCTTCGCCTCCACCACGGTGGGCGACATCGCCACCGCGGCGCAGGTCGGCAAGGGTACTGTCTATCAGCACTGGCCGGCTAAAGAGGATCTCCTGCTGGATTGCTGCCTGGCTCATCTGCGCACGGCGCAGGAACGGGTCGAAGCGGCGGCCGGGGGCGGGGCTGCCGAGGGCGATCCAATCGCCGCGCTGCGCCGTGTCGTGTGCGAAGCGCTGCTCGCCGCCGCTGGCGGGGATGGCGCCCAACAGCGGCTGTTCACCGATCTGCAACAGGCCCTGGCCAACCGTCCCGAGCAGTTGTCCGATGCCCGCGCTCGCCTGCGCGAGCTATACGCAGCGTGGGAAGGCGTAGTCGCCTTCGTCCATCGCAGCGGGGTTGCCCGTGGGGTGTTCCGCAAAATGCCGGGCGATGGGTCGGTGCCACGGATGTTCACCGCCCTGGTCGACGGCTTCGCCTGGCAGCGCGCCTTCCGTCACGATGCCGATCCCGCCAAGATCGCTGACGAACTAGCCGGATTGTTCGTGGCCACGCTCGCGACGTGAAGATCGTTCATCTGGTGGCCCGGCTGAACGATGGTGGCCCGGCCCGGGTCATCGCCGGGCTGGCGGCTGCGCACGCCACCGTCGGGCACCAGGTGCATGTGCTGGCCGGGGCCTGCGCGGACGATGAGCGCGATGTCAGTGACGAACTGTTCGGACAATCGCCAGTTGCCGTCGAGCACGTGGCCGGCCTTGGCCGTAGCGTCGCTCCGTTGTCCGACCTGCACGCGCTGCTGGCCCTGCGCCGCCGCCTGCGCGAACTCGCGCCGGATCTTGTCCACACCCACACCGCCAAGGCCGGGTTCCTCGGCCGGCTGATCTGCCGGTCGCTCGGCCTGCCCTGTCTGCACACCTACCATGGCCACGTCCTGCAGGGCTATTGGGCGCGGCCGGTGCACCTGGCTTTTGCCCTGGCCGAGCGCGTCTGTGCCGGCAACGCCTGGCATCACGCCCTGACCCCCAGTCAGCTGCGCGAACTACGCGATAGATATGGCATCGGCCGTCCCGCGCGCTGGCGCTGGCTGCCACCGTTGGTGCCGGAGGTGAAGCCGCGCGCCGCAGCCTGGCACGCGCAGCTGACGAGTGACCGGCCACGGGTACTGTGGCTCGGTCGCTTCGCCCCGGTCAAGGACCCCGGCCTGTGGCTGGAGACGGTGGCGGCGCTCAACGCGATCCGCCCGGTCCATGCCGTGTTGTGTGGCGATGGCGCCCTGCGTGCCACCGCTGAGGCCCACGCCGCACGCCTGGGCCTGTCCGCCACGTGGACCGGTTTCGTGCCAGCCGCCGAGGCCCTCGCCTGTGCCGATCTGCTGTTGATGACCAGCCGGAACGAAGGTCTGCCGCTTTCGGCGATCGAAGCCGCCGCCGCCGGCGTCCCGGTGGTCGCCCCGCCGGTGGGTGGCTTAGCCGATGCGGTGCGGTGGGGTGTGGTCCACGGCGCGGCACGCAATCCGCAGTCCTTGGCCATCGCCTGCGCCACCATCCTGGCCCGGCCCAGACCCCCGCCGCATCCGCTGGCGTTGGCCTTGGCGGGGCCGAAGCTTCCCGACCGCTACCTCGCCCTTTACCACGCCATCGCCGGATGCGCCCCGCCCTCCTAGCCCTCGTTCTTGTTTGTACCTGTCTGAATGCCGGCGAGATCTCACTCGAGCCGCGCTTCACCGGCGAGGTGCGTACCGGTGACCTGCTGACGTGGCGGGTGGTCGGCGCCTCGGCGGCCTGGCTGGTCGAGGACGTCGCGCGCACGCCGCGTCTCACCGTGACCGGACCGGACGGCCGGACCTGGACGCGGCCGTGTTATCTTGATCGCACCTACAAGCCTGGCGAGACCGGCGGCCCTGAGTTCACGGCAGTTGGCGAGGCCTTCCTGTCGGTGCGCCACACCGCCCGAGAACCTGGCGTGCACAAGGCCACCTTGTGGGATCTGTCTGGCAAGGCCGTTGCCAGCGCCGAGCTGCGCGTGCTGCCCGGTGTCCGGCCGCCCGGCCCGCTGCGCATCTCGGCCGATAACCCGCGCCTACTTGCCTGGGCCGATGGTACGCCATGGCTGGCTATCGGGCCCAACCTGGCCTGGGCCAGCGCGCCCGATCGAGCCGGCGACTTCGCTCGCTATGCCGGATTGCTCAAGGCCCAGGGCTGCACCCACGTGCGGGTCTGGCTGGCGTCGTGGTCGGGCAAGCCGTGGGATGGCGACGGCCTGCGTCTCGACCATGCCTGGCTGACTGACCAGCAACTGGTCTCGGCGCGCAGCAATGGTCTGGCGGTCACCCTGGTGATTGAGAACTTCCACGACCTGATGACCGGCAGGGGCGCGCCTTGGGGTGCGACGGCCGAGGAACGCGTGGTGAATTTTGTCGATCGCGGGCCGATGGCGGCCTGGCTGCAGCGCGTACGCTACGTCCTGGCCCGGTGGGGAGCGGATGATGCGATCGCCATGTGGGAGCCGATCAACGAGATCGACATGGCCCAACCGATCCGCGAGAACGCTCTGCCGTGGCTGGAGAAGACGCTGGCCTGGCTGAAGCACGAGGATCAGGATCATCGTCTGCTGACCGCCAGCTGGGCGGGCGAGGACTGGCCACGCGCCATGGCTTTGCCCGGCGTCGACGTCAGCCAAGTGCGCGGTTACGTTTTCGAATGGACCTCGGCCGACTGGCGGCTGATCGAACGTACCCGCGACGCCATGGGCATGTGGATCGAACCATTCGCTCATGCGCAGCGTCTGGGCAAGCCGTTCCTGCTCGCCGAGGTCGGCTACCAGGGCAGCAACGAGGACAACCGTGGCAACACGCTCGACACCGAGGGTCTGCTGCTGCGCCAATTGTCGTGGGCCGGTCTGATGCTGGGCGGCTGCGGCAGCGGCATGAATTGGTGGTGGGACACCTACATCGACAAACAGGGCCTGTGGCCGGTGTTCCATCCGATGGCGACGATCAGCGCCCGCATCGACTGGCGTGACAAGGAGCTTGCCCCGCTGACGCCCAATCGCGGCGGCGCCATGCGCGTGCTCGGCTGGACCAGTCCAAGCCAGGCGCTGATCTGGCCGGTGCACGTCAACGACACCTGGTATGCGGCGGTTGCCCAGGGCAAAAAGCGCCCTGTGCCACCTGCGCCGATCACCGCCACCTTGTCTGGTTTCGCCAAAGACGCGATCTACCGCATCGAGGCGGTGTCGATCCGTGATGGCGCCGCAGGTCCGGGCTGGACACAGAAAAGTCTGCGCGACGGCCGCCTAGAGGTGGTCATCCCGCAGGGCACCATCGACCTCGTCTACGTGGTGAAGCGGAGCGAGCCGTGATGCTGCTGCATCCGTTGCTCGCCTGGGGTCTGGCCGCGATCGCGGTGCCGATCATCATCCATCTGCTGTTACGCCAGCGGCCGAAGCCGGTGCCGTGGGCGGCGATGCGCTGGCTGATGGCGGCGCACCGCGAGGCCAGCCGGAAATGGAAGCTGACCAACTGGCTGCTGTTGTTCCTGCGCTGCCTGGTTGTCGCCCTGCTCGCCCTGGCGGTGGCGCGGCCTGCGCTCCCTGGTTTCGGTGGCGGATCCCATCTCGTCGTGGTGATCGACCGCAGCGCTTCGATGGGCGCGCGCGGATCCGACCCCGGTCCACTGGCTGCCGCCCAGGCCGCCCTGACCACCGCTGAGCTGCCCTACGCGCGCTGGAGCCTGGTGGCCGTCGGTGCGCCAGGTCGGACTGGCGCTGACGGCACTGAACTGATCGCCAGCGGCGAGCGCAGCTCGGTGATCGAGGCGCTGTCGCGCCTTGCCGCCCTGCCGCTGCCCGGCGGACTCGACGGCGCCGATAGCGGGACACTGACCAATGCCCTGGAGACCGGCTGCGATGTGCTGCTGGTGTCAGACTTCCAGCAGGATGACGGTGCCCGCGCCTTGGCGGTGTGCACACCGCTGGCCCGCCGCGCCGTTCGCTGGTCGGTCGGCAGTCCGCTGCCTAACCGCTGGATCGCGGCATTGCCCGAGGCCGGCGATCCGCGTCCCGGCGAAGGCGGCGAGCTGCGCCTGCGCGTCGGCGGGCCGGCCGGGCCGGTGCGCCTGGGCATCGATGGCGGGCCGCCGGTGCGGGTCGCCGAGAAGGTCCAGGGCGAGCTGCGCGTGCCGTTGCCGCCATTGGCCGCCGGCATCCATCGCCTGCGCGTCGTGCTCGACGACGGTGGCCTGAGCTACGACGACGCGCTGGACGTTCCGCTGACCGTGCGCCCGCCGTTATCCGCCCTGGTGGTGGCCGAGCGCGGTGACTATGCCGGCGCTGCACTGCTCGCCGACGATGGCGGCCTGGCTGCCAACCGCATCGCGCCAGGCGCATTTGCCGGCACCGCCCTGCCGCCCGGCGGTGCCGTGCTGTTGCGTGCGCCGGTGCCCGACGCCCAGCGTTTAGCCACCTGGGTGCGTGGTGGTGGCGTGCTGTGGGCGGATCTGGATTTGCTGCTGGCGGATCCGGCCCTTGCCGGCCTGACGCCCGGACTGGCTCGCGGCGAAGGCGAGACGGTGGGTGGCGCCTACGCCGCTGGCGAACCGGACATCGATGAGATCCTGGGTGCGGTACGCCGCGAGCGCGTCCGTGTCGCCACCATGCCTGACGGCGGTCGCCCGCTGCTCTCTGTCGGCGTCGCTCCGATCGTGGTCGCGGTACCTGCCGGGCGGGGCTGGATCGTCGCCGAGCTTGATCACCTGATCGATGATCAAGCGTTCGCCGCGCGCGGTACGGTGCCCCTGTGGGTGACGCGGACGGTTCGCCGACTCGCCGCCGCTGCTGACAGCCCGCAGGCCTGGGTGGCCGGTCTGCCAGCCAGCGAAGAAGCGCGCCTGACCCGTGACGGCGTGCAGATGACGGTGCGGGCCGGTCAGGCGGTGGCGCTGGCCCCCGGCACCTGGGATGCCGGGGGTCGCAGCGTCGTCGTCCTGCCCAGCCCCGACGAGGCGCGCACAGCGGGAGATGCTCCGTCGGGCACTGCGACGACCGTCGCTGAGGCGATGCCGGTGCGCAGCGGTTTGGATCTCGGCTGGTGGCTGCTGCTTGCTGCCTTGCTGATGGCTGCGGTCGAGATGGCCGTCGCTGCGTGGGCTGGACGTCGCTATAGCGGAACCGAGGCGCGACGTGGCTGATAGCATCGCCACCGTCTTCACCTTTGCTCGACTCGCCGAACCCTGGCAGGTCGGTGCGCTGCTTGCCGTGGCCGTCACCGCGGCGTGGGCGGCGTGGCGCTGGTATGGCCCGCGCGCCCCGGGCGCGGCCGGGCAGATCGCCCGCGTCTGTCGCAGCATGGGCATGGCCCTGCTCGTCTTGCTGCTCGGCTGGCCGGCTCTGTCGCGCACCGAGACCACGGTGTTGCCCGGTTCGCTGGTCGTGGCGATCGACACCAGCGCCTCGATGGCGCGAGCCGACGGGCCAGGCGGCGCAACCCGCCTCGCGACGGCCAAGGCCTTGGTCGATCTGCTGCGCGGTCAGGAGCAGAGCCGACGCATGCGCATGGCCGCCGTCACGCTGGACGAAGCTGCCGCGCCGTTGCCCGCCTCGCCCACGGCCGATGGCAGCACCAGTCCACTAGGTGACGCCCTCGCCAGTATCGCGCTGGAACGCCGGCCCGACGTGCTGGTGCTGGCGACCGATGGCCGGGTGACCTCGGGGTCGACCCTGGCTGCGATCGGCGAACGTCTGCGTGGTCGCGATCTGCGTCTGCTGGTGCTCGCCACGGGCGGCGAGCGTCTGGATCCCGAGCTCTTCCTCGACGAGGTGGCGGTGAACCGCGAAGTCGCTCTCGACGAATTGGAACCGGTCACGGTGCGGCTGTCGGCGCGCGCCCTGCCACCCGGTCCGGTGCTGGTCGAGCTGCTGCTTGATGGCGTCGTGGTCGACAAGGCCGAGGTCGCCGTGCCCACTGACAGCGAGCAGCTGCATGCCCTGGAAGCACGGGTTGGCGCGACCTTCCGCAAAGAGGGGGCGGCCAAAATCCTCGTCCGCGCCAGCGCCGGCGGCTTGGTGCGCACCCAGGAGCTTGGCGTAACGGTTGCCGAACGTCGGCTTGGCGTGCTGCTCCTCGATCGTCAGCCGCGCTACGAGGTGCGCTTCTTGCGCGAAGCGCTGAAGCGCGACAGCGGCGCGACCTTGCACGCCTATCTTGCCGACCAACGCTGGAAACGTTGGGGCTCTGACGGTCCCGACCGCCTGCCGCTGACCGCCGCCGATCTTGCTGCCTATGATGCGGTGATCATTGGTGATCTGGGGCCCGAGGCCTTCCGCGACGCCGATCTCGCCGCTCTCGCCAAGCACGTGAAAATCAACGGCGCCGGCCTGATCATCATCCCTGGTGAAAGCGGTGCGGCCGCCGGCCTGGCGCGGAGTCCGCTTGCCGACCTGTTGCCGGCAACCCTGCCAGAGGCCACGGTGGTGGCGCGTGGCTACCGAGAACAGCGCCCTCGGCGGCTCAGCCGTACGCCGTTGGCCGAGGCGCTCGGCCTGCTCGACAGCGGCGGTACCGCCTGGGCAGAGCTGGCGCCACTGCTCGGTGCCACCGCCTGCGAGCCGCGCCCGGGCGCCGAAGTGCTCGCCACCGATCAGGACGGTGCGCCATTGGTGGTCGCCCGCGCCGCCGGTGCTGGCCGCACCGTGCTGATCTGCGCGGATGACATCTGGCGTTGGCGTCGTGGCGTCGGCGACCGCTATCTACATCGCTTCCACAGCCAGCTGCTGCGCTATGCCGCGGCCGGCCGTCGCGCCGGCGCCCGCCCGTGGCGGGTGACCGCTAGTCCGCGCCGGGTCAGCCCCGGCGAGGCCGTCGCCCTCGACCTGATCCCTGCCCCCGGGCTGGAGCTTGAGTCGCCCGAGCAGGCATCAATCCGCTTGAGCGGTCCCGATGGTGCCGAGCTGGTCGTCTCGCTGACTCGGCGCGGTCGTGGCTTCGCCGGGCGCATGACCGCACCAGTGCCAGGCACATGGACGGTGACCAGTGCCTCGGGCGTGGCCGCCGACCGCGTCGAGCCTGGCGAACTGCTGGTCGTTCCGAGCGAGAACGAACGTCGCGACCCGCGTGCCGACCGCGCCGCCCTCGCTGCGCTGGCCGCCGCCACCGGAGGCCAGGTCTTCGACAACGCCGCCGCATTGCTCGCCGCCCTGCCGCGCGATCTCGGCCGGGCCGACAGCACCACCGCTGAACGTGGCCTGTGGGACACCTGGTGGGCGCTCGCCGCAGTCGTCACCCTGCTCGGCGCCGACTGGTCGATCCGCAGGCGAAACCGACTGCCGTAAGCCGCGATAAAGAAATCCGCGATAAAGGACATACGCATATTGACGCGCCTTACGCTCCCGACAGCATTCGCGTATGACCCGAGCCCGGCACGAGTTGATCAAGCCCGGTAGCCGGGGGACGTTCCATCTCGTGACCCGCTGCGTCCACCGGTCGCTGCTGTTGATGAAGGGGGATCGGCGCGCGGTGCTGGCTCGTGGGTTGGCCTCGTGGCTGAGGCACATGGGCATCGACCTGCTGGGGTATGCGATCATGGGCAACCATCTGCATCTGGTGGTGCGTCTGCGCCCGGATCTGGTGCAGGGGTGGTCGGAGGCGGAGGTCGCGCGGCACGCCCTGGCGGTGCTGCCGGTGCGCAGTGGTCCGGGCCTGGAGCCGTTGCGTGTCACGAGCGAACTGGTCGAGCGCTATGCTGGGAACAAGCCGTGGCTAAAGAAGCAACGACAGCGGCTATCCTCGCCGAGCTGGCTGCTTCGGCTGGTGAAGCAGGAGGTCGCCCGCCGGGCCAACGCGGAGGACGAGGTCGCGGGCCATTTCTGGGAATCGCGCTTCACCAGCGTGGCCCTGGTGGACGCCGCCGCGGTGCTGGCTTGCCTGGTCTATGTGGACCTGAATCCGCTCCGGGCCGGGATGGTGCGCCTGCCTGAAGCGAGCGAGTTCACCAGCATCCGGCATCGCTTCCACCGCGCCAAGCACGGCGGCAACTCGACGCGGGCCGACCTGAACGCAGCAGACGCCGAGCTGGGTCGGCAACTGCTGGGCATGCGGGCGTGCGCGCCGGTGAACGAATGGACGAGCGAGCCGGAGACCTGGGAGATCAATGAGGCAGCCTACGTCGATCTGGTCGAACAGACCGGCCGGACCGTGGCCTCCGGCAAACGGCGCTCCGTCTCAGCGCAGGCGCCACCACTGATTGAGCGACTGGGGATCAACGGACATCGTTGGCACCAGGCCATGGCTGAGGGAGGCCGGATGCTGGGCAGCGTGATCGGCGGCCCTGAGGCGCGCAACGCCTGGGCCGCGCAGGCTGGTCAGAGCTGGGCAGCGGATAAGTCGGGGTTGTGGGGGTAAAGAATAATGCGTATGTCCATTATTGCCGTTCCTCCTCCGGCGCCACCGTTCCCGTCGCGTCCGTAATTTCCGCGGAAAAGCCCGTTGTTAGCCGTGAAATCCTGAGGCACTGTGTAGGTAAACCTTGGGCCCCCTCGCCAACCTGACTCACGCGGGTTGCGAACATGGTTATTCCAGATGCTCCATCCGGATTCGGGGCTGACGTTTACGACGAGAAAATCCCCCTCAATCACCTTTCCGAAGTTATGCGAGAAGCCGTTGTCGCGGGGAATTTGCTTATCGACGGCATCAACGGCCGGCAGGACCACGGCGCAGGCGAGAAGGATGGCGGGAGCGGTCATGTGCGTTCGCATAGCATATCTCATGGGGTGTTCTTGTTAGACTTGCTGGATTCGCGGGCGATGTGTTCAAGGGCCTGTTTGGCGGCCTTGACCCGGTAGTCGTCTGATCCACCGGCCTTGATGACCGCGTTGAACCATTGGGATGCGGACGAGTAGTCACTTGATCCGAACGCCATTTGACCAAGCGCCATCATGAAGTGGATGCGGAGAGACTTGTCCTCGCACTCGCTTGCTCCGCGGGTGTAGAGCGCGACAGCGTCCTTCGGCCAGCGGTCCGCCAGTAGAAACTGGGCTCTCCAGTAGGTGTAGCTGGAACGATGCTTCGGGCTATCCCCGACGAAGCCTGCCACAAGAGCTTTTACCGCAGCTTCATCTTCAAGGTAGGTCGCGCAGATCGCCCGGCCGTAATCAAGGTAGGCTTGCTGCTGGGCGGATATCTTGTGCCGCTTGTCGCTGTTAATCCTGTCATAGCAGGCCCACCCCTCCACGAATCGGGATGCTTCACTTAGAATCTCGGCACGTAGAAGACGAACCCGCAATATCCCCGAAAAGAGGTCCATTTCCTGCTCGCGCGCACCGAAGTGGCCTAGCCGGATCCCATCCCTGAGTCGCTTATAGCTAGTCGGCAGTCCGGAATCGGTGTCGCCCTGAGGCTCAGGGTCTATTACCTTGTACAGCTCCAATACTCCCGCTGCGCGGTCTGAGTCTCCCAGCGCCACCAAACAGGCCATTTGGCCCAGGAAGGCGTTGATCATCACCCGCTTGGCGTAGTAAGAAGCAGTCTGAGAATTCACGACCTGCTCGGGCTTGTCCAGCGTCCAAATGGACAGGTTGCCAAGCGCATCCTTCTCCCGCATGTCGGCAGCCGGCTTCACCCTCGCCATCGAGACGCCCGGTACCGGGTAGGCTGCCCTTGCTCGGCCAATCTGCGACTCGTCGCGGGTCGCCTTCGCCGCTTCGACATAATGCCCCAGCGCCGCTTTGGGGTCTTGCGCGCCTTCGTAGGCGATATCCCCCCTAAGCACCAACGACTCCGCCATCCATGGGCTAGCCGGGTCGGACAAGGCCGCTTGCACCGCGACGGTTGCCTCTTCCCAACGCATCAAGTTGAACAGCGCCACGGCTCGATAGTACGTCGCAGCGGCAACATAAACGGGGACTACCGGCAGATCTTGAATAATCGGATCATCTAGCGACCTGGGTTGAATAACGGGTTTCCCTGTGTTCTTCTTGGCCGTCTCAAGAAGTCGATCCCATGCCTTCAACGCGCCGATGTGATCCCGCTTGAGGCGAAGCTCGTTGGCTTCCTGGTACAACTTGAACCCAAGGCCGTGCTTGACTAAGTCCATCAAGGCCAGCGTAGATTCTTTGAGAACGAGCAGTCGTTGGCGTTCGGGCCCACTTATGTCGACATCGCCGGAGCTTCCAGCTGATTTTCCAGGAGGCTGCGCATGCCCGATCCCAATATCAATCGTCGCAAGGGCGTCGTCGATCCGCCCTTGGTCGAGCATGATTCTAGCCAGCGCTTCCGCGGCGCGGGCGCGCCGGACGCCCTGCTCGCTGGCTCCTATGGCCGCTGCGATCGCGGCGGCGTCGTCCAATTGACCGAGTCGACGGAGTGTGTCCGCCCAGGCGATGCGCAAATCGGCGGCGGCGGAGCCATCAATGGAATTGCTCAATCTCGCCCTGGCGCTCGCGACAGCGCCTTGTTTCGTCTTGGTCTTCTCCGCAAGCATGAACCGCAACAGGATGATTTCGGACCACACCTGCTGTTGCCCGCCAGTTTTTGCCAACTTCTTGGCAATAGCGCCGGCCTCATCGAACTTTTGCTCATCGATCATGCGCTGGGCTTCGACTAGGTCGTTCCAGCCATCCGATCGGTCGTCCGCAGAGAAAACCGGGGGAACGAATAGCACGACGCACATGCAGGCTGCGGCCAACACAAATTTTGGCGATGCGCAATAGCTCATTTGGTTCGGGGTTCTTGTCGGCCTTTAAGTGGATTTCGCCCTTCGGGCAAGCATTATTCTTTGGGGCGGCAGCGCGATCGGGACCTGGGCCTCGCGGCAGGCCGAGGCGGCGCGGCGTGGACTCGACGGGATCAGCAACCGCTGCCCGCTGTTCGCGGCGGCGGGCTAAGGCCTAGCCTGAGTTAGGCCTTCCGCTGCTTCGCCAAGGCCGCTACCAGCTCATCGCTTACCAACGGCGCGACTCCGGCCCGCGCCGCCACGTCATTGACCGTCTCGGCGATATGGCGCAGCAGGCGCACAACCAGCTCGGGATCGTCGTCGATCGCACTAGCGGGCAGATCGACCGGTAGTTCTAATTCGGCCTCCCAGCCGCAGCGCAGGACCTCCAGGCCGGCGGCGTTCTGGGCTGCCAGGGGGTCGCCATCTGGCGGGCGGACCCGGCATTCGACGACCAGGAGGAACCAGTGCCGGCGCGCCGGCTGTGCGGGATCATCGGCCAGCGGCCCCCAGCGCAGGGCCAATTCGGCCCGTTCGCGCAGTCCATCCCACTCCTGGGGGCGCAGCGAGAGGGCGTACAGGCGGTCGGCGGCAAGTGAGGCATGCATGACGAAGGATGGCATAGCGTTCGTGCGACGGTGGTCAGCAGGTATCGCCCGGCCGCTTGCTCTCGGTCCCGCGGCAGGCGATGGTGCGGCATGGCCTCCAAGCAAGCGAATCCGGGCTGCCTGATCCCATTCGGCCTGATCTTCGTGATCGCCGGCTGCATTCCCGGCGGGATCGCTGTCCATGATGTGCTGCGGGCCAAGGCAATGCAGCAGTGGGTCGAAACGCCGGCGAACATCGTCACGGTGAATCTGGACCATAGCGGCGAGGACAGCGTCCGGGTCGAGGTGACCTATAGCTATCGCGCGACTGATCCGGCAGCGGTCGAGGCAGCAGGTGTCCGCACCTACACCAGCGATCAGGTCGGGATCCACAGCGGTTCGGACAACATCGGATCTTGGCACGCCGACACCTTCGCTCGGCTGGATCGTGCGCGGCAGGGCGAACAGTCGGTGCCGTGCTGGTATGACCCGCAGGATCCGACTCAGGCGGTATTGGATCGCGAGGTACGTTGGTCGATGGTGGGCTTCCTGTGCATCTTCCCGCTGGTCTTTGGATTGGTCGGTGGCGTGGTGGTGTGGGCTGGGGTACATGGATTGCGCAAACGGCGGATCCTGGCGGCGGACCCAACGGCGTTGGCAAAGACGCCGGTGATCCAGGCTGAGGGCGGCAGTGGGACCTGCGCCCTCTGGGTAATGACCGTGGTGTGGAATGCTATTTCGTGGGCAGTGATCATCGGCATCTTCACGAAGGACGATGTGCCGTGGCCCGTCCGCCTGATGATTCTGCTGTTCCCCCTCGTTGGCCTGGTCCTGGTGATCGTCACCTTGATCGCCACCGCGCGATTCATGCGCCATGGCCGCCCTCGCCTGCGCTTGGACCAGGGCGCCTGGCTGACTGGCAGTCGGGTCCAGGCTAGCATTCTCATCGAGGTCGGCCCGAAGCCTGGCGAGCGCTTCGATACCCGACTGTCAGTCGTGCGCAGCGTGACCAGCGGCAGCGGCAAACACAGGCGCACCACGGATCAGACGTTGTGGACCTGCGAGGTGGCGGTCGATCCAAGTGCGGGTCGTCAGGTCGAGGGCTGGTGGTCATTGCCAATCGAACTGCCCTTGCCCAGCGATCTGCCGCCGACAGGCGACGACCTCGCCTGGAAGCTCGAATGCCATCTGGTCCGTTCTGGGCCGGATCTCAGCACGACCTTTGCCCTGCCGGTGGCGACTGGCGATGGCGGCACCGTCCTGCTTTCCGGCGACCTGAAGGCGGCGGCCGATCGCGCTGAGCCGCTGGCCGTGCTCACCAAGGCCGGTATCAGCGTTGGCGAAGAGCGAGGCGCCGTCGTTCTGCTGCTGCCCGCCTGGCGTAACCCAGGCCTGTTCATCCCTGGTCTGATTATGGCCATCCTCCTGAGTGTCGGGGCGGCGGCGTTGTATGACAAGGTCGGTTGGTGGACCGCCCTGCTGTCAGGACCGATCGTGCTGCTGTGCTGGCGTGGCGCATTGCGCAGCGCGTTGTGGCGCTCGACCATTATTCTGTCGAAGGGCCGCATCACCGTCACCGCCGGCTGGTGGCGGATGCAGCGCACTGAACTGACCGGCTCGGATGTCCTTGTGGTCGAGCGGACCTCGAACATGAGCTCTGGCGAAACCGCGTGGTTCAACATGTGGTTGAAAACCGCCGAAGGTCAGCGCATCGCGATCGCCCGTGGAGTGCCTGGCCCGGCGTCGGCCCGGCTGCAGGAGATGATCGACGCGGTCAGGTAGACGGTGCGCCGCCGTCCGCGGCCACTGCCAGCAGCTGGTCGGTCAGGCCGGATTCGTCGGCTGCGGTCAAGGCCGGATCGCGCAGGCGGTGACGGAGGCCACCCTTCTCGTTGATCACCAGCCAGGCGGTGCCGTCGGCGTCCTTGTCGATGCGCTCCAGCGACAGCTTGCGCGCCCGCAGCAGGCACAGCGCGACGATGTAGCGGAAGGCTTGGCGCTGCGCGTCGGTGCTGTCGGTGAGGTCGGCGAAGATGCGGCCGAGAGCGGCCGGATCGAGACGGACGCGGGCCTGCTTGCGTTCGGGTTCGGGCACCACGCGGCGCCACCAACTGAGCGCAGCAGCGCGGTCGTAGCCGTCCCACGCCTCGGCGGCGATATCAAGGCGCGTGAAGACGCCGTCGCGTTGCACCAGCACGCCAAAAACCTGTTCGCCTGGCGCCAAGGCCCGTCCTGTGATGGCGCAGACCACATGCGGTGCACCGATCTTGCCGTCCCAGTCCATGGGCTGCATGGTGGGACCGTGCAATGCAGCGCCAGTCGACAGATGCGCGAGGTCAGGGCCAGGGCAGGCTTGTCCCATGTCGCCAGCCCGTGCCGCCCACCCCCGCCTACTCGCCTTCGTCGAGGCCTGGACGGCCCATCTCGGCCCGGCGGCGGTCTGCTGGAGCGACGGCTCGCCGGCTGAGCGCGAAACCTGCCTGCGTAGCCTGGTCGCCAGCGGGGCCGGCGTCGCCTTGGATCCGCAGCGGCGACCGGGTTCCTGGCTGTTCCGCAGCGATCCTAGCGACGTCGCTCGGATCGAGGAACGCACGATCATCGCCAGCGCCACCCGCGCCGCTGCTGGGCCGCTCAACCGCTGGGCCGATCCCGAGCAGCTGCGTCACGAGATGCGCGGCCTCTATGCCGGCTGCATGACCGGCCGCACCCTGTGGGTCATCCCCTTCCTCATGGGGCCACCGGGCAGTCCGCTCGCCCAGGTCGGCATCCAATTGACCGACTCGCCGTATGTGGTTGCCAGCATGTCGATCATGACCCGGGTCGGCGCAGTGGCATTGCGCCAGCTTGGCAACGACGGTCCGTTCACGCCCTGCATCCACGCGCTTGGCGCAGCGGGTTCGACAGCGCCGTGGCCGTGCGAGCCGGTCGAACGCAAGTGGATCGCCCACTTCCCCGAGGCGCGCGAGATCTGGAGCTTCGGTTCGGGCTACGGTGGTAACGCGCTGCTTGGCAAGAAGTGCCTGGCCCTGCGCATCGCCTCGGTGATCGCCCGTGACCAGGGCTGGCTGGCCGAGCACATGCTCATCCTCGCCCTGACCTCGCCGCAGGGCCGCACCCACTACCTCGCCGCCGCCTTCCCCTCGGCCTGCGGCAAGACCAACCTGGCGATGCTGACGCCAAGCCTGCCCGGCTGGACGGTGCGCTGTCTGGGCGATGACATTGCCTGGCTGCGCGTCGGCGCTGATGGCGGGCTGTGGGCAGTAAACCCCGAGGCCGGTTTCTTCGGCGTCGCCCCTGGCACCTCGGTGCGTAGCAATCCGCAGGCGATGGCGACGGTGGCACGCGATACCATCTTCACCAACTGCCTGCTGACGCCGGAGGGCGACGTGTGGTGGGAAGGCATGGGCGAGCCGCCTGCGCAGGGCATCGACTGGGAGGGTCGGCCATGGACGCCGGGCTGTGGCCGCACCGGCGCGCACCCCAATGCCCGCTTCACCGTCGCCACCACCCGCTGCCCCGCCCTGGACCCGTCGTGGGACGACCCTGCCGGCGTGCCGCTGTCGGCCATTCTCTTCGGTGGCCGGCGTGCCCAATTGACGCCGCTGGTCGCTGAGGCCGCCGATTGGAATGCTGGCGTCGACATGGGTCTGGCGGTGGCTAGCGAGACCACCGCCGCCGCCGCCGGTCAGACCGGCGTGCTGCGTCGTGATCCCTTCGCGATGCGCCCGTTTTGCGGCTACGATCTCGCGGGATATGTTGCGCACTGGCGTGCGATTGGTGATCGCCTGGGTGCCCAGGCGCCCCGCATCTTTACGGTCAACTGGTTCCGCCGCGATCGCGATGGCCGCTTCCTGTGGCCCGGTTTCGGCGACAATGTGCGGGTGCTGCAGTGGATCGTCGATCGTTGCGAAGGTACGGCTGACGCGATGTTCACACCGATGGGTCTGGTTCCGACGATCGCAGGCATCAACACTGCCGGCCTTGGCGTGTCTCCGGAAACGATGCGCGAGCTGCTGCGCGTAGATCCAGAAGCTTGGCAGCAAGAGGTCCGCGATCGCAGCGCATTCGCCAGTGATATGGGTTTGCCGGCGCGCTGAGCTTCAACGGCCGCCGGCATCGCGCCGCAGTTTCACCGCTGTGCGGTCGCCCCGTTGGGCAGGCAGCCGGATGGCGTGGCGGACGACGGCTCGTCGGGAAACGTCCTGCGACTCTTCCAGCCAGCGGCGGCACAGCGCGTAGGCGATGGCCGGGTTGTCCTTGGCGATATCGCCGACGTGGTTGGCGACCGAGCGTCGCACATAGGCGCTGGCATCGTCCTTGAGGCGTTCCAGCAAGGCGATGGTTGGTGTCGGATCGCGCATGAATGGCGCCAGGCGTCCAGCCCACGGCAGACGCGGACGGCTGCCTTCACTGACCAGGCGACGGACATGCGGGTTCGGATCCTTGGCCCAGGTCGCCAGCAGCGCCAGGCTCTCGGCGGGATAGCGCAGTAGGAATGGGCGGATCGAGAACTCCGCGGAAAATCGCTTGGTTACCGCCAGATTCGCGCGCATCCCGGCGGCAAAGCTGCCGATCAGATGGTTTTTGATGAACGACACGTGGGGCAAATAGAAGAAGGGAGCAAGGCCCATACCGGCAGTGACTGCCAGCTCTGGACCCATCGCAGCGATGAGGGCATCGGCCGCCGCGTCCAGCCCGGAAGGCAGTTCACGTGCCAGCACCGTGGCGATGTGGTCCGCGCGCGGCATCAATTCCAGTTCGTCCAGTCCGGACGCCGTGTCGCGGCGGAACCGCTTGTGATCGAAGGGGGGATGCACCGGGACCATCGAATCTGCGAGCAGTCCGACCAGCGTCTCGTCGAGCAGCGACTTGAGCGGTACGCCCCGCTGAATGCTGCCAGGAGCTGTAAATCGTTGCGCGGGATGCATCATGACTTCGGGACTGTGCCAGTCGTCTGCTGGTTTGTCAGTGCAACCTGCGCGAGCCATCGACTGCGGTGCTGATGCCGCAGGACCTGAGGCCCGATTCCACCAGGACGCCGTCATCTGGCCGAGGCGTCAGTCGAGCAGCGCGGCGATGCCGGACAGTACGTGGCCCGGGCGGTAGGGATAGCGACGGAGGTCGGCTTCGGCGGTGACGCCGGTGAGGACCAGGACAGTGTCGATCTCGGACTCGATGCCGGCGATGATGTCGGTGTCCATGCGGTCGCCGATGATGACGCTCTGCTCGCACGTGGCGCCGAGGCGCTTGAGCGCGCTGCGCATCATCAGCGGGTTCGGCTTGCCCAGGTAGTAGGCTTTGCTGCCGGTGGCCAACTCGACCGGAGCGACCAGCGAGCCGCAGGCCGGGACGATGCCGCCTTCGGTCGGGCCGGTGGTGTCCGGATTGGTGCCGATCAATCGGGCGCCGCCGAGGACCAGGCGGATCGCCTTGGTCATGGTGTCGTAGGTGTACGACTTCGACTCGCCGATGACGACATAGTCCGGCGAGACGTCGTTCATGGTGATGCCGGCGTCGTACAGCGCATTGAGCAGTCCGGCATCACCAATCGCATAGACGCTGCAGCCAGGCGATTGGGCGGCCAGGAAGGCGGCCGTGGCGAGCGCGCTGGTGTAGAAGCGCTCGGGCGAGACCTCCAGGCCGAGGCGGGCCAGCTTCTGGGCCAGTTCGCGCGGCGAGCGTTCGCTGGAGTTGGTCAGGAAGAGGTAGCGCTTGTTGTTCGCCTGCAGGAACTGGACGAAGGCAATGACGCCCGGCAGCAGACGGTTGCCGTGATAGATCACGCCATCCATGTCGCAGATGAAGGCGTCCTTGGTGAGGATCGGGTGCATGTCCAGACGCTCTGGCTGAGCGGGCGGGTGCAACCGCGCGTCCGTCAGGCGTGATATCCCTTGGGTCCGCTGGGGTATTGGCCAGCATCCGCGACCGCTATGACGACGCCCACCGGCCAGCCCATTCCCGAACAGACGCCGCTGCCTGGCGAGCTGCTCGAACTTGACGGCCGCAGCATCAGGCTGCTCGGCACTGCCCATGTCTCGGCAACCTCGTGCGCCGAGGTGGAACAGGCCATCCGCGCCACCAAGCCGGATGTTGTCCTGGTCGAGCTGGATGCGGGGCGGCTGGAAAACCTGCGCAACCAGGGCGTCTGGGCGCGCACCGACGTGCGCACGGTCATCCGCCAGGGCAAGCTGCCGGGGCTGATCGCGGGCCTGGTGCTCAGCTCGTACCAGCGGCGCATGGGCGGCGAGACTGGCGTCCGGCCCGGCGCCGAACTGCTGCGTGCGGTCGAGGTGGCCGAAGCGGACGGCATTCGGGTGGTGTTGTGCGACCGCCCGATCCGCAGCACGATGCGCCGGATCTGGGGCTCGGTCGGCTGGTGGCGTCGCCTGCAGCTGCTCGGTGCGTTGTTCGGCGCGCTGGTAGGCGGCAAGCGTATCAGCGAGGCCGAGCTCGGCCGGCTGCGCCAGCCCGATACGATCAATGCGATGCTCGCCGAGATGGGCGATGGTATGCCGCAGCTCGCCGAGGTGCTGGTCAGCGAGCGTGACCGCTACATGGCTGAGGTGATCCAGGCGACGCCTGGCGCCAACATGCTGGTGGTGGTCGGAGCCGCCCACGTGCCGGGCATGAGCGAGGCGCTGCGCGCGCGCCGTCGCTCATCCTTGCCCGAGCTGGAGGCCGATCTGCCGCGCAGCCTGTCGACCCGACTGGCACCCTGGGCTATTTCGGTCCTGATCATTGGTGCCATCGCCACGGTCGTGGCGCTGAAGTGGCACAGCCATGCCTTCGATCTGAAAGGAGCCATTCGTCTGTGGATCATGTGGACCAGCGGCCCGGCGCTGATCGCGGCGTTGATCGCGCGGGCGCATCCGCTGGTCGTCCTGCTGGTCGCTGTTGTGGCGCCTTTCGCCACCTTGCTGCGCGCCATTCCGGGACCCAAATTGTCACTGTTGTCATCGCTGCTGCAGGCCTGGCTGCGTCCGCCGCTGGTCGAGGACATGGAGCGGGCGGCCGACGACCTGCAGCGGCCGGCAGCCTGGTGGAGCAACCGCCTGCTGCGCATTGTTTTGGTGTTTATTCTGCCCGGAGTCGCCGCCACCGCCGGAGCGCTGTGGGCCCTGACCCTGATCGCCCGCGGGACGTAATCCGGTTTCAGCGGCGGAGATCGGCGTTCATCGCGTCAAGCGCCGCGCGCGCAGCGGCGGCCCAGTCGACCGCCTTCGGCTTTTCCCAGGCGCCGATGATGCCGCGACTGCTGTTGATGACGCAGCCGCGGCCGTCGCTGCGCAGTCCGGCGAGTGCATCGGCAGCGCTGCCGCCCTGGGCTCCGTAGCCAGGGACCAGAAAGATGGTGTCGGGCATCAGCTCGCGCAGCCGCTTGGCCTCGGCCGGCCAGGTCGCACCGACCACCGCGCCGACGTCGTTCAGCCCGCTTACGCCACCGCGTCCCGCGCCCCACTGAGCGACCAGTTTGGCCATCGCCTCCATATTTGCGCTGCCATCGGCCAGGCGCAGACCCTGGAATTCGCCGCTGCCGGGATTGCTCGTCTTGACCAGCACGAATATCGCGCCGTGGCCGAGGAACGGCTTCACCCCATCGCTGCCGAGGTAGGCGTTGACGGTCAGCCAGTCGCCGCGCGGGCCGGCGGGCAGTGGGCCGTTGAAGCCCGGGGCCGCGCCCAACCACGCTTGGGCATAGTGCTCGGCGGTCGAGCCGATGTCGTTGCGCTTGCCATCGACGATCACCGGGATGTGTAGCCGGTTGGCTTCGGTGATGGTCTCTTCAAGAGCCTGCAGGCCGGGGGCGCCGTACGCCTCGTAGCACGCAACCTGCGGTTTGACCGCACAGCATGCGCCTTGGATTGCCGCCAGCAGCCCGCGATTGAACTCGCGGAAGGCCCACGCGACCGCCAAGCGGGTATCGCCATGCCGAGCGATCGCCTGTGCGCGCAGAGCTGGTGGAATCAGTGCCGGACGCGGGTCGAGCCCGACCACCGCGATAGAACCAGTGGTGTCGATCGATCGTTGCAGGGTGTCGGCTGCGTGCATGCGTCGTTCCTCTTCTTTCTTCCCTCTTCTTTCTTCCCTCTTCCCTCGTTCCTCGTTCGTGGTCCCGAGTAGTGCGCCCGCCAGCGAGCGCCGAAGCGCGTTTGGCGCGCGACCAGCGAGCCTCGCGCAGCGTCGTGGTCCCGATCGGCGAACGTCAGTGAGCCGGGCTTGGCGGGGGCTCCTGGGGGCGGCAGCCCTCGGCGGGGGTTCGGGGGCCGGCCCCCGAGCTAAAGGGATGTACGGGCCTGCGCGGCGATTTCGTCGTTGCCCTTGGCGAGCTTTTCAAACAGGCGCTTGGCTTCCGCGTTGCGCCCCAAGGCCTTCAGCGCATTGCCGAGCACGAGCATGGCAGGACGGGCTTCATCGGTGCTGGCGCGGACTTTCGAGGCCCAGGCGGCGGCGGCCTCGTTGTCGTTCACGCGCAGGCTGGCGCGCGCGGCGTGTAGACGCACACCATCGGTGCGCAGTTCTGGAGGCAGGCCGTTGGCGATGGCGATGATGCTGGCGTTGTCGCCGACCCGGGTCAGCAGGTTCATCTCGTCTTCCAGAGCCGCCTTGGCGACCGACGAGCGGTGCAGGCGGAGGTACTGGGCGAGGGCTCCATCGACATTGCCATCGGTGTCGGCCTGGCGCGCCTTGTCGAGGGCGGCCGAGGCATCGGAGCCAGTCAGGAACGGGCTGCCAGGATCAGCGACGGTGTTGCGCGCACCGGCAGCAAAGGTTGCTGGCGCGGGGTCACCCTCGACGGCATCGGCCTGGCGGCCACGCGGCTGGGCGGTCGGAGAGCCGGCTTCCTGGGCATAGCGGGTTTCGATGTCCCTGCCCGAGACGACGTCGGAGGACACCGCGCCGGTCGAACCCGCTGTGGCCCCGCCGGCAGTGGTCGCAGCCCCGCCAGTTGCTCTCGGCTTGGCGGTTTCGGGCTGGGCCTTCTCAGCGCTCGCCAGCGGACTTTCCGCAGTGGCGGTGACAATCGGTGAGCCGCTGCGTCCAGCGACGCCGAGTTCGCTCGGGGTCGGCAATGCCGCAACTGCCGCGGCCAGTTCGGCTTCGGGATCGGCGGGCTTGGCAGGCACTGGCAGGGTGAACGGTTTCGCTGGGCTGGTCAGGACGTTGCCGGCGAGGTCGCGTGCGACCACTCTGACCTGCACTTCAGGCGAACCGGCCACTGCGGCCACGTTGATTGCCGTGGTGCCTTCGGCCGGGCCACTGCTGCGTGCGGTGAAGGTCTTGCCCTGGTCTGCCGAAATCTCGATCGAAACCGGGCTGGCGCCCAGGTTGGGGTCAGCGACCTGCCAGCTGATCGCCAGGCTGGCCTGGCCATTGGTGATCCCGCCGACGGTGGCGTCAAGCCTGCCGAGCATCGGGGCGGCCCGGTCGATCACCAGTTCAAGCTTGGGTGCGGCACCGGCGACCGGCTCGGGCTCTGCGCGGCCATCACGGCTGGTCGCCACGGTCCACAGCCCGTAGGCCCCATCTTTGGGTGCGGCGAAGGTGAAGCTGGGTGCGCTGACGGCGTTCTCTGGAACCGCGACTTCCTGATCCTTGCGCCAAGTCTTGCCGCCGTCCTCGGTGACGAACAGCGCAGCTTTCGCGAGCTGCTTCGGATCGGCATTGCTCAGAGCGATCGCGCGGGACGGCTGGGTGGTGTATTCGCGGGCCGGAGCCGCAGGCACGGCTGGCTTGACGGCCTCAACGGCCGGTGCCGGCTCGGCGGCGCAGGCCGCGGCGAGAACGATCAAGGTGGCACTGGCGACGCGGACGTGGCGCATGGGCTGGCTCCGGAAGCCCGAAAACTAGCCCAGGCTGCCCTTTATGCCAGCGCCTGATCGACCGCAGCCGCCAACACGTGCTGGTCACCCGGCTCGATCTCGGTGGTTGCTCGCAGGATGGCGCAGGGCGGGGCCCCGGCAGGCCACAGTGGGGCGAGCTTCACCGCGTCCTTGGCCGTCACTACGACGGTGGCTGCGCCAGCCTGCGCGGCGATCGCGGCGGCATCTGCCGGGGTATAGTGATGGTGATCACGGAAGCGCAGGCTGCGGCGCACTGCCAGGCCCAGCTGGGCGGCGTCGAGTTCGAAACCAAGCGGGTTGCCCAGCCCACTCGCCAGGACCACCGGTCCGCCCGGTGTCGGGCACGGGTTACCGGCCAGATCGGTGAATACACGCCGTGGAGGAGCCTCGCGCACCACCGCCAGACCGAGCGCGGCGAGCCGGGCGGCGAGCCGGGCGGCGCGGGTCGGATCAAGGTGTCCGCGTGAAATCCACGCCACCTGGCAGCGCGACAATGCGGCGAGGCTGTCCCGCCTGTAGCCCAGTGGCAGCAAGGCACCGTCGCCGCCAGCGGGATCCCCCCAGGGTCTGGTCGTATCGATCACCACCAGGTCGAGGTCGCGGTGCAACCGGCGGTGTTGCAGTCCGTCGTCGAGCACCAGGCAGTCAGCCCCGGCGGCTAGAGCGGTCCGCGCACCCCGGATCCGGTCCGGGTCGCAGACAGTGGCCAGATCGGGGGCGAGACGCGCCTCTTCATTTACCCCATCGACGCCGCGGTAGCCGCGTGCCAGCACCGCCGGCCGACGGCCGCGGGCGACCAGCAGGCGGGCGAGGGCGAGGGCGGCCGGGGTCTTGCCGGCTCCGCCGGCAACCAGGTTGCCGACCGACAGCACGGGAGCGGGAACGCGCGTGCGGCCCAGCCAATCGTGATCATAGGCGAGGTTGCGCGCCGCCACGGCGGCGGCGTAGCCGACCCACGCTGGCAGCAGCAGCCAACGCCACGGTGAACCGGGCAGCTCTTCGGGCCAGCGGCCACGCATCAAGCGGATGGGAAAGGGAGGCATCAACCTGTGGCCCCGGGCTACAGGGTCGCTGAACCCATGCCCTGCGCACTGCCGCCGCGCTGGACGTGGGCGGTCTTCTGGGCTGGATCACAGATCATCAGCACCGTGCTGTCAGGAGTAATGCCATCGATATTGGCCGTTCCCGGGTCTGCGGAAACGGTGTTGGAGCGACGACCCAGCCTGAACCACTGGGCCATCTCGCCAGGCGTGCAGGAACGTGCTTCGATCGCCAGGGCGGCGATGCGTTCGAGTCGGGACTTGCTGGTCGGCTCGTTTTGGCGGGCGGACATCAGCACGACGTCCTCGGACAGTGCCTGATTGCAGTGCACGCGAGGCGAGTGCGGCCACGGATCGGGCAGCAGCACGGCGTGCTGTCCGGACAGCTCGTACGAGGCGCGTTCGCCCTGGGCGTCGAGCAGGTGGACGCAGGCGCCGCCATGGCGCGGTCCGGCCTGCATGCGTGATTCAGCATCGGCGCGGCTGGGAGCGGTCATCACGGCCGCCACCAGGTTTGGAGTGAGGTGGCCGGGGGCGCCATCTTCGACCCGCAGCTCGTTGGCAGCGACCGCCAGGCCGGCCTCGCTGAGACCGGCGACCGGCTGCAGACCAGCCAGGGTCAGGGTCAGGCTACCCGGCCCGTGGGACGGCAGTCGGCGGACCAGGGTGACGTAGGGCAGCAGGGCCGGGTCGAGGTGCCAAGCCAAGGCCATGCGCGGCAGGCCATGGTCGGTGTGTACGGCATTGAGCGAGACGAAGGTCGTCCGCGAGATCGTTTGACCGCTGCCGAAGAAACCGACCAGGTCGCCATAACCATGAATCAGCAGCAGGTCTTCCGGCGGCAGCTCGGCGGCCCGCGCCATTGATTCGATCTCCATCCATACCGCCGGTTCCAGGCGGGTTGCTGCTTCCAGGCTGGGTTTCAGCGCGGTGCGCACATCCTCGCGGCCCATGCGGCTGCGACCCTCGCCGGACAGACCGACGGCAAGCTGCTCAATCAGGTACTGGGCCAGCACCTGCAGCCGCGGTTTGAGCCGCGAGCCGATGGTCTCGCCGATGGTCCTGGGTGTTCCCATGACCGAGATGACTGGTATTCCGCCGAGGACGTCCGCTATGGCCACGGCGACATAGGTAGCGCGCCCAGCCAGGTAGTCCATGACACCTCTGGATTCGTCGCTGCTGCGGCACACACGCCGATTGCATCATTCACGTCGGTTCCTCCTTGCTTTCCCACGCATGCAATCGACCCTCCGCCCGCCCAAAGGGACGGCCGATGGTTGCGATAGCGACCATGACTCGTCATAATGAGGTGGATCAAGAGACCGGAGATTAGCCATGGCTACTAAGTCGACCGCCAAGCAGCCCTCCCCCCAGAGCAAGGCCAACAAGCCGGCGAAAGCAGCGAAAGCAGCGAAACCTGCGAAACCTGCGAAACCTGCGACCGGGAAGGTTGCCAAGCCCCCAGCCAAGCCAGCCAAGCCGACGACCGCCGCTAAGGTGGTCAAGTCGGCGAAGCCTGCGCCCAAGGCCGAGGTCCGGCCGGGCACCGCCAAGGTGGCCCGGCCGACCAGGGCCGAGCGCCAGGCTGCCCGAGCTGCCCGCCACGAGAAACCCGGCACCGGCCGGCTCAACCGCGGCAGTGGCATCGAGCGGATCCGCTCCGAGAGCAACGCCCCCGAGCGGCGTTCGGCTCCCCCCGCCGCGGCAGTCATCAACCTGATCAGTCCCTTCCCCAAGGCCGAACTGGCTGAATGGCGGCGGACCCTGCTTGAGCACCGCGCCGAGATCTCGTCCGATATCCAGCATCTTGAACAGGGCGCGATGGAGGCCGAGGACGGCCACACCACCCCGAACCACCTGGCCGAGCGCGGCTCGGACGCCGAGATGCAGGACATGAGCCTCGGCCTGGCCGGCGAGGAGCAGATCGTACTGTGGCAGATCGATCGCGCCTTGCGCAAGATCGACAATAACTCGCCGGCGCCGTTCGGCCTGTGCGAGCACACCAAGCAGGTCATTCCCAAGACCCGCTTGCAGCTCATCCCGTGGACTCCGGTGTCCATCGAAGGCATGAACTACGTCGAGGAGAACGGGCTGGCCTTGGAAGACGTGCTCGTCGACGGGTAGCGTTTTTTGCTCGGGGACCAGACCCCGAACCCCTGCCGAGGGCTGCCGCCCCCGGATCCCCCGCCGAGCCCGGCTCACTGACGTTCGCCGATCGGGACCACGACGTCGCACGTGGCTCGCTGGTCGCGCGCCAAACGCGCTCCGGCGCTCGCTTACGGGCGCGCAGCCCCACACGGAGCACGGCCAACTTGGCCCCCACACGGAGCGCGGCCAGCTTGGCCGCCCGTCCCCCCAGGCGGCCCGCCTGAGGGTGCCAGTCGGTTCATCCATCCTTGATCTACGGCGTGTTCGGCTGGCCCGTCATTGCCAGCGCGGCCTGGGTCGCGTAGAATGGTCGCATGACTGAACTCGATCTCTTTGTCATCGGATCCGGGCCTGGCGGCGAGGGCGCCGCGATGCAGGCCGCAAAAAGCGGCCTCAGCGTGGCGGTGGCTGAGCGCTACCGCGAGGTTGGCGGTGGCTGCACCCACTGGGGCACCATCCCCAGCAAGGCGCTGCGCCAAGCCATTTTCGGCTGGGCAGGGATGCGCGCCAATCCGCTGACCAAGGCGATGGGCGGCGGCGGCGAGGTCTCCATCCCGGCTCTGCTCAAGGCTGCGGACGGGGTGATCCGCAAGCAGGTGTCGATGCGCTCGGACTTCTACGAACGCAATCATGTCCAGGTCCTGCGCGGCCAGGCCGTGATCATCGATCCGCACACCGTCGAGGTAAAGGATCACCACGGTGGTATTGAGCGCTATACCGCCAAGTCGATCATCATCGCCTCTGGCAGCCGTCCTGCCCGGCCCAAGGGCATCGACTTCACCCATCCGCGCATCCGCGACAGCGACACCATCCTGGATATGCAGCAGACCCCGCACTCGATCACGATCTATGGTGCGGGGGTGATCGGCTGTGAATACGCCTCAATGTTCCGCAACCTGGGCATCAAGATCAACCTGGTCAACACGCGCGATCGCCTGCTGTCCTTCCTCGACGACGAGATCGTCGACGCACTCGCCTATCACCTGCGCGACCAGGGCTGCCTGGTGCGTCACAACGAAGAGGCCGATCGGGTCGAGGTGTTGGACGACTGCGTGGTTCTGCACCTCAAGAGTGGCAAGAAACTGATGACCGACGTGCTGCTGTGGGCCAACGGGCGGGCCGGCAACGTTGAAGATCTTGGCCTTGAGAATGTCGGTATCGCGCCCAACTCGCGCGGTCAGATCACCGTTGATGACCACTTCCGCACCTCGGTGCCGTCGATCTACGCGGTCGGCGACGTCACGGGTCCGCCCAGCCTAGCCAGTGCGGCCTATGACCAGGGCCGCGCCGTCGTCTGCCAACTGGGCGGCACTGAGAGCTGCGATCGCCGCCTCGGCCGCGATGTCCCTACCGGCATTTACACCAGTCCGGAGATCAGCTCGATCGGTCGCACCGAGCGCGAGCTGACCGAGGCCAAGGTGCCGTACGAGGTAGGCCACTCGCTGTTCCGCAGCCTGGCCCGCGCCCAGATCGTTGGCCAAACCGTTGGCATGCTGAAGATCCTGTTCCACCGCGAGACCACCGAGATCCTCGGCATCCACTGCTTCGGCTACCAGGCCACCGAAATCATCCACATCGGCCAGGCGGTGATGGCCCAACCGGCACCCAACAACACGATCCGCTGGTTCGTCTCGAACACGTTCAACTACCCGACCATGGCCGAAGCCTACCGCGTCGCGGCGCTCAACGGGCTGAACCGCCTGTTCTAGCTGATGCCGCGCGACTGCAGCGCAGGCCAATCCACCACGCTTCTTCGATGCGTTCCGCGACCCGGAAGCCTGCCCGCCGCAGGGCTGAGCGCACCTCGCGCTCGCGCTTGGCGGCGATGCCGGACAGGATCAGCCGCCCGCCGGCGGCGACCTGCGGCAGCCGCGGATCGGCACACAGGCGTAGCACCAGGTCGGCATACAGATTGCCAACCAGTAGGTCGTACGAGCTGCCATTAAGCAGGGCATCAAGCAGGTCGCCACGGCGCACCAGCGCGCCAGCATAGCCATTGGCCCGACACACGGCGCGGCAGGTGCGCACGGCGTGCGGATCCAAATCGGCAAAGTCGACCCGGCGGGCTCCCCGGGCGCGCGCCAGCAGCCCAAGGGCTCCGGTGCCGCAGCCAAGATCGAGGACGCGAGCGCCATCGAGCGCTTCGCCCAGCAGCAGTTGGGCGGACAGCCGGGTGGTCGGGTGTCGACCATCGCCGAATGCCGGAGAAGGCGGCACGACGAGGCGGGTCGCTCCGCGCGGCAGGCGGCTGTGTCCGGTGGGGTCGATCCACACCCCGGGTGCGATTTCGACCGCAGCGCCCGGCTGGCAGGCGCGCATCAGTGCCGCCTCGTCGTGATCGATGGTGCGCTGGGCGGGGCCGAGCGGCAATAGGGCAGCGCGGGCCCTGGCGGGCAGGCGCCCGGCGGCGGCATAGATGCTGAATTCAGCGTCCGTCCCAGAGCTGGCGGTTACGTGGGTGTGGAAGTCGACCGTGCTCAGCCGGGCGGCGGCTGCGATCGCCGTGTTGATCGGGACCAGCCAGATCCATTCACGCCAGCGCATGGCGTTACCATGTCAGGCGGATGCGCCAGTCCACATTGCCCCAGCCGCCGGAGAGGTTCACCGAGGAGTAGGGGATGTTGCCGTTATAGCATGGCGGCGGGTAGTTCGGATAGGGCTGCTGCCAGCTGCCGCCCCACCACACCGTCCTGGCGGGATAGCTCCAGCGCTGCGGCAGTTGATAGGTGCCGACATCGACGACTTCCGCCGCTTGGCGTCGGCGCTCCATCGCCGCCGTCAGGGCGGCACGCTGGCGCTCAAGCTGTTCGCGCTCTTCGGTCCGGCGCTTCTCGCGTTCGTCCCAGGTTAGCCATCGGCCGTCGTGCCAGACCATGCCCCTGGCCGCCGCAGCTTCGTGTGGACGCATCCACACCCCGGCGAGCTGCTCGCGGCCGAGCAGACGCTGGGCGTCGACCTGATTGGGGTCGCCCGCAACCGCCTGTTCGGCCAGCGTTCGTGCCAACGTTGCGTCGCCGGCATTCTTGGCGCGCTGCGCCAGGGCGGTGCGGGCAGCAGGTGGGGCGTCTAGACCCAGCTCGGCAATCGCGGCGCGAACGGCGGCAGCTTCGCGTTGGCGGCGGCTCTCGCCGCGGACGATGGAGGCGATCTCGGAGCGCTGCCACGTCCGTTCGGCCGTCATGCCACCCTGGACGATGCGAACCCGAACGCTCTGGGCGTCCTCTGACAGCACCTCGCCATCGATGATCTCGCCGCTGGCGAGATGAATTTCATCGGCGTAGGCGAACGCGGCTACGAGCAGGATGGCGATGAGTCGCATGGAATGACCTTCGCAGATCCTACGGCCGGACAAGTGCATGCGCTGGCTTGGATGCGGCTTGACCAGAGGCTCCCTCACGCCTAGCCTGCCGGATCACAATGCCCTCCCCCGCATATCTTCTAGGCATCGACGTCGGCCGGACCGGACTTGGTCTGGCGGTCATCGACGGAACCGGTGCGGTCGCCGCCTCCTCACGTCGTGCTTTCGGCAATGCTGCCGGAGAGCCGGTCGACCCCCAAGACTGGTGGCGCGCCGCGCGGACCGGCATCAAAGAACTGCTGCGCAAAGGCGGGCTGGATGCCGATCGCATCCGCGCGGTCGGCCTGACCGGCGACAGCCAGGGTTACGCCGCCTGCGACAAGGATGGCAAATCGCTCTGCCCGACCGTGCTCGGCGCCGATCCGCGAGCCGAAGAGGCAGCCGCCGAAGTTGCACGCTTGGTCGGGCCGCGCAATCTCGCCAACCTTACTGGCGGCATCTCGTCGATCTCGTCAACCGCCGCCAAGCTGGTCTGGCTGAAGGCCAACGAAAAGCGCGTCTGGCATGATCTGGCCTGGGTGCTGCCGTCGAAGGATTTCATCCGTTTTCGTCTGACCGGCGTGGCCGCGACCGACGCCTGCGATGCGTCTGCGACCCTGCTGTTCAATCCGAAGACGCGAGCCTGGAGCAAGCAGATCGCCTCTGCCCTGGGCCTGGATGTTGCCTGGATGCCGCCAGTTGTCGCCGCTGTTTCGATGACGGGCCGCATCACCGACGCGGCGGCCAAGGAATGCGGCCTGGCGCCAGGCACGCCGGTGGTCGGTGGAGCAGGCCACGCGGTCGCCGTGGCCGTTGCTGCCGGAGCGATGGCCCCGGGCACCGCCCTGATCGAACTTGGCGCGGTGGGTTCGGTCTTGATCGCGGCAGCGGCCGAGGCGGGCCGCGATCCCAGCGCACGCTTGCGCGTGTCGTGCCATGCTGCCCCCGGACGCGCCGCCCACGAGGCGGTTGGCATCGCCGGCTCAGAAGGCCTCGACTGGCTGATGGAGACAGTGCTGGCCAGTGAGGCTGCCCAGGCGAGGCGCAACCAGCGCGATCCTTACGAGATCCTCGCCGAACTAGCCGCCGAAATCGCCCCTGGCGCCGACGGCTGCCTGTACATCCCGACCGGACGAGGCCCAGGCGGCTTCCTCGGCCTGCGTCCTGGCATCGGTCGCGGACACCTGGTTCGGGCCGCTTATGAAGGCGGCGCCCTGGCGGCTCGCGGCACGCTGGATGCGGCTGCTGCCGCCGGAACCCCGATTGATCGGGTCATTGCCGCTGGCCCTGGAGCTGCCGGTAACCTGTGGCCACAAATCCTGGCTGACGTCCTGGACCGCGCGGTCGACGTCGCCCCGGTCGCAGAGGCCGCTGCCGCAGGTGCGGCCATGCTGTCTGCCCCGGCGGTTGGCGTGCACAAGACCATGGAGGCGGCCATCCAGGCAATGGTTCGTCGTCATGGACCGCTGCAGCCACGCAAGGCCGCGGCGTCCAGCTACACTGGACTGATTCCGCGTCATCGCCGCATCGCCGATGGCATCGCCGGCGATGTGGTGTCGGCCGAACCCGCAGTTGGCGAAACGTCAGCGTGAACATCGCTCTGCGCCTGCTGCATGCCGCGTTTGCCATCGCCCTGCTGGGTTGGCTGGTTACCGCCTATGTCGAGCGCCGCAAGGATCTCGACGTCGTGCGTCAGGCCTCCAACGACGAGCATGCCGAGACGCTGCGCATGCAGGGTGAAATCGAGAAGGGCAAGTCGGTGCGTAACGGTCTGAAGCGCGATGACCCGTATGTGGTCGAATTCATCGCCCGGGAGCGCATGCAGTATACTGGTGCAAACGAACTGGCTCCGCCACCGCGCTGACATGTCAGTGGTGTTGGGCGGGAAGGCTCCTAATCGTCTTTGAGCGTCTGGCGCTTGGTGCCGGCGGTATCGACGACGAAGGCGTCGAACGCCTTGGCGACCGCCTCGGCGCGGAATTTATGTTCGTCAGGAGCTTGGACGTAGAGGTAGACGAAGTAGCCGTCCTGGCTGTCAACCAAGTCGACCTTCATCATGCATTCGGCATCGCGGTAACGGTAGGTGTAGGTGGCCGTGTGCTGGAATCCCAGCGGCGCGAGACGCTTGGCGAACCAATCAATGGACTCAGCGAAATCGACAGCCTCTTCGGGGTCAATGCTGACAGCGAACTTGCGTACAGTGGTCGTGGCCATCGAAAGCACTCTAGATGGGGTCGTGGCCGCGGGCAAGGCACTCTCGGGCGTCCTTACAAGGATGTTCAACGGATCTCGATCGCGGTACCCGGGATGAGCAGGTCGTAGAGATCGGCGATATCGGTCTGGCGCAGGCGTAGGCAGCCGAGGCTGCTTGCCTGGTCAAGCCACTGTTCCGGGTCCTCGCCGGTCCAGCCATGGCAGCCGATCGAGCGGAACCGTTTGTCCGGGCCGGGGTCGAAGCCCAGCCAGTAACCACCAAGCCGGTTTCCGGGGCTACCCGGAGGATGGACCTTCCCGGTTGTCGGATCGCGCCACTCGGGATTTTTGACCCGTTTCGCGAGTGTGGTGCTCCCGGTCGGGGTAGGAGTAGCCCGGGTGCCGATGCCAATCGGACAGGCCATGACCAGTAAAGGGCCGCGCCAAACCAACAGGCGGTGGATCCTGAGATAAGCGACCGTGCGTAGCGGCGTTGAGGAGGCCTCTAGCACGGTCATGCGTTGTCCGACCCGCAGCCGGCGCGGGTCGATTCCGGGATTCAGACGGACAAGCAGATCGGAGGGGGTGCCGGCATGTGCGGCGATGCGCGAGATGGTATCGCCGGCGACCAGCGTACGGATGGCGAAGCCGGCATCACCCCGCTGCGGCACATGCCAGCCGCCCAGATAGATGCGTCGGGACAACGGATCGAGTGCATCGGCCAGCACCCGGATCCGCTCAAACGAAACAGTCGCCGCCAGTTCCCGGCTGGCGGCGACCAGCAACGGCACGGCCTGGCCGGGTTCCAATGCGGCACGATCCACCAACGACTCGACAGTGGCCAAGCTGGACAGGAGGCAGCACAGGATCAGTAGCGGGCGCACCCCCGTCAGTAACGAACCTGAACGCCCGATCCACTGCCATGCGCCGACTGGACAGGGCCGTCGAGCGCTGATGGATCGATCGGCATCCAGACATCACCCTGGCGGACCAGGTAGGTGACGGTGCCATCTGCCCGAGGGACAGCGATCACCTCGGGTTCGCGGACGGTTGGTGTGGTTGGACGGGAATCAGCGACGGCCACGGGCGTCACCGAGGCTGACGGCTTGGCCGCGACACTCGTCTGGAGGTAGGTGGTGCCGCGATCGTGGGCAAGCAGCCAGAACCCGGCGGCCAGCACCAGGCAGGCCGCTGCAGCCAGTGGCCAAAAGCGTTTGACGGTGGCCCGACGCGGTGCGGTGGCTTGCGGCCGAGCGATGGCCAGGGCGATTAGGTCGTGACTGGCAACCATGCGTTGGCAGTCCGGGCAGCCGGCCAGATGGCTGAATAGGGCCGGATCGTTGTCCGGATCAATCGCTCCATCGGCGACCAGCGGCAACAGGGGCTCGGCCTCGGCGCAGGTCATCGTTTCGAGGTGGTTCACAGGTTGCCCTCGAAAATGTCAACCAGTCGTTCGCGTAGTGCAGCGCGCCCCTTACACAGTCGCACCTCGACGGCCTGCCGGTTGATGCCGAGACGAGAGGCGATCTCGCTGTGGTCAAGGCCGTCCTCGATGCGCAGGCGGATGGCTTCGCGTTGGCTGGGCGGCAGGGTTGCGAGGGCCTTGCGGACCGCCGTGATCCGTTCCTCTGAGAGCACGCCTTCGCTTGGCGCACGTCCATCCTGACCGCTGGCCACCGGATCGGGCAGTTCGCCGGTGGTGCGGACGATGGCGCGGTCGCAGCGCCGCAACCAGTCCATCGAGGCATTACGGGCGATTTGATAGAGCCAGCCGCGCACCGCGGCTTGATGCTGCAGGGTGTGCAGCCGGCGCAGCACGCGCAGTGAAACCTCCTGCCAGACATCGTCGACAGCCGCATGGTCATGTAGATAGAATCCGATCACGCGCCGCACGCCGCCTTCTTCCCGCGTCAGCAGGTCGGCAACCGTTTCCGAGCTAGCGAAGAGAGCTGGGGCGGTGGCTTCCATCTTCAGAGGAGACGTCTGCTCCCCCTTTGGGCTTACCTTCGGGTCCATACGGCCCTACTGGAGCAGAACGCCCAGGTCGATCACATCGTGAACCGATGCTTGCGAGCGCAGCACGTTGGTGACCCGCTTGCGCAGCAAAGACCGACGGTCGCGCTCCAACGAGGCCTGCAGGGCGGCGCTGACCTCAGCGAAGCTCTGCGTGCGACCAGCTTCACGCTCTAGGACAAGCAGCGAGGCAGTCGAACCGGCGGTCCAGAACGGGGTGGTGGGTTCCAGCGGGGGCGCGGTCAAGGCCTGGGCCTCGATCTCCTTGCCAAAGGTGCCGGGCTCAACCCAGCCGATCAGGCCGCCTTCGGTGGCCTGAGGACCCTGGCTGATCGCCTTGGCTTTGGCCATGAAGACCTCGGCGCGCTTATCAGCGGGCAGGGCCATCAGTTGGTCGCGCAGGGTTGATAGCTCATCTTCACACTGCTGGCGGGTGCGCACGCCATGCCAGCGTTTCAGGAGTTCGGCAGCTTGCTCCGCCAGGGCCTTGGGCGCCTTGCCCAGGTCGGTGCGCTGAACCTGGCTGGCGAGGACGTCGGCAAGCTCGGCCAAGATCACTTCCTGCCCGCTGCGGTCGGCGGCCAGGAAGGCATCAAGTCGGCCAGCAGCCGCCTTGGTCATCGCCTCGTCGGTCGACTGCTGGGCTTCGCGCATCAATCCGGCCAGTCCGGTGACAAGTTCCTTGCGTTCATCGTCCGCCGTCGGCCGCAGCGCGATCAGTAGCGAGCGGGCCCGAGCCGGCCGGGCGAAGTCGACCAGCCGCTGATCGTAGCTCGCCCGCAGGGCTTTTGGAGAGATCGCCGAAGTCCGGCTTTCGACCCAACCGAGCACGGCATCGATTTTCGCTTCGCGCTCGCGAACACGGCGCAAGACGGCGATGTCGCGCAGGGCGAGGCCGCGCGAACGCGCCTCGGCGATGACGTCGGTGGACAAGCGATCGCGATCAATGTCGACCTTGAGCTCATTGGCCTTCTGGACCATCAGTTCTTCGTCGGTCAGTTCCTCGAGGGTGTCGCGGTTGAAGCGCAGCAGGCCGTCACGATTGTCGGGCAGGACTTTACCTGCCCGGCGATACATCTCGACCCGTGTGCCATTCCTGGTGCGGATATCACCGATCGTCAAGACCTGGTCGTTGACGAACCTCACCGGCCGGTCGACCACCGTTCCGGGGCTGGTTTCGCCGGCCTTGACGGGTTCCGCTTCAGCAGCCAGCAGCGCACTGCACGTAAGGATCAACAACCAGCGTGACAGCTCAGCCCAAGCTTGAGTAGTTACCAACCAGCTTTGCATGGCCGGGGAGGCTACGGCGTGCCTGGAAAAAGCACGCGACGCCGGGGAAGGCCCCGGCGTCGCGCAGAACGTCATTCGTCCAGGGCCAGAAGCCCCGACGGGCAGTTCACCTGGCGAGGTAGATCTCGACGCGGCGGTTGGCAGCGCGATCGTCCTTCTTGCCGCTGGCCACGGCCGGGGCGTACTGGCCGCGGAACGAGCCGCGGATGCGCTCTGGCTTCACGCCGGCGACATGGAGCGCGCGCACGACCGAGGCCGAACGGGCCGCTGACAGACCCCAATTGTCGCCGTACAGCTCGACGGTGCGCGGACGGCTGACCGGCGAGTCGTCGGTGTGGCCTTCGACAACCACCATCTGATTGGCGTGGTCGCCATCATTCAGCTTGAGGGCGAGCTTCTCGATCGCCTTCTTGCCTTCCTTGTTGAGCGAGGCGGAACCCTTTTCGAAGGCGAAGTCCTCGCCGAGGGCGATGCGGCCATTGCCGGCGGCGGTGAAGCCTTCGCCGAGGCCTTCGACACCAAGGTTGGCGGCGCTGTCGCCGACCGTGCCACCCTTGTTCTTCTCGATCTCTTCCTGGGCCTGGGCCAGGCGGGCCTTCAGTTCGTCGTTCTCGGCCTGCAGCGTTGCGGCATTGGCGCTGAGTGCGGCGCCATCCTGCTCGACAGGCTTCTGGCCGCGCGGCTTGCAGCCGGTGGTGCTAACGGCCAAAGCCGCAACGAGTGAAAGGATGGCCAGACTGCGGACGATGGACATGGGGACTCCGCGAAGGGATGAGAGTAGGAAGCTAGCTGGGTGTGGGGGCATGGGCAAGGGCCTTGCCTGGAAACGCAACAGCCGCACCCAAAGGGGTGCGGCTGGTTCTCGGGCGCTGTAAGCGCGGGATTACTTCTCTGGCCAGACCGTGGCTTCAAGCACCGTGATCTCGGGGCCGCCGTCGGACTGCACCTTTTTCTGAACAACGGTGTATTCCTTGTTGCCGGCTTTCGAGGTCGCTTTGATGCCATTGGCATCCTCAGTGACCTTATCGACGACGAACGAGTCGAGGCGCTCTGCGGCAGGCATGCCACCGAGATAGCTGTTGAAGCGCCACTGGGCCTGGGGGTCCTTCGACTTGATGTCGCGGTATTCGCTGCCCTGGTTGTTCTTGGCCCACTTCTTTGAGTCGGGCTCGACGGCAAAACCGGCGATGCCGCCCGCCATGCCGGTCCACAGGTTGTCGTCGGCGCCGCGTGCCTGGTATTTGCCAGCATCGACCTCGCCTGGACGCGACACCAAGCCCATGACGTAGAACGGCACGACGAAGAAGATCCCGATGGCGAAAGCCAAGGCGAGGCAGGCCATCCAGTACCACGGCACCTGGACATCGACTTCCATGGCGCGACGGCTGGAACGGACGCTGCGGCGGCCGCTTTCGGCGTTCGGCAGCATGCCGCCGGGGCCGGCGTGCTGCGGGCCGGTCTCAATCGGCGCGGTGGTGGCGCCCACCGAGGTCTCTTCGACCGAGGTCATCACGGCGGTGTTCGAGTCGGTGAAGGACAGTCCCTGCGATCCGGTGGTCGGCCTGGTTGAGCCGAGATCAGCCGTCTTGCTGTCCTCCAGGCTGACCACTTCCAGGTCTTCACCGAAGGTGATCTGCTGGGAATCCTTGGCCGGCGAGCTCTTGGCCTGGACGATGGTCTCGGAGGAGTCGTCGACCACCTTGCCGAGGTCGATCTGCAAATTGTCGCTTTCGCCAGTGAGGACGATGGTGCCCTCTTCGTCTTCGCGGGCGGCGAGGCGCTGGACATCGTCCTCATCAACCAGCAGTTTGCCGCCCTGGCGCTGGGCTTTGACCCCACCGCTGTTGACGTGCTGCTGCAGGGTGGCGTCGTCGCACCCGAGGATGTCCTTGGCCTGCTTGGCGTCGATCATGCCCATGGTCGTCATCTCCGTGGCGCTGGCGGTGCGCCGACCCGCAGGCTAGATCAGAGGCCGTGGCTGGCCAAGGCGCCTGCCGAAGGGGGGGGAAGGGCGGGTCATACACCGTGGCACACCGGGTTGCCGTGTGTCTCCGCCGCTGTCTGCTGTCTAGGCCCCATGCAACGCCTGTTCTTCTCCCTGCTCAACCGACTTGCTGCCGACACCGCTTGTCGGCTCGGTGGAGCCCTCGGCGTGCTGGCCTGGCGCATCGGGGTGCGTCGTCGAGTGGTCAACAGTCAGTTGACAATCAGCCTGGGTCTGCGTGGACCCACCCGTGCTCGCGTGGCTCGCAAGGCCTATGCCCATATCGGGGCGCAGTTCTTGCAGATCTGGACGATTGGCGGCCCCGATGGCCCCGAACACCACATAGAATACGCCAATCCACGCTGGCTGGCCAGGTTCACCGCGCGGCATCCATCGGCCGTGATGTTGACCGCCCATCTCGGCGATTGGGACATGGCGGCGGTGTCGATGATTCCCCATGTCAGCAAGCTGCTGGTCTACGCCAAAGCGCAGCACAACCCCGAGATGGACCGTATGCTGAACGAGGTGCGGTCGCGGGTCGGCATGCACGTCGTGTTGGTGCAGCCGAAGGATCGCACCGGCGCGGTGCTGGCGCTCAAGGCGCTGCGTCGGGGCGCCGCCCTAGGCATGATGGCCGACCAGCGGCCGAGCGGCGGAACGCCGGGCTGGTTCCTCAACCGGCCGGCCTGGTGTTTCGACGGCCCGGCCTTCTTTGCACGCAAGGCCGAGGTGCCGATCGTCCCCGGGGTTGCCTTCCGTTGTCGCGCTGGTGTCAGCCGCCTCTACGTCGGCCGACCATTCATGGCCAGCGGCGATCACGCGGCGGATGTGCAGCGCTGCATGGACGAACTGTCGCGCCTGATCCTCGCCCACCCGGGACAATACTTCTGGCATCACCGCCGCTTCGCCGGAACACCACCGGAGTTGCCGCCGCGCTGAGCGTCAGCGCGTGCGCCACGCCGCCAGGGCGTCGCGCCGCACGGAGTTGTACCACGGATCGAGTGCATCGCGGTGCACGAACTCGCTGATCAGCAGACCCTCGCTTTTGCTGGCGATACAGCGCCCGCGCGCATCCCACGCGGCGCTGTCGAGCCAACGGTCGGCGGCTGCGGTGTTGGCCAACAGCAGCGGCATGGCCAGTTCTGCGGCGCGTGCAGCGTGAAGTGCCGGCAGGACCGCGGCCTTGGTGCCGGGATCGGGATCGGCTCCGGCCTGATGTGCAAGGACGATGGCGGCGTCGGCCCCAGCCTCGGCGGCGGCATACCACCACGCGGCCTGGCGCACTTCATAGCAGATGCCGACCGCGACCTGCCAGGCGCCGATCCGGACAACGACGCTGCGCGCGGGGCCGGGGGCGAACCAGGCTGTATCGGCCGGTGTCAGCGCCCGTTTGGCCAATCGCTGCACCGGAACCGCCCCGCCAACCACGGCGAGGTTGGCCACCCCGCCACGACCGTCCGGCGAAACGGTGCCCAGCGCCAGCACCAAGCCGCGTTTGCTGGCCAGGCCGAGCAGTTCTTCCTCGTACTCGGCGAGTTCACAGCTGGTCGCGTTCAGCATGCCAGTGGCGGCCGGATAGCCGCACAGGGCGCACTCCGGCGTCACCAGCACAGCCACCTGCTGAGCTGCTGCCTGTTCGACCGCTGTCGCGATGGCCTTGCGGTTGGCGCGCAGGTCGGACGAGGCGGTATAGGCCAGGACGGCGACGCGCAGCGAGACGATCATGCGTCCTACTCTGCAAGGTTGCCCAGCACGGGAAGGGCCCACGCTGCGCCCCGCCATGGCCAACGACCACACCCGCTACGATTCGCCCCTCTGTTCGCGCTACGCCACCAAGGCGATGCAGACCCTGTGGGGCGACCAGCGTAAATTCAGCACGTGGCGCAAGCTGTGGGTCGAATTAGCGCGCGCCGAGATGCAGCTCGGACTGCCCATTTCCGAGTTGCAGGTTGCCGAACTCGCCGCCCACACTGACGACATCGACTGGGAGCTGGCCGCCCGGGAGGAACGCAAGCGTCGCCACGACGTGATGGCTCATGTCCACACCTACGGTACCGCCTGTCCGATTGCCGCCCCGATCATCCATCTCGGCGCGACCAGCTGCTACGTCACTGACAACACCGACCTGATCCTGATGCGTGAAGGTCTGGAGATGCTGGCCCGGGCCTGCGCCCGCGTGATCGAGCGTCTGGCCGCATTCGCGCACCTGCAGCGCTCGCTGCCGACCCTCGGCTACACCCATTTCCAGGCCGCCCAGCTGACCACGGTGGGCAAGCGCGCCTGTCTGTGGATCCAGGATCTGCTGATCGACTTGAAGAACATTGAGCGTGTCCGTGACGACCTGCGTTTCCGCGGGGTCAAGGGCACCACCGGCACGCAGGCCAGCTTCCTCTCGCTGTTTCATGGCGATCACGGCAAGGTCGAAGAGCTCGATCGCAAGGTCACCGCCGCCTTCCACTTCCCGTCGGCGTTCCTGGTCACCGGCCAGACCTACAGCCGCAAGGTCGACTCGCAGGTGGTGCTGGCGCTTTCGAACCTTGGCGCCACCGCGCACCGCATCGGTACTGACCTGCGCTTGCTCGCCCATCTCAAGGAGGTCGAGGAACCCTTCGAGGCCGACCAGATCGGCTCGTCGGCGATGGCCTACAAGCGTAACCCGATGCGTGCCGAACGCGCCTGCTCGCTCGGCCGCCACCTCATCAGTCTCGCCCAGGATGCGCTGAATACGCACGCCGTGCAGTGGATGGAGCGCACCCTCGACGACAGCGCGATCCGCCGCATCGCCATTCCCGAGGCGATCCTGGCCGGCGACGCGGTGCTCGCCATTCTGCAGAACGTTTGCGAAGGCTTGGTCGTCCATCCGGGCGTGATCCGCCGCCACATCGACGCCGAGCTGCCGTTCATGGCGACCGAGAACATCATCATGGCGATGGTCGAAGCGGGCGGCAACCGCCAGGACGTGCACGAGCGGATCCGTGTGCTGTCGCACCAGGCCGCCGCGGTGGTGAAGGAGGAGGGCAAGGACAACGATCTCATCCAGCGTATCCGCCACGACGCCTTCTTCGCCCCGATCCACAGCCTGCTCGACGAACTGCTCGACCCAGCCACCTTCATCGGTCGTGCCCCGGAGCAGGTCGACCGCTTCCTCGCCGAAGAGGTCAAGCCGGCGATTGCTCGCTACACCGAACACCTGGGCGGCGCCTCGCAGCTGCATGTCTGAACGCATTGCGGCTGCGGCCGTCGCCGCATTAGTGGCGTTGGTCGTACTGACAGCGTGCGCACCGCGGGTCGACGTGGTCGACGCGGTGAGCGGAACCCCGGTGGCAGCCCAGGTGAAGACTTTGGATGGTGGACGGATCCTGGTCGAAGCCAATGGCTACGAGATGTGGAGCGGCCCGCGGACCGATGTCGTTGCGCTACAGCCGTTGTGGCAGGCCCGCTTCATGAAACCTGGCGAGGTCAAGCGCCCTGCCGCGCCACCCTGCGCGAACTGTCCGGGTAAACGCCTCCGGTAGCTGCCTTTGACGCCACGGCGGACAGGCCCTATTCAAAAGGTCCCGCCTGGCGATGTTTGCCCGGATGCCGTGGTTGCCCTTCGCTGCGCTCGGTCTGGTGCTGGGCGCCTGCGCTGTCACGCCGTTGCCGGCTTGGTGGCTGTGGGCGATGCTGGCGATGGCGGGGGCGTCCACCCTGGTCACGCGCTATCCGTTGGCCGCACGTTGGGCCTGTTTCGCTGCCGCTGCCGCAATCGGTACCGCCATGGGCGCCGTGGGAGCCCAACCCCCAAGCGCCATGACCAGGTTATGCGCGGTGCAGGGCATCGTCTCGTCGGTGCGTTGGCAGGGCCATAGCCAGGGCTTTTCCATGGTCGATGCTCAGGCGCTGCTGCCTGCGGACTGGCGACCGCCGGGCCGGTTGTTTGTGCGCGCCCCGGCGCTGCCGGATGTGCATGTAGGCGATGCCGCGACGGTGCGCGGGGTGTGGGAGCGAGATTATCGAGGCGAGGCACTACGCGCCGTCGAGGTCGAGATCATCCCACGCGAGCAGGGTTCGCGCGCCTTCGCTTGGCGGGCCCTCGAACGCTTGGCCGACCATCGTGAACTGGCTGGCGCGTTGCTGCTAGGTCGGGGCGATCCGCCCGAACGAAACGATTTCCGCTCGGCCGGGCTGGCCCACGTGCTGGCCGTGTCGGGCATGCATCTGGCGATTGCCGCCGGGGTGGCGTGGTGGCTGCTACGCGCGATCGGCGTTGGCTGGGGCGGCCGACTGGCGGTTCTGGCGGTGCTGGTGGTTGGTTACACGTGGCTGACCGCGGCCAGTCCGGCAACCGTGCGCGCCTGCGTCATGGCTTTGGCGGTGATCGGTTACAACGGTTTGGCGCGCGAGCCGCATCGCCTTGGCGCGGTGTCGTTGGCCGCGCTCGTCCTGGTGGCCTGGCAACCGGCGATGGCGCGCGACATCGGCTTCCAGCTCTCGCTCGCAGCGGTCCTCGGCATCGTCACCCTTGGCAAGGATCTGATGGACCTGCGCGAATGGTTCTTGCCGATGCGGGCGTGGCCACTCGACCGGCCGTTGTGGCGCGTCGGTCTGTGGTTGGGCCGTGCCACGGCGGACAGTCTGGTCATCGGTCTTGCCGCCAGCCTGGCAACGGCCCCGCTGGTCGCCTGGCACTTCGGCATGGTTGCTTCGTGGAGCTGGTTGACCTCGCTGGCGGCCAGCGTGCCGGCGACGTTGGCCCTGTGGGCTGGCCTGCCGTTGCTGATCTGCGCAGGAACTTGGCCGGATGGCCCATGGGCCGGTCTCTACCGGCTGGTCGAATGGAATCTTGATGCGCTGGCTGCGTGTGCGAGTTGGAGTGCGCAGCATCTGCCGCAACAGCCAACCCCGCCACCATCGCCGCTGCTGTTGTGCGCCTGGCCCCTGCTATTTCTGCGGATTCACGATAGCTGGGATCTAGTGCTGCGGGTTGTAGCAGTGGTCCTGGTGCTGCTGGTTTGGTGATGAAGTAAACTTGTGCGAAATAGGTAGCGGATCTTCATGGAGCGGGTGAGTTTGCCCCCCAACCCCATCCAAGGATCAACAATGTTCCGCACCTGCTCGATCTCCCTGCTTGCCCTGGCCCTCGGCGCCGCTGATTCGGCCTATCTGACGCCGGTCATGCCGGGCGTGATCATCAAACCGATCGCGTCCTCGGGCGACCTGCTGCCGGCTGGCGTGGACGCTACCGGCGTCGCGGTTGGCGGTGGCGCCACCAAGTCGGTGGTCGGCATCCTTGATGGCATGGGCTGGCTCGACAATGGCAATGGCACCTTCACGTTATTCGCCAACCAAGAGCTCGGCGCTACCAAGGGCGCGGTTCGAGCGCACGGCGCGGTCGGCTCCTTCGTCTCGCGCTGGTTGATCAACCAGTCGACCTTGGCGGTGAGTACGCTGGCCGACCAGATCACCACCGTCTACACCTCTGCCAATGGCGTGGCGTGGGCCACTGCGACAGTCACCTTCGACCGCTTCTGCTCGGCCGATCTGCCGGCAGCCACTGCTTACTACAACAGCACATCGGGCAAGGGCCTGCCACCTGCAACTGGCCGGTTCTTCATGAATGGCGAAGAGACGTCCAACGGTCGCGCCTTCGCGCATGCGGTCTCAGGTGCCTACAACGGCCAGAGCATCCAGCTCCCGCACCTCGGCGTGTCCGCCTGGGAGAACGTGCTCGCCTGCCCGTATGCCCAGGACAAGACGGTGATCGTCGCCCTCGATGACACCTCACCCGGTCAGGTCTATATCTACGTCGGCGATAAGCAGGTCCTTGGCAGCACCAACGGCGACGTGACAGATTGGGCGCAGGCCGCCGGCTTGATCGGCGGGACGCTCTATACGGTGATCGCCAACGGCCAGCTCAACGAGCAGCGCACGCCGGATGCCGGCTTCATCGGTGTCGGTGCTGGCAAAGGCACCGCGCTGCGCTTCGGTCTCGGTCAGGTCAATACACCGGCCAACGTCGCCGCGTACACCTCTGGCACGGTCATGGACGCGCGGACGGCTACGGTCGGCGGCACCTACTTCCTGCGTCCAGAAGATGGGGTGTGGGATCCGCTGAATCCGGACACCTTCTACTTCGTCACGACCGATCGCTTCGACTCGCTGAAGAACGGCGGCAACGGCGCCAGCACGACCACTCTCGGCAGGACTCGCCTGTGGCGTCTGGTCTTCGACAACCTCGCCAATCCGGCCCAAGGCGGCAGCATCACCATGTTGATTGATGGCAGCGAAGATCCAGGTCCGCAGATGCTGGACAACATGACGATGGATCGTTTCGGCCGTATCATCCTGCAGGAGGATCCGGGCAATGCCGAGCATGCCGCCGCGCTGTGGGTCTACGACACCGTCCAGGGCACCTTACAGAAGGCGGCCAAACATGACCCCAGTCGTTTCGGTGACCGCGGATACGGCTCGGCTGGCGTCAATGGAGCAAAAGTCAGCTCAGTGGCCCCATACGACGGCGACAGTTCCTTCGCCGCCGTCGCCACGGTCACCGGCCGCAGCGACGAGGAATCGTCCGGCATCGTCGATGCTCAGGACCTCCTCGGCCCCGGCTGGTTCCTCGCCAACGTGCAGATGCATAGCATCACCGACATGCCACAAAACGCCGAGGTCGAGCGCGGACAGCTGACAGCCATCTATGTGCCGTTCATCCGCGCGGCTGGCGGCACCTACCAGTCGGGCAATCTGACCAACATCACCTACGGTACCGGTTCGACCAAGACGGTGCTGCCGGTGCGCGATGGCGGTCTCGGCTCGTCGATGGCACTGGTGCCTGGACAACCCGGCCAGTTCTGGTGCCTGACCGATCGCGGACCGAACGTCACCAGTCCAACCGTTGCCACCGACAAGCTGTTCGCCAAGCCAGATTTCGCGCCGAACATCCGCCGGGTGAAGCTGAATGGTGACGGCACCATGACCGTACTCGAGAAGATCAGTTTCAAGCGGTCCGACGGCACCACCCCGATCACCGGCCTGCCCCTGCCGTCGGGCGACAACGGATCGACCAACGAGGGTGCCTACGCGGTCAACCCCGATGGTACGATCGGCACCACCCTGCTGTCGGACACCAGCGGACTGGATAGCGAAGGCCTGGTCGCAGCGGCCGACGGCACCTTCTGGGTCAGCGACGAATACGGCCCGTTCATCGCTCACTTCAGCGCCACCGGCGTCGAGATCGAGCGCGCGTCACCGTACGCTGCCGCCTCAGTATCAGGCTTCAAACTGCCGTCGGTCCTGCGTCAGCGCGAAGCGAACCGCGGCATGGAGGGCCTCTGCATGACCCCCGACGGCACCAAGCTGGTCGGCATCATGCAGTCGCCGCTTGCCAACAGCACGACCACAGCCGGCGGCATCCCGGCCGGCAGCGCCGCGGGTTCCAGCCGACGCATGCTGGCGACCCGCATCGTCGAGATCACCATCGCAACCGGCGCTACCCGCCAGTTCGCCTACCTGACCGATACCCGCAGCACGGCGATCAGCGAGATCGTGGCGCTGAGTGCCACGAAGTTCCTCATCCTCGAGCGCGATGGCAACTTCCCGACGTCCTCCGCTACTGCTGTCAAGAAGGTCTACAGCGTCGACATCAGCACTGCGACCGATATCCACGACCCGGCTGATGGCGAGAACGGTAAACTATTCACCGCCTCCACGGCGGGCGGCGCGACGGCGGGCAACGGCACGATGGAAGACATCATCCGGCTCGTCGGCACCAGTCCGACCGTGCTCCAGGCCACCACCCAGCTCGCCGCTGCTGGGATCACCCCGCTGACCAAGACCTTGGTGGTCGACTTGGCCACCTACAAGGCGACCTATAACCACGACAAGGTCGAAGGTCTGGCCATGATTGGCAGCAAGCTGTATGTGATCAATGACGACGACTTCGGCGTCACCGACGAGGATGCCGATGGCGCGCTCAGCAGCGTCGGTATGCCGGTGCTGGCGAAGATCGTGCACGGCACGACCACGACCCAGAGCCTGGGCGCCAGCGCCACCGCGACGAAATCCGGATTGCAGGATTTCACCCAGATCTTGGAAATCGACCTGTCGGCCATCGGCAGCACGGTGACGGCAGCCAACAGTTTGCCAACGATCACCGTGGCACCGACCCTGGCGGTATTGGCCGCCGCCAGTGCTACCACCACAGTCCTGATCGGAGACATCGAGACGGCGGCCGCCAGCCTGACCTTGTCAGGGGTTTCATCCGCCACCGGCACGGCTACGGCTGCCCTGAGCGGAAGCGGTTCCTCGCGCACCCTGACCGTCAACGGGATCGCCGCCGGTTCTGCCACCGTCACCGTGACGGTTACGGACAGCAGCGGAGCTAGCGTGTCGAGGCCGGTTGTGGTGACCGTTGGCGGCGGGTCGACTCCGGCTCCCGGGTCGGCTCCTGCGGCAAGCAGCGATGACAGCAGCGGATGCGGCTCGGGCGCCGGGGCTGCCGGACTGATCGCGCTGGTGCTGGCCGGATTGGGCCTGCGCCGCACGCGTCGCAACTGAAACCCTCAGAGCAGGAACGTCCGCACACGTTCGGCGATAATCGCCGAGCCATGTGCGGCCGGATGCAGGCCATCGGGCAGCAGACGGACATCCTCGGGAACGTGATCGCTGGCCAGGACCAGACGCGGAGCTAATGGCATCAGCGCTGTGCGAAGCGCTGCACGGATCTGCCCGGCCCGTACTCCGACGTCGGGACCCAAAGGCATGCCCTGAAAATCGGCCGGGCCTTTACCTGTCTCGCACGGCTTCCACGGCGGAAGGATCCAAACGATCCGACGGTGCGGACCGGCGCAGGCGAACTGGGCCAGGCGCAGGGCTGGTTCTACCACTGCGTCGGTGTCGGATTGGCGCCATGCGTGGTTGCTGCCCAGGGCGATGGTTACGACATCCCAGACGCGAGTCTCCAGCGCCCAGTGGAACACGTCGGGTTCAATCTTGATGCCGCCGACGCCGAGGTTCCAGCAGGGCAGGCCAAGCTGTCGCGATAACCGTGGCACCCAGGCGTCGAGCGGGCTTTGCACGCTGAAGCCCTGGGTCAGCGAATCGCCGATCGCCAGCCAGCGTGGAGCGGGCGCCGGTGCGGATTCGACAACGGCACCATCGGCCAGCGAGATGCCGGCAACGGCGCAGGTCGAAATCAGCGGCAGCCACAGTGCGATCGGTGTGAGTGGACCATCGCGTTCGAGTCCAGTCGGCAGACGCACCACGACGTTCCCTTGACGTTCTCGTACATCGGGACCATGCACCGCTGTCACGCCTGTGGCGTGCTCGACCTCCAGCGCAACACTGCTTGGAAACGGCTGATGGTGGCGCAGACGGGTCAGATGGAGATCGACCCACGGACTGTCGGTTGCCAGACGTAGGCCACAGCCGCTGCTGGAACGCAGATTCGCCACCGGGCCGATCTGTCCGGCGAGCATGGCGGTCGCCTCGCGCGGAAAGCGCGCCAAGCGCACGGCCTCGGCGTCCTGCTCGGGCTGCTGCGGGCAGACCCAGGTCAGACGTGGATCAGCGGCGCTGATCAGTGGCAACCACCACCGCCGCAGCAACCACCTGCACCGGCACTCTGTTCATGATCAATCTCGGCGTGGTCGTGGCCTTCGTGGTCGTTCCCGGCGTGCGAACCGCACTCTCCGCTACCGCACGAACCCTGTCCACATGAGCCTGAGCCGCAACCTCCACCGGACAGTTCATCCTCGGTGGCTGCGCGCACGGCCAGCACTTCGCAGGCGACGCGCAGCGTCTTACCAGCCAGGGGGTGGTTGCCGCTGGCGACGATCTCTTCGCCTGCGATCTCGCGAACGGTAAAGGCGACGACCCGTTCGGCGTCGATCGGATGCGGGCCACGGAACTTCATGCCGGGCTTCATGACCTCGCGGGCGTTGTCGGGGAAGTCGCTGAATGGGACACGCAGCTCCAGCGCTGGGTCGTGCTCGCCGAAGGCCTCGGCCGGG
>JBBQCI010000010.1:0-61625 GCA_038318565.1 Planctomycetota bacterium
TCGAGGGTCCCAGCATGGTGGGCCGCCCGCACTGCGGCGAGCTTCACCGCGCCCATCGACCGCATCAACTCAGGATGGACCGGACGTCCGGCCAAATCAAAATTCGCGGCGGCGCGAGCGGCATGAATGCCCTTCAACGAGTCCGCCGGGACGGCGACCTCGCCAAGCAGATCATGCTCTACACGCATCGCGTCGGTCATACGTAGAGGTCCCGTTTACCGTGGTCGCGGATCAGCACCAGACGTTCACTGACCATCTTCTGCACGCCGGCATCGGCGATCTTGCCAACCTCTTGGGCGATCATGCGTTCGCCATCGGCGCGCACCGCCGGGCTGGCGTGATCGCAGAGGTATTCCTGGAAGGTGGTCAGAGCGTTAGGCGTGCACAACTTCTGGATGAAGCCAGGGATGGCATACTCCATGAACACCTCGCCGGTGCGACCGGTGCGATAGCACGAGGTGCAGAACGAGGGGATGTAGCCCTTCTCGACCAGCTTGACCACCATCTCATCGAGACTGCGGGTGTCGCCGAGTTCGAACTGCGCATTCTCAAGTTTCTGTTCGACAACCGTGGCGTCGCCCTGTTCGGAATAGCCGCCGAGATCAATGTTGGTGCCAGCGTCGATCTGGCTGATGCCGAAGGACAGCACGGTGTCACGGATATGGGCCGGCTCGCGCGCGGTGCAGATCATGCCGGTGTACGGCACCGACAGGCGGAGGATGGCGACTAGGCGCAGATAGTCAGGATCAGAGACCAGCCACTTCGGATCGAAGTTGACCCCCTGCGCCGGCTTGAGGCGCGGGAAGCTGATGGTGTGCGGGCCGACGCCGTGACGGCGCATGAAGTAGGCGGCATGGTGCACCAGCCCCATCACTTCGAACTTCCAGTCATACAATCCGAACAGTGCGCCGATACCGAGGTCGTCGATGCCCGCATCAAAGGCGCGCGACAAACCATCGAGACGCCACAGGTAGTCGCCCTTGCGCGTCTTCGGGTTGTGCACCTGGGCGTAGGTCGCGTGGTGGTAGGTTTCCTGGAAAATCTGGAAGGTGCCGATGCCGGCCTGCTTGATAATCTTGTAGCCCTCGATGTCGAGCGGCGCCGCGTTCACGTTGACCCGGCGGATGTCGCCGGCCGCATAGACCGCGCGCACACTGTCAGCCATGAACTGGGCGTCGTAGTCGGGATGTTCGCCGAACACCACGATGAGCCGCTTGTGACCTTTACGCTCTAACGCCGAGACCTGCTTGATCACCGCCTCGCGCTCGAGTTCGCGGCGGATGGCGTCCTGATTCGATGAACGGAAGCCACAGTAGGTGCAGTCGTTCACGCAGCGGTTGCCGATGTAGAGCGGCGCAAACAACACGATGCGGTTGCCGTAGACAGTCTCTTTGAGCGCGCGCGCAGCGGCGAACATCTCCTCCTGCAACCCCTTGTCCTCGCAACCGAGCAGCACCGCGGTCTCTTCGGGGGCGAGCGGCGTCTTGCTCAGCGACTTGGCGATGATCTCACGCACCCAGGTCGGGTCAGCGTTGCGCGCCCGTGCCAACGTCGCCTCGATGGCGGCGTCGTCGATGAAGTCCTCGGCGGTCGGGGACGGGATCAGAGCAGGAAGCTTCGTCATGGTGTGAGCCTACTATGCGGTACGTCGGTGCGTCTTGGGAGCGGCCCCGGGGCCAGCTCCTATGCAACGACCGACACTCTCGATGCGCGCTGCGAGACATGAATGACATTGCTCGGCGGTCTCGTTCACGCAGGCCTTGTCGGGATAGATTTCATACAATGCGCGATAAGCGGGCGGGGTGAGGTTCGGCATGACCACATTGGCGCCCGCTTTCAGGGCATCCTCGCGACCTGTGTCCTTGTTGAGCGTCGCCACCGCGGTCGTCGCCGGGATGTTCGCATCAGGAACGAGCAGCCGGGCCAGTGCGACCATCTTCAGCGCCACCAGGACGGTGTTAGGCACCTGATCGCCATATTCGGCCGCCCCGTCGAAATCGTGGGCCAACGGTGTTGCCGGATGCGGTATGTACGGACCTATGCCGATCATCTCGATGTCGAGCCGCTGGAACGTACGCAGATCTGCGACCAGATCATCCCAGGTCTGCCCAGGGATGCCGACCATCACGCCGGTGCCAGCCTGATAGCCAAGTTCCTGCAGCTGACGCAGCATGCCCAGTCGTGGGACCTCGTCGCCAGGGTCAATGGCGGGATGCCCATGTGCTGCCGGATGGATGCGAGCATACAGCCGCGGATTGGAACTCTCGAAGCGCAGCAGATAGCGGTCGGCTCCGGCCTCTTTCCAAGCGATCAGGTCGGCACGGCTGCGCTCGCCCAAGCTGAGCGTGACCGCAAGTCCGGTCTCCTGCTTGATCGTGCGGACGATGCCGGCGATCAGTTCCCGGGTCAGCTGCGGGTCCTCGCCGGCCTGCATCACCACGGTGCCGTAACCCAATTCCTGGGCGCGCCGGGCACAATCGAGGATTTCCTCGCGACCCATGCGATAGCGTTTGACGTTGGTATTATGGACGCTGATGCCGCAGTACGAACAGGCCCGATTGCAGGTGTTGCTGATCTCAATCAGGCCGCGCAGATGCACCTCGGGGCCGACGGTCGTCGAGCGCACTACGTCCGCCGCAGCATACAGCCGCTCCAACTGGCTCGGATCTTCTTCCGTCAGCCAGGCGCGCAGCATCGCGTCATTCATATCTGCCGCGACGGTCCGCATGTCAGTCTCCTCGCATGGGATTACGATATTGCCGCAGGTCGACCATACCAGGGGGCAATCCACGAACTGCCGAACCATGCGTCAGGAAGAACCCGCTGCATGCAGCGGATGATCAGGCCTTGGCCTTCAGCTGGCGGCGGGCCGCTGACTGCTCGGCCTGGATCGCGGTAAGAGCGATGGTGTAGACGATATCGTCGACCAGACAGCCACGCGACAGGTCGTTCACCGGCATATCGAGGCCCTGCATCATCGGGCCGATGGCGACAGCGTTGGCACTGCGTTGCACCGCCTTGTAGCTGACATTACCGGTATTGAGATCGGGGAAGATGAACACCGTCGCCTGGCCGGCGACCTTCGACGTCGGTGCCTTGGACTTGGCGACATCGGCCATGACGGCCGCATCATACTGCAGCGGCCCATCGATCAGCAGGTCCGGGCGACGCTCCTGAGCGATCTTCGTAGCCTGGATGACCTTCTCGACATCAGCCCCGCCGCCCGACGTGCCGGTGCTGTAGGAGAGCATGGCGACGCGCGCGGGGATGCCGAAGGCGATGGCGCTGTCGGCCGACTGGATGGCGATGTCGGCAAGCTGCTCGGCGTTGGGATCGGGATTAACCGCGCAGTCGGCGAAGACCACCACCTGATCGGGCAGGCACATGAAGAAACACGACGAGGCCAGCGCCATGCCCGGAGCGCACTTGATGATCTGCAAAGCCGGGCTTATGGTGTGGGCGGTGGTATGCACCGCGCCGGAGACCAGACCGTCGGCCTTGCCCAGTTTGACCATCAGGGTGCCGGGCATGATCGTATCCGAGAGGGCTTCGCGCGCCTGATCGGGCGTCAGTCCCTTTTTCTTGCGCATCTCGCAAAGTACCGGGATGAACTCGTCGAGTAGCGAACGATGGTCGATGATCTCGACCGAGGCAGGCAGCTTGACTCCGGCTTTGATCGCAGCGTCGCGCACCTCGTCAGGCACGCCCAGCAGCACGCAGCGGGCGATGCCCTTCTCGTGGCAGATCGCTGCCGCTTTCAGCGTGCGCGGCTCGGTGCCTTCGGGCAGCACGATGCGCTTCTTCGCGGCACGGGCGCGCTCGATCAGGGCGTAACGGAAGGCCGGCGGCGACAGCCGGCGCTCGCGCTTGGCTCCGGCAAGGTGGTCGAGCCAGTCCTGATCCAGGGCATTCGCGACCGTCGACATGGTTGCTTGCAGGCGTTCGCGATCATCAACCGGAATTTCCAGATTCGCCCGGCCGATCGCCAGTGCGGTATCGAAGGCCCCGTCAGGGACTCGCAGCACCGGCAAATCGGTTCCCAGGGCCGGGCGGCACAGCTTCAGGATGCGGGCGTCCGGATCGCTGCTGCCCGATAGCAGCAGGCCGGCAAGTTTGACCCCGTCGATCGCTGCCAGACTAGCTGCCATCACGATGTCATCACGGCCGGCAGGCACGACCACAAGAGTCTCGGGCCGGAACAGATCGAGAGCGAATGGCACCGTCATGCCGCACAGGGCGACGTGACGGACGCGCCGGCTGGCATCGCCAATCGAGAGAAAAGAAGCGCCAATCGCATCGGCGATATCGGCGATGCGCGGCAGCGCCAGATCCTCGTCAGCGGGCACGAAGCCGACGAGCTTCAGGCCTTCCGCGGTGGCAAGCTCGCGGTAGCGGGCGTGCACCGGCGCAAGATCTTCGGCCTCCTCTTCGCGGTGCGGTTCGTGCAACAGACCCCGGCCGGTGTCGCCGACTCGATTGATTACCACCGCAGCCGGCCGGTCCAGGCCAAAACCATTGGCCGCGATATGCACGCCTTCGAGCACGGTCGCAGGCGGCAGTCCGCCGGGCGCACACACCAGCACCAATTCGGCATCAAGTGCCTTGGCCATCAGGCTGTTGACCCGCGTGGCGTGGACCATGCCTGCATCCGGCACCATGCCCTCGACTACCAGCACATCGGAACCACCACCTGCTGCCGCAGCCTTCTGGCACAGGCCAACGACCATCTCCATAAGATCCTGGTCGCGCTTGTCGCCCAGCATCTCGTCGGCAACCACCCGGGCGATCGGCTCAGGCGGCAGCAGATGGGTACCAGCCGATACCAGGGCCCGTGAACGGTCGGCTGTGCCGTCCGCAGGTTGGGCGATCGGTTTGGCGAAGGCCACTCGAACCCCACGCCGTTCGAACGCATGCACCAGACCGAGGCAGACCGAGGTGAGTCCGACATTGCGGCCGGCGGGTGCGACAAGAATGATGGGCATGGGCTGTTCCTGGTCTGGGGTCCGGGCTCCCAGGATCCGGGGTCCGGACACTGGTATGTTCCATGTAGCAACTCGACGACGAAGGCCAACGCGGATCGCGCTGGCCTGTCGTGTACTGCCGTTCCGGAATCCGGATCCCAGACCCCGGACGGCGGTCCCTGCTACCGCTGATACAGCGGACGCGCCGTATAGTGCGTGTGGAGCAGGTGGTGGCTCTTCTCCGACAGCGGCTTGCCAAGGAACTCATCGTAGAGCTTCTGGATGTAGGGGTTGTCGTGACTGCAGCGCCACATGCCCGCCTGATCCTCCTGGTACAGTCCCTTGGCGCGGGCGATACGCAGTTCGTCAGTCACGCCGTAGGGCTGGCCGCCGCCACCGACACAGCCACCGGGGCAGGCCATCACTTCAATGAAGTCCCACGGAGGTGGCTCGCCCTTCAACTTGGCCTCGCGCACCTTGTTGATCACGTACTCGACGTTGCCGAGTCCATGTGCAACCGCGATCTTCACCTGCTTGCCGGCTACTTCGAGGACGCCTTCCTTGACGCCCTTGAGTCCGCGCGTGACCTCGAATTCAGCTCGCGGCGGGTTCTGGCCGGTGACCAGTTTCAGCGCCGTGCGGATCGCTGCTTCCATCACGCCGCCGGTAGCGCCGAAGATAGTACCTGCGCCTGAATAGGCGCCAAGCAAGTGGTCCGGCTGCTCTTCGGGGATGGCCTGCATGTCGATGCCGGCCTGCTTGATCATGCGCGCGAGTTCGCGCGTGGTGATCGACACGTCGACATCCTGGTAGCCGGATGACTTCATGTCATCGCTGCGCTGTATTTCGTACTTCTTGGCAGTGCAAGGCATGACCGAGACCATATAGATCTTCTTAGCGTCGATCTTGATCTTCTCGGCGTAGTACGTCTTGGAGAGCGCGCCGACCATCTCGTGCGGGGATTTGCACGACGAGAAGTGCGGGATCATGTCGCTGTGGTACTTCTCCATGAAGTCGACCCAGGCCGGGCAGCAACTGGTGATCAGCGGTAGCACGCCCTTGCCGTGGGCGAAACGTTCGACGAACTCCGAACCCTCTTCGAGAATAGTCAGGTCAGCGCCGAAGTTGGTGTCGAAGATCGCCTTGAATCCCATGCGACGCAGGGCCGCATAGATCTTGCCGGTCAGGTTGGTGCCCGGCTTGAAGCCGAACGCCTCGCCGATGGCGACGCGCACTGCCGGAGCGATCTGCACCACGCAGTGCAACTCAGGATCAGCGAGCTTGTCCCACACCGCCGGGCCCTCGTCATACTCGACGATCGCGCCGGTCGGGCAGTGCGCGCTGCACTGACCGCACTTGACGCACGGGCTTTCCGCCAGGCTGATGTCGCCGGCCGGGGCGATGCGGGTCGAGATGCCGCGCTCCATGAAGGTCAGGGCCCAGACGTTCTGGTTCTCTTGGCAGACCTGGATGCAGCGGCCGCACGAGATGCACTTGCGCGCATCGAGGGTGATCGCTTTGGTGCTGTCATCCAACGGGATGTTCGGCACCAGATTGTCGAGATCGGTGGTGTTGATATTGAAGTCCGCACACATCGTCTGCAGTTCGCAATTCTGGCTGCGGGCGCAGGTCACGCACTCGTTAGGATGCTTTGACATGATCATCTCGACGATGCCACGCCGCACAGTGACGATCTCGGGATCGTGGGTGACCACGTCCATGCCGTTTTCCAGCGGCGTGCAGCAGGCGCGGAGGGTCCGCCCGGTCGCCTTGATGCGCACGATGCAGATGCCGCAGGCTGCAGTGTGGTCGAGATCCGGGTGCTTGCACAGCGCCGGGATCTTGACCGACACTTTGCGTGCCGCTTCAAGAATGGAGGTGCCCTCGGCGACTTCGACCGGGAGTCCGTTGATGATGGCCTTGACCGTCATGGTCGGTTCCTTCGTATTCGCTGAGGGTTATTTCTTGACCGCGGGCAGGAGACGTTCGGTCCACTCGGACTCGAAGTAGCGCAAGGCTGACAGCACCGGATTCGGCGTGGTCTGGCCCAGCGCGCACAACGAACCGCGCTGCATAGTCAGGGCGATGCGCTTGATCTTGGCGATGTCCGCGGCCGTACCCTTACGCTCGGCGATCTTGTCGATCGTACGCAGCATCTGCGTGCCGCCGATACGGCATGGCGCGCACTTGCCGCAGCTTTCGTCGATCGAGAAGTCGAGGTAGAAGCGCGAGAGGTCAACCGTGTTGTCGCTCTCGTCCATCACGATCATGCCGCCCGAACCCATGATCGAACCCAGCTTCTGCAGGTCCTCGTAGGTGATCGGAGTATCGAGCAGGCTGGCCGGGATGAGGCCGCCGGACGGGCCGCCGGTCTGCACCGCTTTCACCGGCTTGCCGGTGGTGGTGCCGCCGCAGATGTCCATCACCACCTGACGTAGGGTGGTGCCCATCGGGATCTCGATCAGGCCGGGATTCTTGACCTTGCCGGTGACGGCGAAGACTTTGGTGCCCTTCGAACGACCGACGCCGATGGCGCCGAACCAGCTGCCGCCGCGCAGGACGATCTGCGCGATGTTGGCCAGCGTCTCGACGTTGTTGACCATGGTGGGCTGGTCCCACAGGCCCTTCTGCGCCGGATAGGGCGGACGTGGACGCGGGGTGCCGCGCTTGCCTTCGATCGAAGCGATCAGAGCCGTCTCTTCACCGCAGACGAACGCGCCAGCGCCTAGGCGGACTTCGAGGTCGAAATCAAAGCCGGTGCCGAGGATGTTGGTGCCGAGCAGGCCGTTAGCGCGCGCCTGCTTGATCGCCTTCTCGATGCGCTCAATGGCGAGCGGGTATTCGGCGCGGATGTAGAAGATGCCCTTGCTGGCACCGATGACCCAGCCGCCGATGATCATGCCTTCGATTACGGCATGTGGATCGCCTTCGAGGACCGAGCGGTCCATGTAGGCACCTGGGTCCCCTTCATCGCCATTGCAGATGATATACTTCTGCTCGCCGGGCCGACTGGCGCGGGTGAGCTTCCACTTCATGAAAGTCGGGAATCCAGCGCCACCGCGACCGCGCAGGCCAGCTGTCTCCAACTCGGCGATGACCTGCTCGCCGGTCATCGCGGTGAGGGTCTGCTTGAGCGCCTGGTAGCCATCGCGGGCGATGTACTCGTCCAGGCTTTCCGGGTCGATCACGCCGCAGTTGCGCAGGACGATGCGGTACTGCTTGCCGGCAACCGGCTTATCTGAGCTCATCTCGGCGATCGACGGCACCTTGAAGGCTTCGACGACCTTGCCGCCAACGACATGCTTCTCGACGATCTCACGAGCGGCCTCAGCCGTCACTTGGCCGTACATGGTGGCGGGCGCGCCACCAATGCTGACTTCGACCAGTGGCTCGATGCCGCACATACCGGCACAGCCGGTCTTGACGATCTGGGCGTCGACGCCGGCCTTGGCCACGGCTTCCTTGATGGCCAGCATCACCGGCAAGGCGCCGGCAGCATCGCCACAGGTGTTGAGGCCGACCTTGATGATCGCCTTTTTCTTGGCCGCAGCCAACAGCTTGGCCTTGTGGGCGTCGAGTTCGGCGGGGGTGAACTTGGGCATGGGTCAGGCTCCCTTTACGGCGCAGGCGTAGACTTGGTCGATGACGTCAGCTGCCTTGACCTTGGCCAGCACCTTCTCATTGACGGTGACGACCGGGGCGAGGCCGCAGCAACCGATGCAGCGAACCTGTTGAAGATGGAACATCTTGTCTGGGGTCGTCTCGCCAGCCTTAACGCCGAGCTTCTCGGAGAGCTTGGCGACGATCTCGGGCGCACCCTTCAGGTAGCACGCGGTGCCCATACACACCGAGATGATGTTCCTGCCCGGGGCCTCAAGTTTGAAGTAATTGTAAAAGGTGATGACCTCATAGATGCGTGCGAGGGGCACATCCATGAGCTTGCCCAGTTCCTGGGCGGCATCGCGCGGCACATAGCCGTAGCGTCCTTGGAGGTCGTGCAGAGCCATGATCAGGCTGCCACGCTTGTCCTTCCACTTCTTGGCTATGGTGGCGAGATCGGCTGGGGCGGCGGCTGCCATGGGCGGCTCCTTGCAGGTGTCCGACCACACCTTCGCTCTCAACCCCCTCATCGACAAAAGGATTATCATATCTGTTTGTCATCATGTCCAAGACGCATCGGACTTCCCCCGATCCACGCAACGACGGGCATGGTTCGGCCAACTATACGCCGAATGCATGTCGGACTGACCAACTTTACGCAGGCAATCCCTGGGGGTCTTGCACACTGCGCATGCCCTCTAGGCTTCCACCCTCCGATCTCGCATGGACGCCATCACCAACACTCTGAGTAGCGCCACCGCAGTCGCCGCAAGTCCTTATGGATCATGGATTAGCGTTGCCGTGGTCGGCCTTCTTGCGGGTGCCGTAGTAGGCGGAGCCCTGTTGGTGGTCCGACTGGTCACCCGGGTGGTCGATCGCATCGCCGACAGCAAACAGCGGCTGACCACCTATGAGTGCGGCGAAGCCCCGGTCGGTTCGGCCTGGTTCCGCTTCAACAACCGCTTCACCATCGTCGCCCTGACCTTCATCATCTTCGACGTCGAATTGGCACTGCTGTGGCCAATCCTGCCGCGCTGCCTGGATTGGATCGGTAACGGTCATGCCCTGGCCGCCTTCATCGAGATCACCGCATTCACCGCTACACTTGCCGTCGGCTTGGCGTGGGTAGCGGCGGGAGGCGGATTCATCTGGGATAAGAAGGTGTCCGATGACTGACATCACCAAGCCCGGCAATGGCGCTGACGAACATGTCTTTACCACATCGATCGATGAGTTCCTTGCCTGGGGCAAGGAGAACTCGCTGTTCTATCTACTGTTCGCTACCGCCTGCTGTGGCATCGAACTGATGCAGACCGGCGGACCGCGCTACGACATTGACCGCCTCGGCATGATCCCACGCGCCACGCCGCGCCAGAGCGACCTAATGATCGTCGCCGGCACCATCACCCACAAGATGGCCAGTCGTGTGCGAACCCTGTGGGAGCAGATGACCGAGCCGCGCTGGGTCGTTTCGATGGGCAGCTGCGCCAATAGCGGCGGGCCGTTCAGCAAGTGGAGCTACTCGGTGCTCAACGGCGTCGACAAGTACGTTCCGGTCGACATCTACATCCCTGGCTGCCCGCCCCGCCCCGAGGCGCTCATCGACGGCGTCATGGCTCTGCGTGAACGAGTCAAGAAATACCGCACGCTGGGCGTGCGCGACCGCGATCCGCATATCGTACAGGGTTCCGACTGCGCCTTCGGCGCTCATCCTGGCAAGCCACCGCTGCCAGAAACCACGGAACCGTCGGCGTGAGTGCGCTGGCCTTCGCCGATATCGTCGAACGCCTGCGAGCCGTGTTCCCAGCCGCGACGCTGCCCGCCATAGAGACCAAGACCAGCGACAATGGCCAGCCCTGGCTGCTCGTTCCCGCCAATGATATCGTCCGCGTGGCCACCGTCCTGCGCGATGACCCAGTCCTGGGCTTCGCTGCATTGTGCGATCTAACCGGCTGGGATCTGCTGAAGTATCCTGCTAATCCGCCGAGCACCGATATCGCCATCGTCTACTACCTGCACAGCCTGATCCATCGCCATCATCTGACGCTCAAGGTTCTGGCCCCGCGCGATACCGGTACCGTGCCCAGCGTCAGCTCGGTGTGGCCAGTGGCCAACTACTTTGAGCGTGAGGTATTCGACCTACTCGGCGTCCACTTCGCCGGGCATCCCAATCTCAAGCGCATCATGATGCCCGACGACTGGATCGGCTCACCCCTGCGCAAGGACTACATCTACCCAGCGTCCTACAACGGCATCGCGCATCTGCGCGACGGGCAGAAGTTCGAGGACGCTCCGACTCGTGGCGACGCGGCCGCGCCGGCGCAGGCGGCGAAGCCATGAGCCCCGATCTCGCCATCGAGACCCTGGGCGGCGAGCGCATGCGCCTGAATATGGGCCCGCACCACCCGGCGACCCACGGCGTGCTGCGCCTCGTCGTCGACACCGATGGCGAAGTCGTCGCCAACTGTGCGCCCGACCACGGCTATCTGCATCGTGCGATTGAGAAGATTGGCGAATGCGTCGAATGGCCGATGTTCGTGCCGTACACCGACCGGGTCGATTACGTCTGCGCCATGAACGCGAATCTCGCCTACTGCGTCGCGGTCGAGAAGTTGCTCAACAGCGACCCGGCAACCAAGGTCATCGTGCCGATGCGCGCCGAATGCATCCGCGTGATCGTCGCCGAGCTGAACCGCATCTCGTCGCATCTGGTAGCGGTCGGCGCGATGGCGATGGACCTGGGCGGGTACACCCCGTTCCTGCATGCCATCGCCCAACGCGAGGGGGTGAACGACATCTTTGAGAAGCTGTGCGGCCAGCGCCTGACCTATAACTACATCACCATCGGTGGCGTCGGATTCGACCTGCACGCCAACGCGGCGGCGGAGACCGAAGCCTTCCTGGCTCAGTTCGAGAAGGAGATGATCCGCTTCAACCAGCTGATCACCACCAACACGATCTTCCAGAACCGCTGCGCCGGAGTCGCCGTGATCAGCGCCGCTGACGCAGTCGCCTATGGCTTGGTCGGGCCGAACCTGCGTGGCAGCGGCGTCGACTGGGACATCCGCCGCGACGAGCCGTATGGCATCTACGGACAGCTCGGGGTACGCGTACCAGTCGGCCAAGCCTACGCCGGACGCGCGGGCCGGGTCGGAGACTGCTACGACCGCTTCGTCGTCCGCCTGCTGGAGATCAACGAGTCGGTGCGCCTGGTCCGCGCGGCGGTCCAGTTGCTGCCACCTCCAGCCGAAAAGGCGAACGATCCGCTCGGCGGATTCCAGGCCGATGTCGCCAAACAGCTGCGCAAACCGCCCAAGGGCGAGATCCGCGCCCGCACCGAAGCCCCGCGAGGCGAGATGGGCTACGTCATCGTCAGCGATGGTACCAAGGTCCCGTACCGCGTGCGCGTGCGTACCGGCTCGTTCACCGTCTGCAGCATCTTCAACACCGTCATGAAAGGCATCTTCCTGGCCGACGTGGTAACGGTCATCGGCTCGTTCGACATCGTGGTGCCGGAGATCGACCGGTGAGTTCAAGCGAAGGCGATCCGCCATGAATCTCGGCCCCGCCGTCGATGCATTGGCGATCTGGCTGTCCGGTTCCGACCCAGCGTGGTGGGCGATCGGACTCGCAGCCGTCGCCGTCTGGGTGCTGCCGCTGATGGCTGTCGTGCTGCCAATCGCTGCCCTCGGTCAGATCATCGAGCGCAAGGTCGCGGCAGCGATGCAACGCCGGGTCGGCCCGAATTCGGTCGGACTCGACGGCGTTGTCCGACTGGTGGTCCGGCTGAGCTTGCCCTTTATCTCGCGGGCCGGCCAGGATCGGCTTATCGGACGCATCAGCTCGCTGCCCGGCATGAGCCTAGCCCGCACCCTTGGCCTCGGACAGCTTGCTGCCGACGGCGTCAAGATGCTGGGCAAGGAGGACATCATTCCGGCTGGTGCTGACGGCTGGGTTTTCCGCCTGGCGCCATACCTGGCCCTGACCGGCGCCTTCCTGCCCTTCGCTGCCATTCCGTTTGCCCAAAACGTCGTTGCGCTCGAGGTCCCGGTCGGCGCGCTCTACGCCATCGCGGTCAGCGGCATCAGCGTGATGGCCCTGCTGATGGCCGGCTGGGGCAGCGGCAATAAGTTCTCGATGCTCGGCGGCATGCGCGCGGTCGCGCAGGTCGTATCGTACGAAATTCCAGTCGGCCTGGCCATCGCCGGCGTCGTGCTGTGGTGCGGAACAATGGACCTGCACGGCATCGTCGCCCACCAGTACAACGGCTCGTGGGCCAGCTTCCTGGGCTGGAACATCTTCCAGAGCCCGTTCTTGCTGCTGCTCGCCTGCGTACTGTTCTTCGCCGGCCTAGCCGAATGCCAGCGCACCCCCTTCGACATGGCCGAGGCCGAGAGCGAACTGGTCAGCGGATTCAACACCGAATATTCGGGCATGCGCTGGGGGATGTTCGCGATGGCCGAATACAGCGAGATGATCCTGGTCGGCGCGATTCTCTCGACCCTGTTCCTCGGCGGCTACCAGTCCCCGATCTTCGAGAACGTCATCGTCGCCCTGCCGGTCTGGCTAGAGACCTTGATCCACGTCGGCATCCTGCTCGCCAAGTTCACCACTGTGCTGGTGATCATGGTGTGGATCCGCTGGACCCTGCCGCGTTTCCGCGTCGACCAGGTGATGCGCCTGTGCTGGCTGACCCTGGTGCCGCTATGCCTGTTCGCCTTGTTCGGCCTTGCTCTGACCATGCTGATCCCCTCTCTGGTGATGCCTGCCGATGCGCAGGCAACCATCCTCGGCGTGGCCTACGGCCGCTTGCCGGCCATGCCGCACCTCGCCCTCGGCCTGGTCGGCCATGCGCTTGTCTGGATCGTACCACTCGCCCTCGGCTTCCTCCTGGTGATCGCCGCGCGCCGCAAGCATGGCCGTCAGCACCCAGCGCTAACTCAATTGACGGGTGGCGCATGAGGTGCGGTCGCCGCATGGTCTGCGGGCGCCAAGTGGCGATGACGGCACATAATGGGCGAAGCCCATGCCGTCACGATTCCGGAGGCCTGCCGACGGAATCGAGCCGCGAAAAAGCCCGGGGGACAGGCCCGCAGGGCCGTAGGGGCGCAGCCCCTACGCAAGAAAGCACGCCGTGATACTCGCTTGGGTCAATGACATCTACGATGGCATCCATGCCTTCCTGATCGGCATGCGCACGACCGCAACGTTCTTCGTCGAGAACGTGCGCAACCGCGGCGGTGCGACCTCGGTCACGCAGCAGTACCCGCAAGAGCCAGCTGCCGTGGTCGGCGAACGCGTGCGCGGCCATCTCGTCAATGACGCGCCGATCTGCATCGTCTGCCACGCCTGCGACAAGGCTTGTCCGGTCGACTGCTTCGTCATGGACGGCGAGCGCGACGAGAACAACAAGATGCGCGCCTCGCGCTTCGATATCGACCTGTCGAAATGCATCTACTGCGGCCTGTGCGTACGTGCCTGTCCGACCGATTCGCTGTCGATGACCAGCGACTTCGAGATGGACCCGAAGCTGGACGCCGCCCGCTATTTGTTCCGCCGCACCAGCGACCAGCTCGACAAACGCCTTGATGCACCCGATGTCGTGCGCATGGCCAAGCTGGCCAACGTCCCACGCGAGACGTTGGCGCCCACAGACCGCGCCTGGCTCGATAGCCTGATCGCGCCACAGGGCCAGCACCTCATCGGCATGTTCGGTATGGGCTATTTCACGCCCGAGCAGAAAACCCACGCCGACGCCGAACGCGACAGAAAGAAAAAAGAAAAGGACGCGGCTGCAGCTGCTGCCAAAGCAGCAAAGGCAGCAGCCGCCCAACCCGCGGCAGCCAGCCCGCCAGCGGTCGGAGGATCCGGCACGTGATCGAACTTGGCCTCTTCTGGACCTGCTGCCTCGCCACCGTCGCCGGAGCACTAGGCGCCGCGACGGTGCGCAACCTGTTCCATGCCGCGCTGCTGCTCGGGCTGTGCCTAGCCGGCGTCGCCGGGCTGTACCTGTTCCTCGAAGCCAGCTACCTCGCCTGCCTCCAGGTCATCGTCTACATTGGCGGCATCCTGGTCCTGACCCTGTTTGCCACCTTGTTCAGCAGCGACATCATGGGTGCGGTCCAGCGCACTCCGCTCCTGCTGCGCATCGCTGGACTTGCCGCTTCCGCCCTCGCGGCACTGGTCGCCGGTCGCCTCGCCCAGATCGCCATCGCGCATGCCGCCAACCTCGGCCAGACCCGTAGTCAACCGGGCACTCTTCCGGACGTCATCGACGGTACCCAGGCCATTGGCGATCTGCTGGTCGGTTCGTGGCTGATCCCCTTCCTGGTGGCTGGTATGCTGCTGACGGCAGCGCTGGTCGGGGCGGTATCGATTGTGAAACGCTACCGCCGACACGGAGCCTCACGTGCATAATTTCGGCCCCGACGCGCTCGCCTCGTATCTCGCCGTCGCCTCGGTGCTGTTCGCCGCAGGCGTGCTGGCGATCGCCACCCGGCGCAACGCCATTGGTGTGCTCATCGGTCTTGAACTGATGCTCAATGCCGCCGCCCTGCAGTTTGCCGCCTACGGCCGGTTCCGGCTCGATGGTATGGACGTCCAGGGCCAGACCGCCGCTGTCTTCGTCATCGTGGTTGCCGCCGCCGAGGCCGCCGTCGCCCTCGCCTTGCTGTTCGCAGTCTACCGCACCAGCAAGGACATTGATCTGGAGCGCACGCGGGAGCTGCGCTCATGAGTGCTTTCTTGCCCAGGGGCTTGGTCGACGCACGATTTCGCCGGCTTTGCCAGCGGAATCGTGGCGGCATCGGCTACGCCGATTCTATGCCGCCACCACGTCTCGGCGCCCGCCCGTCGCTGCGCGACGGGACTTCCGCAGGTTGGTCGACATGATCCCAACCTGGCTGACCACCGCGATCCTGTTCGCGCCGCTCGCCGCCGCCGTGCTGACGCTGCTCGTCCCGCGAGCGAACCTCGCGCACGGCCTCGCCGCCACCATCATGGCTGGCTGCACCGCGCTGGCCGCGTGGCTGGCCATCCTGGTTGTGCCGCACGGCGTCACCTACCAGGGTCCGCACATCCCCTGGCTCGACCTCGGCGGATTCACCCTCGGGCTTGGCACCTTTGCCGATCCGATGGGAGCGATCATGGCCGTGATCGTTGCTCTGCTCGCCACCGTCGTGTTGATCTACAACAGCTGGTACATGAACGGCGACAAGCTGGCCGTCAGGTTCCCGTGGCAGTTCTGCCTCTTCGTCTTCGCCATGCTGATCGTCGTGCTGAGCGACAATCTGTTCATGACCTTCCTCGGTTGGGAACTGGTCGGGCTCGGCAGCTATCTGCTGATCGGCTTCTGGTTCGCCAAGCCGGCGGCGAGTGAGGATGCCGACTACCAGCGATTGAAGGGCGTCGGTGCGCGTGGCGTGCTTGAACACCGCCTGAGCCCGGCTCATGCCCAGCTCAAAGCGTTCGTGATGAACCGGGTCGGCGACGCTGGTTTCCTGATCGGCCTCGGCGCCTTTCTGGCTGCCGGTGTGGCTGGCGGATTTCGCGAACCGCTCGGCTGGAGCAACCTGACCCAGTTGTCGCTCGGCGGCTTGCCCGGCACGTTCCTCGGCCTGTCAGGCAACGAACTGCTGACCATCGCCTGCCTCGGCGTGTTCTGCGGCGCAATCGGCAAAAGCGCGCAGTTCCCGCTGCACACCTGGCTGCCGGACGCGATGCAGGGCCCGACCACAGCCTCGTCGATCATCCATGCCGCCACCATGGTCGCAGCCGGCGTCTTCCTGATCGCACGCCTAGCCCCGGTGATGACTCCCGAGGCGCTCAGCGTGATCGGCTGGACCGGCGGCATCACCTGCCTGCTGGCTGCGTCGATCGCTTGCGTGCAATGGGATCTCAAGGCGGTGCTGGCCTATTCGACGGTATCCCAGCTCGGGTTGATGTTTGTCGCCTTGGGCGCTGGAGACGGGGCCGGTGGCACCACCGCTGGACTCTCCCACCTGTTCACCCACGCCTTGTTCAAATGCCTGCTCTTCCTGTGCGCCGGTGCGGTTATTCACGCCTGCGCCAATAGCCAGGACCTGCACCGGCTGGGCGGGCTGCGCAAACGCATGCCGATCACGGCCGTGTGCAGCGGCTTGGCCGTGCTGGCAATTATCGGTGCGCCGTTCTTCAGTGGCTTCTTTTCTAAGGACGCAGTGTTGGCCGCCGCGCTGCTGCACGCTGAAGATGTCGGAGGGGCCGCCTGGGGGCCATTCCTGCTCGCCTGCGCCGGCAGCCTGCTGACTGCCGGCTACATGGTACGGTGGTGGATCCGCATCTTCGCCGGTACCGAACGCGACCACACGCTGACCCACCATGCCCACGACCCGGCGTGGTACGCCAGCGCCGTGCTGCTCCTCCTCGCCCCATTCACCTGCGTGTTCCTGTGGAGCACGTGGCTGAGCGACGCCCTGGCCGCCCCGCACACCGAGGCGCACGCGCATGCCCACCACAATGCCATGCTGATCGCCAGCGGGCTGCTGGTGGTCGGCGCCGGATTTGCCGCCGTGGTCTTCGCCTGGAAGAGCGAACTCGCCACAACCCTCGCACGAGCACTGAAACCGCTGCACGTTGGCGCCTCGGAACTGTGGGGCATCGATCGCCTGTACGACCTTGTCTTCGTGCGCGGCCTCGGCGCCGGCGTGGGCCGTCTGACCGCATTCCTCGACCTCGGCTCGCGCGATCGCTTGGCCAGCCTGGAAGGAGCCGCGCCTTACCGGCGTAGCGACTCGCTGTCGCTCGATGGACTGATCGACAGCATCGGCAGGCTCTGCGGTCGCATCGGTGAGTCCGGTGCTGCTTGGCATGATGGCCGGGTCGGAGCCTATCTGGCGATCGCAGCAATCCTGGGCGCGCTCGTTCTGCTGATGGGGGTGCTGTGGTGATCGGCCCGCTGACTTGGTCGGTGCTGGCACCGCTCGCCTTTGGCGCCCTCTGCTTGGCCAAAGACCGCAGTGCGCGCTGGTTCGCACTGCTCGGCTCGCTGGTGCCGTTGGCCGTGGGCCTGGCAGCACTGGGCGATTTCGCCCGCCATCCAGGTTCTGATTTTCGTTTGTTAGAAACGTTTCCCTGGTCGGTTGCACTCGGCGCTAGCTGGACGGTTGGGGTCGACGGCATAAGTGCCGCCATGCTGGCGCTGTCCGGACTGGTCGTGGCGATTGCGACGATCAGCGGCTGGAACCAGCAGCGCAGCCCACGTGCCTACCACGCCCTGACCATGCTGCTGCTGGCGGCCATGAACGGCGTCTTCGTCACCCTCGATCTGCTAGTCTTCTACGTCTGTTGGGAGGTCATGCTGGTGCCGATGCTGCTGCTGATCGGCCTGTGGGGTGGTGACCAGCGACGCTACGCGGCAATGAAGTTCTTCGTCTACACCTTGGCCGGCAGCGTGCTGATGCTGGCCATGCTGATCGCGATGTGGAATGCCTTGCCCGACGGCCAGCGCACTTTCGACCTGCGCGTGCTGACGACGCAGTGGAAGCTATGGGAGTCGACCGCGTTCCTCGGCATCCCGCTCGCCGCGTTCGGATTTCTCGCCGTGCTGCTTGCCGCCCTGGTCAAGGTGCCGGCTGTGCCGCTGCACACCTGGCTGCCGCATGCCCATGTGCAGGCCCCGACGGCGATTTCGGTAATTCTTGCCGGCATCCTGCTGAAGCTGGGTGTCTATGCGCTGTACCGTCTGGCCTGGCCATTGTTCCCTGCCCAAGCGTTGCACTGGGGCTGGCTGATAGGCCTGATCGGCGTGATCGGCATCCTGTGGGGTGCCTGGGTCGCTTTGGGCCAGCGCGACCTCAAGCGGCTGGTAGCCTACAGCTCGGTCAGCCACATGGGATTCTGCCTGCTTGGCCTAGCCAGCCTGAGCGTGGCTGGTGCCACTGGCGGCATGGTCCAGGCCGTCACCCATGGCCTGTCGTCCTCGCTGCTATTCCTGCTGGTCGGCGTGATCTATGACCGCGCACACCACCGCAACGTCGATGGCTTTGGTGGACTTGCCGCACCGATGCCGCGCTTCGCCTGGATCCTGCTGATCGCCTGCCTCGCCGGTGCCGGGCTGCCCGGCTTGGCTGGATTCCCCGGCGAGGTCATGGCTCTGTTCGGCAGTTTTACCGCCGGTGGGTACTTCCCGTGGTTCGCCGTCATCGCCACTCTGTCGGTGATCCTCTCTGCCGCCTACCTGCTGTGGATGCTCAAGCGTGTCGCCTACGGCCCTCTACTCCACCCTGAACACGCTGCCTTTCCCGATCTCGATGCGCGCGAGCTCGCCATGACCGTACCCCTGGTCGCACTCATCGTGCTGATCGGCGTGTGGCCGGGACCGCTGGTTGATGCCCTGCGCCCTAGTTGCGAGGCCCTGCTGACCCACGTACGTGGAGCCATGCCATGATGGATCCACTGCAGCTTCTGCTGCCCGAGGGCATCGTGGCTATCGGCGTCATCGCCGTGCTCGTTGCCGACATTCTGCTGCCCGCTGGCCGCAAGAACGGCGTCGGCATCATTGGCATATTCATTTGTGCCGCCGCCCTGATCGCCGCTGCGGTCAGCGGCCGTGGCGCGGTGCATCAGATGCTCTCGTTGGACGCCCTCTCCGTCCTTGCTCGTCCCGGCATTCTGCTTGCGACCATTCTCGTATTGATCGTCGGGCGTGGCGAGCAGCAGCGCGATGACGGACATCCGGCCTGGGTCGCCCTGATGCTGTCCCTGGCGCTGGGCGCACTCGTCACCGCCGCGGCCAGCAACATGGTCACGCTGTACTTGGGCCTGGAGGTCATGTCACTCGCTGGTTACGCCTTGGCAGGCTGGAAGGCGGGCGATCGCCAGAGCGCCGAAGCCGGCATGAAATACGTACTATTCGGTGCCGCCGCCTCCGGACTGATGCTCTTTGGCATGAGCCACATCTATGGCCTGACCGGACACCTCGACTTCCGTGGCATCGGTCAGGTCCTGTCACAGGACATGCCCGTGGCGGTGCTCGCCGCGTTGATGTTGGCCAGCGTCGGCATCGCCTACAAGTTGGCGATCGTCCCATTCCACTTCTACGCCCCGGATGTCTATCAAGGCGCTCCGGCAACTGCCGTCGCTGCCCTGGGTACGGTGCCGAAGATCGCCGCCACCGCCGTGCTGGTGCGTGGCCTGCTGATGACCGTACCAAGCGATCTCGCTCCGCCTGCCTCTTTCGGCTGGGCCCTGTCGCTGGCCGCCATGGCCAGTTTGCTGGTCGCCGCCTTCACCGCCATAACTTCACGGAATGCCAAACGCATCGTCGCTTTCAGCGCGATTGGCCATGCCGGTACCATCATCTTGGCCCTGGCGGCACTGCCTGGACCTGCGCCGATCGCAGCTGCCGCCTTTTACCTGGCGGCCTACACCGTGGCCAACATCGGCGCGCTGGTCTGTCTTTCGGTGTTCGAAAACGAACGCGGATCGGCGGATCTCAGCGCGCTGGCCGGAGCCATGCGCCAACGTCCGTGGCTGACCTCGGCGTTGTGCCTGTTTCTGTTCTCACTCGCCGGCGTGCCGCCGCTCGCTGGTTTTCTCGCCAAATGGGGCGTGCTCCGCGAGGCATTGCATGCCGGTGCCCAGCTGGGCCGGAGCCATCTGACGGTAGCTGCGTTGGTCCTCCTGGCCTCGACGGCGGTGTCGGCCTGGGCCTATCTGCTGGTCGTACGTGCAGCGGTCTTGCAGCCAGCCGCCAGTCAGCCGAACCCGCCACGACTTGCCCCCGGCACGGTGGCGGTCCTGGTCGTATGCGCTGCCGCGACGATCGGACTTGGGTTGTGGCTGGACGGATTCGCAGTTATAGCCCGCTCTCTTGGCGGGCGCTGAGGACTATTTCTCTGCCGCGTGCGCGATGCGACGCAGCATGTCGCGGACGTGCACTTCGATGGTCGCCAGCTTCTCGGCGTCGTATTCCTCGCTTTTGAGGACGTACTGGATCTCGACTAGCGACTCAGTCAGGAATAGCAGGATCTGATCCTCGCCCAGCTGCGCCTGGTGGTGACGGGAGATGAGTTCGTTGACGGCATCGATCGGGCTGTGCATCGGGCGGCATTGCATCGTTTCGGGTGGACGTTTCAACGGCTTGATCGCGGAGCAGTAGTAGGTTGGAAGATCACATGAGAATATTGTGCAGAATTGATTGTAAGTTACGGTTTTAATTGACGTTGCATATATTGCATGATGTTCTTCGACAGCTGCCGGATCAAGCACCTTGGCTCCGTCCAGCTCATCCCAGTTGACCCAGACACCAGGGTCAGCAACACTATTAGAGGGAGTTCAGCATGCGCTTTACGTTGCAACATCTGGTCATCGTCCTCATTGCTCTGACCATCGTCGGCACGGTCGGCTGGTTCGTGATGGACGAAGGGAACGGGGATGGTCCTAAGAAGCTCTGGTTCTACGATATTAACAGCGGCGAATTGTTCGCTGGCGATGTAGCAGAACTGCCACCCATCACAGCGCCATCGGGCGATCTGAAAAATGCCGCCGCGGGCACTGCTGCAGGCGTACTGGCCAGTGTCATCAAGATCGAAGGACATGAAGAACGCACGATCGCCTTCCTCCAGCAGTATGCACCGGAGGCTAAGGAGATCATCCGCGTCAGCCGCGAGAACGTGAGTACTGGCCCTGCCAACTACGAGAAGATCATGGCTGGCACCCTGGTGGCGCTGCCGCCGGCCAAGCTAGGCGATGCCATCAAGTGGGTCGCGATGAGCAGTCCGGACGGCTATAAGATCACCATGGCGATGGAAACCCTCGCCGGTAGCAAGCCCTACAGTGCCGATCTGCCGTAAGACACGCCTCTGAACTGCACGGTACGATCCAGCTCCAGAAGTTGTCACAACACGGGCTTTGACCCGTTCCATGCAGTCACTAGGAGACATGCATGGACCAGCCGTCATCAATGTGGGGAATCGTCAGCCACTCCGTAGTCGGGGCCAGCCCGCTCGAACAAGGCGTCCTGCTCCTGCTGGTGATCCTCTCGATCGTATCCTGGGCGATCATCTTCGCCAAATCAGCGGCGCTCAAGCGCTGCCGCCGCAACGGCGAGGCCTTTGTTCAGGCGGTGTTGGGTGCGGCGCATAGCGGTGAGGCGCTCGAACGCGGCAAGGCCGCCGGACCCTCGCCGCAGTTGGCGGTGTTCACCGCCGCGGTCCACGCCCTGGAGGAAGCCCGCAACGAACCCGAGCCGCCCGCCGCCGCCGGCCATATCCCGCTGCGCACCCGCAAGAACCTCGGCGAGCGCCTGCGCATCCGCATGGAGGCGGCCAGCCGCGAGCAATTCAGCAAACTGTCGCGCGGCATGGACGTGCTGGCGACCTGCGGCTCGGCCTCGCCGTTCATCGGCCTGTTCGGCACGGTCTGGGGCATTATGGCGACCTTCCAGGTCCTCGGCACGGCCAAGAGCGCCAGCCTGCAAGTGGTGGCGCCCGGCATCAGCGCCGCGCTCATCGCCACCGCCGCCGGCCTCGCCGTCGCCATTCCGGCGGTCGCCGCCTACAACCGCCTCTCCGCCCGCCTCGACGAGGAGCAGGAGCGCAGCGACGGCTTCATGGAGCGCGTCGTCTTCCTCATTGGCGCGGCCGATGAACAGGCCCTGGCGGCGCAACCAGCACGCTCGCCCGTCGCCACCACCACCACCACCACCACCGCCACGCCGGCAGCGGTCTAGGTCATGAGCATGTCCGTGGGCGGTTACGTCCGCAAGGGCAAGCGGCGCGCCGTCGCCGAGATCAACGTCACCCCGCTGGTCGACGTCATGCTGGTACTGCTGGTCATCTTCATGATCACCGCCCCGGTGCTGAAGGAGGGCTACGCCGTCAGCGTGCCCGAGGCCGACGCCACCATCTCGATCGAGGTGCCCGACGCGCACATCATCACCGTGACCGCCCAGGGCCACGTGCTGCGCCACAACGCCAAGAGCGACGAAGAGCGCTACGACAAACTCGGCGCCCTGGTCGAGGACCTACGCGCCTACAAGGAGACCTGCGCCAAGGAGAACAAGCGCCCGGTAGTCCTGGTGGTCGGCGACCGCGACGCGCGCTACGAACGCATCATCCAGGTGTGGAATGCCGCGCGCAGCGCCGGCCTTGAACACGTCAGCTTCCAGCTCGAACCCGGCACGCCCAACCGCGAGACCAAGCCATGAGTGAACCCGCCCCGGTGCCCTTCCTGCAGACCAAACTTGGCCGTTTCGTCGCCATTTCGCTGATCGTCCACCTCGCCGCCGGCATGTCGTGGGGCGTCCCTGCCTACCTCAAGGCGCGTGAGGAGGCCCGGCTGATTGCCGAGGCCGAGGCCGCCAAGCAGGCCGCCGCGGCCAAGGCACGCGAAGCTGTCGAGGCCGAACGCCTGGCCAAGCTGGAGGCGATCAAGGAGCGCCTCGCCGAGCGCCTGCGCGCCGACCACGACCGCCTGGTCGGCTCGGACCTCCCCGAGCCCGACCGCAGCAAGTTGTTCCAGCAGGTACTCGCCCGGCTGGACAAGCCGATGACCGATCTGGCGCGCGCCCTGGCCGACGCCGGTGCCAGCGAGAACGACCTGAGGAACCTCGACGCCGAACTGCGTCGCGAGCAGGTCTTCGCCCTCGACCAGGCGCTCGACGAGCGCGGCGCCGAGCCGACCGCTGCCGCGTTCCGCGAGGAGGTCGCCAACCAGGTCGTACCGCAGCTGGCCAACGGGCTGAAGGACGACTTCGCCAAGCGCGCGGTCGGCGCCGCCACCAGCGCGCTCGACAAGGAGCGCAAGGCCGCCGCTGCCGAGGACGCCAAGCTGCGCCAGGAGTCCGCCGGAGCGCTCGCCGACGTGGCGAAGAAAGCCTCCGCCGCCAGCGAGGCCAGCGCCACCGCCGCTGCCGCCCTAGTCGCCCGCGAGGCCCCGCCTGCTGAGGGCGCCGTCAAGCCCGACGCCAAGTCGCGCGGCGAGGAGTCCAAGCGCCTGCGCGGCGAGCTCGACCGGCTGGCCAAGGAGGGTGAGAAGCTTGAGGCGCAGGTGCGCAAGGCCGCCGGAGCGGCAGCGCAGCTGTCCGAACCAGCGGGCGAGGCCGCCACCGCCGCGGCCGGCAAGGTCGCCGAGGCGCGCAGCGCCCTGGGCGAGGCGCGTGCCGCCGCCACCGCCGGCAAGGACATCGAGGCCGCCACCGCCGCGGTGAAGGCCAAGCAGGCCCTGGCCGAGGCAGCCGAATTGGCCACTCGCGCCGCCGGAGCCGCCGAGCAGGCCGCCAAGCGAGAGGCCGAGATCTCTGCCGCCGTTGCCGCCCGCGCTGGCGAGATGGCCGCGTCAGCCGAGAAGGCCTTCGTCGACACGTTCCGCAGCGAAGCCGCCCCGGCGGTCGCCGAACAGCTGAGCAAAGTCTTCGCGGCCCGACTGAAGGCCAGCGGCATCGACGCCAAGGACAAGGTCGCCGAGATGCGCAACGAACTGCAGAGCATGCTGGCACAGAAGGTGCCGGAGCTGGCCGGGTTGGCCGCCACCGCCAGCGCCGCACTCGCCCCAGCCGTGGCCGCCCCGGCCACCGCCGGTACCCCGGCCAAGCCGGCCGCCAGCGCCGCTACCAGCGCCAAGGCCAGCGAGGCCGCCAACAAGGTCGAAGCCGCCCTGGTCAAGGGCGCCGCCGAAGTCGGCGGGATGAAGCGCAGCGCCAAGGTCGCCGATGGCGACGCCGTCGCCGCCGCCGCCGCCGGCCAGGAGCTGAGCCTGCGCGAGCGCATCGAGTACCTCGCCAAGGGCGTCGCCGCGGGTCGCGCCGACATCGCCAGCGCTGGTGCCGTCGGCGAACTGTCGGCGCTGCGCGCCGAAGCCATGGCGCTGACCGCAAAGACGTCGGCGACCTCACTGCCCGGATTGCCCAACGCCTCCCCGCCTGGCCGAAACGGGCAGACCCCCACTCTCGCGGCCGACGAGGAGGCCTGGAAGAAGGCCGGTGAGAAGACCGCCGGCCGCGACCTCACCGCCAGCAAGGGCGGGACGTGGCTGGCAGCCGGCAACCTCGGCCAAGCAAACAGCGCCGAGGGGCGCGGCCCCAAGGAGGTCGTGCCGACCGCCGATCCGGCGGGCAAGGCCGCCGCATCCAGCCCGCAACCATGGGCCCCGACCTTCCAGACCATCCGCTTCGCCAGCGTGCCCTGCGTCGACAAGCCGCCAATGATCGATGGCGACGCCACCGACTGGGCCGCCATCCCCGAGCAGGAGCTGAAGCCCGAGGGCGGCGCCGGCCCTGACCGGCAGACGCTGAAGGTCAGCTGGGATCCGGGCGGCGTGAACGTGCTGGCGGTACTCGCATGGCCCGGCCACCAGGTGCACAAGACCGGCGTCGGCGGCTTCTGGACCGGCGACTCGCTTGAGGTGTGGATAGACGGCATCAACAGCAAGGAGCTGGTCCGCGACGTGCGTGCCGGCCAGCAGTTCTGGGGCTGGCCCGCTGGCTGCGCCGATGATCCGTCGCTGGTCGCCGGCGAGTCGCGCAAGCCGCGTAACCAGGGCTACCAGCTCACCGCCTTCAAGGCCGATCAGCTGCCCACCGCCGGCCGCGTTGGCCCCGACGGCTGGACCATCGAGATGCGCATCCCGGCCGCTCTGATCACCAACGCCGACCTGACCCCAGGCCGCCTGCTTGGCTTCAACGCCTACCTCGGTACCGGCGGAGCCAGCCGCAACTACTACTGGGCCACCGGCAAGGGCGCCCTGACCTGGGAGCATCCCAACACCTGGGGCGACCTGCTGCTTGCCGGCAGCGACGGCACCGTCGAGGTGGTCGACGAGCAGGGCAAGCCGATCATGCGCGCCCTGGCCGTCGGCCAGCCGCTGCGCCTGGTGATCAAGGACCGCGACATGGACCTGCGGCCGAACGCCCGCGACCAGGTCCTGGTGACGGTGCGGACCAAGCGCGGCACCAGCCGCACCGCCGTGCTCGACGAGACTGGCCCGTCCACCGGCGTGTTCACTGGCGCCCTCGGCACCGCCCTGGCGCTCGACGAGGATCCCGCCGGCGGCGCGCTCGGCGTCTACGAAGGTGAGCGCGCCGAAGTCGCCTACATCGACCAGGCCCGCGCCAACGGCGCGCGCAACGCCGAGATCCGCCTGCCCATCGCCTTCGGCTCAGCGGTGGCGCTGACCGCGAAGCGCTGAACCGGCGGCGAAACCTGCAGCGAAACCAGTTTCGCCCGCGATGATGAGGCCGTGCAACCCCGCCAGGCAGCCTTTTCGCTGATCGATCGGATACCTGCCCGGCGGCCAAAGCATCGGCAAGATGTAGTGACCACCATGCCCCGCCGCCTCATCAGTGCCGTCTGTCTCTTCGCCCTGGTTTCCTGCGACAGCGAGCCGGTCGCCGAACCGGCGCGTCCGCCCCCAGCACCGGCTCCGGCGGCTGGCGTACCCTGTCCGAACAGCAGCGCACCGCTTGGCTGGTGACCCGCGCGCAGGATGTGTTAGTTTGTGCGCGCTGAGGTAAACCTTGCCCAGTGGGGAGCGGCCGTTCAGACACTATTTGCTGATCATCACTTGGGCTTTTAGTGCATAGGAGCCGTTCGGGTGTCTCTTCAAGAAAGCCTCGACCAACTTGGAAAATTCTGGGTCCTTACGATTCTCGTAGGGGAATGCCACCAAGTGCTGGAATTCCTTGCCGACGGAATAGGCCGGGTCCTTCTTGAGCTCGGCGACTTGATCCAGGTACGCCTTCGTGGCGTCGTCGGGGTAGTTTCGGGCCATGGTCGCGGCCATCTCGCAGGCGATGTACACCTCGCCATCGCCGCGCAGACGGGTGATCTCAGCATCGACTGATGCCTTCCAGGCGATCACCACCGCCAAGCTGGCGGCAGCGGCCTCGGCGGTGGCGACGTCCTTGTCGGTGGCCAACTTCTCTAAGGCCTTGCTCCCGGCGGCAATGCCACCGGCGGCGATGGACGCTTCGAGCTTCGCAACCGTGACTAGAGTTGCAGGTTTGGCGAATATTGGGGCGAGTTGGCCGGGGTCATCTTGCATCAACTGCTTGACCACGTCGATGATCGCCTCGGCCCAGATCTGGTAACCCTTGTCGTTGGGATGCAGCTTGTCCGGCAAGAGGTCCTTATTCACGATCTGGTTGGCGTTGAGAAATTTTGAGCCGATGTCCAGGTAGACTACCCGACGCGGATCGCTGGGGGTGGCGTAGGCGGACATGAGTTGGTTGGCCTTTTCGTTTTTAGCCCGTCGGGCATCGGGACCCTCATCCCGCGGAAGGATTCCCAGCAGGAGGATGCGCGTCTCTGGCGAGAGCTGCTGGATGTCGGTGATGATGGTCTTGACGCCCAACGCCACATTTTCGGCCGCATCCGGGTTGTTAGTGCCGATCATGAGGACGACCACTTTGGGATGAATTCCTTCCAGCTCGCCGTTGCGCAGGCGCCAGATCACATGTTGGATGACGGCTCCATTGACTCCGAAATTAGCAGCTTTCAGTGGGGCGAAGTATTTGTCCCAGGTCGGCTTACCAGAGCGCCGCCAACCATCGGTGATCGAGTCACCGACAAACAGCAAGTCAATCCCACCAGCCTTGGCGATCTTGAGAAATTCCTCATGACGATCGCGGTCGCGCACGGACTCTCCCGGTTTGGTGGTGCCCGACCCATCGGCCCCGATGAGCATGCTCGTGGCCAGGATTTGGAGCAAGAGATGGAGAGCGCGCATGTCAGCTCCGGGCAAGATAGAGGCAGGGAAATCGTGGCGGTGCGGCGAGGAGACGACTAAACGGGCCCATAAGCCGCCAGCTGACGAATAGTGGGTATGCCGGCGGCTCTGGTCACGGTCAGGCGCAGGCTTTCGGCCAGCAGGTGCGGCGTGGCCACGATACGCCGATGACCGATGCCCAATCCACTGGCGATTGGGGCCCAGCCCCACCCGCGTTTGGCGTCGAGCCGCCAACCACGGATGATCTGTCCGTTGCGCTGATCCTCCATGATGTCGACGTAGGCGACCGGGCGGTCCCCCTGCAGGTCGAGAACAACCTCGTTCCCGGTGACCTCAGCAACCATCCCAAGGGGTCGGCCCAGCCGTTCGCCGACCAGCTTTCCGTACCCTCGCAGGGCGGCGGCATCAGCTTCCGGCACCCGTCCGAAGCGGTCGATAGGGAGACCGAGGAGGAAGTTGGCGTTTCTACCGACCGTAGTGAGATGGCGGGCGAACAACGTTTCTGCGTCCATCACCAGTTGGTCCTCGCCCTCGCGCCAGAACCAGCCGTCCATGTAGCCGCGACTCTGGTCCCGGTTGGGCATGTCCATTTCAGCCGGGGCCCAGTGCCGGCCGTCGGCTGCCCCGGCGAGATCATCGCGCGACACCGTGCCGTCCTCGGCGGTCAGCACATCGGTCGTGCTCCAGCACTCCGGCGGGGCCCAGCCAGCCTCGTTGCCCGCCCAGCGCAAGAGATTACCGCATTCCGGTGGCCCCTGGAACAGCAGCGCGCGGGGCTGATGCCGCGCCAGCAGACCAGCGACATCGCACCCGCCATCCATGACGCTCAGCACGCCGCCATCAAACCAGAGTTCGAACCACTCGCCGTAGCGCGTCCACAGTTCGCTCACCTGCTGCTCAACCACGCGATTGTAGGCAGCCTGAGCATCAGCTAACCCGCTGCGTTCGCGACCCGGGCTGTCGACATTGCAGAATGCATTGCACGAGGTTGAGTAGTACAGGCCCGCCTTCAGTCCGAATTTCTTGCACGAGGCGACGAAGTCGGCGACCACGTCGCCGGCCCCACCGCGCCAAGGCGCGCTGCGCACCGAATAGCCGTGCGCCGCGGTCGGCCACAGGCTGAATCCCGAACAGTGCTTGGCGACCAGCACGGCGTAGCGAGCCCCCGACGAGGCCGCGACTTCAAGCCACTGGTCGGTGTCGAGATGGCTCGGATTGAACACCGTCGCAGACGGTTGACGACCCCAGTCGCGTCGGAAAGCGTACTCGGGAGCGAACACCTGCACGTCGAGATGGATGATGACGCCGACCTCGGCGTCAGCCCAGGCAAGCTGTTCGACGGAGGGGATCGGACGATCCCCGGACATGGCGGTGGCGGTGGCGGTGGATGTCATGAGCGACCCTTGTCTCCGATGGTGAGCATGGAGGGCCTGGGCCCGCCCGATCAGCCGCGACTATTTCGCGACTTCCGTGAAGTGCAGGTCCGGACCGCTGGCGTAGGTGTGTCCGGCACGAGTCGGCAGGGTCACCGGCTCCGCTCCTGGGATGCGGATGTGCAGCTTCGCATCCTGGAAGCTGCGGATCACTGCCCGCAGCACGTGCCCGTCCTTCCAGGTGAGGTCCAGTTCGCAGCCACCGCGCAGGCGCAGGCCGCTGACCGACCCGCCGGCAGCCCAGGCGCGTGGCAGGGCCGGCAGCAGCACGATCTCGCCACCCTGACTCTGGACCAAGCACTCCGCGATCGCCGCGACAATGCCGAGGTTGCCGTCGATCTGGAACGGCGGATGGGCGCAGAACAGGTTAGGGTAGGTGCCGCCGTCTTTGGGTCCGTAGCTCTCTGTGGTCACCGTCGTCGGGTTGAGCTGCGATAGGAACAGGGCGTGGGCACGTTCGCCGTCTTCGAGCCGCGCCCACAGCGCCATCTTCCACGCTCGCGCCCAGCCGGTGCCGCCGTCGCCGCGGCGCAGCAGCGAGGCGCGCGCCGCCTGTGCGAGTGCGGGCGTGCTGCGCATGCCGATCTGATCGCCAGGATAGAGGGCGTAGAGGTGCGAGACGTGGCGGTGCAGCGCGTCCGGCTCGTCGAATGGCGAAGCCCATTCCTGCAGCCGTCCATCCGACGCGATGGAGTCCGAGAGCAGCCGAGGGAGAACGCTTGCGATGCGCTCGCGCAGCTTCTCGTCCTTGCCCAGCAGCTGCGCCGCTGCCGCGGTGTTGGCAAGCAGCTCGCGACAGATCTGCTGGTCGATAGCCGAGCCGGCGTCTACAAAACCACGGCCGCCGCGCACGTGGTAGTCGAAGCCGGTCTCGGGCGAGACAGACGGCAAGACCATGAGGAAGTCGCGTCGGGCGTCGGGCTTCCAGGCATTGGCCGGCTCGCGGTTGGTGCCGTCGCGGTGCCAGCGCCCACCTGGCGATGCCTCTACCAGATCAAGGTAGAATTCCGCCGCCCCAGCCATGATCGACCAAGCCCGTTCGAGGTCTGCACGATCGCCGCTGAACTCATACGCCTGCCAAGCGTGGGCGGAGAGCCAGCCGGTGGCGCCGAGGAACAGGCCCCAGCCGACGTTCTCGCCCGGCTCGCAGCGCTGCCACGGGTTGCTCGCCCAATGCGTCACCCAGCCGTCGCAGCCGTACCACTGCCGCGCCACCCGTGTGCCGCTGGCGCGCAGTCGTTCGATCCACTCGATCAGCGGGCGGTGGCATTCCGCCAGATTGGCGACCTCGGCCGGCCAGTAGTTCATCTGCACGTTGATGTTGGTGTGCCAGTCGCAGTTCCACACCGGGCGCTGGTCCTGGTTCCAGATCCCCTGGAGATTTGCCGGCAATCCGTCCGGACGCGATGATGCGATGAGGAGGTAGCGTCCGAACTGGAATAGCAGTGCTGCCATCTCTGGATCGGGTGTTCCGGCAGCCGCGACAGCGAGGCGCTCACGCGTCGGCACGGAGGGGATCGGCGGTCCGGCGAGCGACAGGACGACCCGGCCAGCGAGGGCGCGGTGGTCGGCGACATGGCCGGTCAGCAGGCGATCGAAACCGGTCGACTGGGCGCGGTTGAGGGTCTGCGCCACGGTGGCGTCGGGCTTCGTACGGCCGATGCAGCCCGGCATCGCCGGATCATAGTTGGTGGCCGCCGCGAGAATGATGGTGAGGGAACTGGCGTTGGTGAAGGCCAGGCTGTCACCGTCGATCGTGAGGGAGCCGCCCTGGTTGCGCACCGCGAGGCCAGCTGCGTAGGCCAGGTTGTTGCCGACCACGCTGCCGGCGAAGCTCAGGCGACCAGCCGCCACTACGGTCGCTGCGGCCAGCGCCGACTTTAGGCGCAGGCGACCGTGCAGGGCGCCAGGCCGATCACTGTTCAACTGGATGACGATAGCCCCAGCCGGTCGGCTGGCGAATACGGTGCGCTGGAAGCCAACTCCGCCGCTGCGGTAAGCGATGCGTAGGACGCCGTCTCCGAGGTGCAGCTCGCGGCGGTAGGATCCTGCCTCGACAGCCTGGCCACGCAGTTCGAGGGCGACATCGCCGAACGGCAGGTAGCAACCGAAGTCGTTGCACGAAGCGGTAAAATGCTGATTGGCGAAGTCGCTCGCTTCGCGCCACTGATTGCCGGCCAGGATCATGCCGCGTAGCGTTGCCAGGTTGGCGGCGCCGTCGCCGGACGGGGCCAGCGTAACGGGGCGACCGCTCCACAGCGTCGCCTCGTTAAACTGGATGCGCTCCTCGGCCACTCCGCCGAAGACCATGGCCCCGAGCCGGCCGTTGCCGACCGGATAGGCCTCGGTCATCCAGGTGGTGGCGGGCCGATCGTCCCAGACGACCTGGTCGGCTGCCACGGCGGCTGTCGCCATCAGCAACCCGGCCAAGATGCAGGGTAAGTGCATGGAGCCTCACTCATTGCGGCAGGTTGGCAGGCTTGGCGGCGACGTCGTTGCGACGCCAGGAGAGATCCCACAAACCGGCGAGACGGACGCGCTCGATCCGGCCGTCGCAGAAGGCGACGTTGATGGCGCGACGGTGCCGATCGATGCATACGCGCTGCATGGTGTAGGTACCATCGGTGCTGCCGGCGAGCAGATCGGCGGGCGGCTGATGGCTGCGCTCCGGCCATTGGTTCACCCAGATGCTGTCGCACATCACCGGGACGGTGCCGGGCTTGTCGGGTGGCCACTTGTTCCACTGCCCTGGGTGGTTCGCACCTCCGACATAGCCGGGGTGGAACCAGGCGTTGAAGCCATAGCTGCCGGTCCAATTGGTCAACCAAGCATACGGCGGTTGCTCAGGACCCCAGGCATTGGTCGCCGATCCAGCGTAATCCGGCCGGGCCGTCAGTGTGCTGGCCGTCGGGCAGGTGCGAATCTTATCAATGTCGTCCTGGTATGGTTTCAGCATGGCCATCCACATGCCAGTAGAGTTCTGAACGTAGGGCATGAGCCGGTACTCGCTGTCCTGCTCGTAGAGCTCGTAGGCGATGGCCATCTGGCGCAGGTTCGATCCGCACACCGCAGTGCGGGCCTGGCCGCGCACCAAGGTGATGGCCGGCAGCAGCATCGCCGCGAGCACGGCGATGATTGAGATGACCACCAACAATTCGATCAGGGTGAAGGCACGGCGCATGGTCAGCCTCACTGAGGAAGTACCGTGGGTTTTAGCGCAATAGCGCAATATCGCCATCGCGCCACGCCAAATCCCACAGTCCGGCGAGACGGACGCGATCAACGTGGCCATCAGCAAAGACCGTGTTCACCCCCCGGCGGTGCCGGTCGATGCACACCCGCTGCATCGTGACGGTTGGCTGGGTGCTGCCGGCGAGCAGGTCGGCAGGCGGCTGATGACTGCGCTCTGGCCACTGGTTGACCCAGATGCTGTCCGAGATCATCGGCACATGTGCCGCCGACGCCGGCGGCCAGCGCCGGTTGCCGTAGGCCCAGCTACCGCCATGCCAGCTGGCGAACGAGGTCTTTGCTCCGTTCAGCCATTCGTTGTAGCCGTAGCTGCCCTCCCAGCCGCACAGCCACACCTGGGGTGGAGCCTCGGGCCCCCAACCGGTGGTCGCCGAGCCGGCGTAGTCAGAACGGGCGCTCTGCCGCCGAGCCGTCGGGCAATAGCGCATCCGGTTGATGTCATCGTGGTAGGGCATCAGCCGGGACATCCAGAAATCAGTGGGACTCATCCAGTAGGCGAGGTAGCGCCCGCGCGAGTCCTCATGGTACAACTGCACTGCCACGCCGAGCTGGCGCAGTTGCGCGGCGCAGGAGACCTGCTGCGACAGGCGACGCACCGTGCCAATCGCAGGCAGCAACACGGCCGAGAGCAGGACGATCACACCGACCACGACCAGCACCTCGATCAGGGTGACGCCAGTCTGGTTCAGGGATGCGCGCAGCGTCGATGGGCGGCAAAGGGCGCGAGGCATGCCACCATGCTAGCACAACGGGCCTTGTCCGGCAGGATGCGGTTCACCTCCAATCTTGTATCCGATCGCAACCATGCCTGGAACTCGCATCCGCTCTTTCCTGGACATCACCGACGCCCCGTCGGTGCGCCTCCTGTCTATTGGCTGGGCCGATCTATATCCAGATTCATGGAATGACCTGCGTGCCGAGAGTGGTTTCTGGACGCTCTACCGTAACAGCGAAAGTGGGACGACGATCACGACCCGATCCGGTGCAACCCCGCTGGCGGCACGCAAAGCGTATCTGCTACCGCCCAACACGGCCTTCGCCCGCCACAACCGGCAGGCCACCGCACACCTCTACGCCTATTTCGAGATCCTTGGCCTGTCGGCCACGGCTATGCCACCGATCATTCCGGTGCCCGCCGAGCTGCATGGCCCCTGGCTAACGGCGCTGGCTGGCACCCCGCGCCGACCGACACCCGCCGCCTGCGTCCGACTGTCGGCGCTCATCCTGAGCACGATCGAGCCCTTCGTGGATGCAGCCCGCATCGTACCCGCCAGCGACCGCGCCGAGGTCGCGCCGGCGCTGGCGGCGATGCGCGATGACCCGGCTCACCCCTGGTCGCTGGCCGAACTGGCTGAGCGCTGCGGTTGCGCCGCGCCCACCTTCGGACGCCGCTTCCACGCCGCCCTCGGCTGCCCGCCGATGCAATGGCTGCGCGAGCACCGCTCGCACCTGGTCGCGCATCGCCTCGCCACCGGCGACGACAGTCTGGAGCGGCTTGCGCGCGAGGTCGGCTTCGGCTCGCGACCCTACCTCTCGCGCGTGTTCCGCGCCGTGATCGGCATCGGCCCTGGCGAGTACCGCCAGGCGCTGCGGCGCGGCGTCCATCCGCTGGGACCGCATGAGCGCTGGTCCTAACCCTGTCCTCAGGGCCGTACGGCCGGCATGGAACCCGCCGCGCTGATCAGCACGACGCCATCCGGCCCGGAGGCCAGGCGCACGTGCGCACCGAGGACGGGATGCGGCGGCTCGAGATTCCACAGGGCCCGGCTCGGCCCCTCCTCGACCATGCTCGCGCCGCTGGTCAGGGCTTGGCCATCTGCACCGGTGATGGTCACCGCCGTCGTCTCCAGCCGCACCCGCCAGGCGACCGCACCGCCCGTTTGCTCCGTCACCCTCCACTCGCCGAGCGGATCGAGCTGTGGCGGAACCGGCGCAGACCCACCGCCGGAACGCAGCGCCAGGACGATCAACGCCACGGCACCGGCAGCGAAGACGATGATGCGCAGCGGGGTGATCGATCCTTGTGGTGCAGCAGTCGGATGGGCGGGTTGGTTGTGGGACATGGCACGGACAAGCATGCAGGCGCAGGGGCTGTTTGGGACTGCTTTCTTCAAGGCCGTGCCACCCAGTTGATTACGCCTTACGGTGTGTCGTTGCGCGTGCGCCCACGAAAGTCCTTCGGGGTGCAGCCATGCATCCGCCTGAAGCTCTGGGCGAAGTATTCGGGGCTGGCATAGCCGAGCCGACCGGCGATCGCCCCGACCGGCAGGTCGGTGGTGGCCAGCAGGCGCGCCGCCTCGGCCGCCACGCGCCGGGCGCGGTAGCGCACGAACGGCTCGCCCACCACTGCGGCGAAGGCATGGGCGAAGCGGCTGCGGCTGAGCCCGACGCTGCGCGCTACCGCGGCGGCGCGCAAGCGGGCGTCGGGCCGGCGTTCGAGCAAAGCCACGGCCTCAGCCACCGCCTGCGACCGTGCCGCCGCCGCCCGGGCTAGTGCCTGGGCCGGCCCGCGCGAGGGGGCAGCGGTGAGGATCGCCGCGACGGCCAAACGCGCTGCCGCCTCGGCCCGGGCGCGGTCGCGCGTGCCGCCGACGAACAGCGTCCCCAGCCACACCGCGCCGTCCCGCACCGGCAGCACTAGTTCGCAGACGCCGGCGTGGCAAGTCCGCCACCTGCCAGCCCAGCCGGCGGCACGCCAGCGGGCCTCGTCGTGATCATCCGCGAGCCGGCAGCGGGCGAGTCCGGCGGCACCAGCCTTGGCCGCCAGACACGCGCGTGAGACATGGCGTTTGACGGATTCTGGCAACGCGGCATCGATCGGACGATCAGCGTCCTTCCACACCAGCCGGCAACCGCTGGCGCGCTGCAGGTCGGTGCAGAGGACGGTGATCATGGCGGCGAACGACATGTGATGTGTATAGCACATTTTCATAGGCGCGCCCGCACCAATCCACCAGCCCGCCCCACGCCGTCCGGCATGATCCGGCCATGGCCACACTCCACGAACCCGCCCGCGACCTCCCTATCTGCCACGAATGCGACCTATGCGTCGTCGGCGGCTCGTGCACCGGCGTGTTCGCCGCGGTGCGTGCCGCCCAGCTCGGCGCCACGGTGTGCATCATCGAGTTGGGCAACCAGTTCGGCGGCAACACCACGCTCGGCCAGGTGGCGGTCTGGCACTCGCTGTGGGACGTGCAGGGCGCGCGCCAGGTCATCGGCGGCCTCACCGAGGAGGTGGTCCGCCGCCTGCGTCCCCGCCAAGCCGTGGTCGAGCGCGAACGCACCGATCCCAACTGGCAGTTCGCGCTCAACCCCGCCGAGACCGCCTGCGAACTGGACGCCTTAGTGCTGGAACACCGCATCCGTCCGTTCCTGCACGCCCGTGTGGTCGCCGCGCCGACCATCGACGGCGTGATCCAGGCAGTGGTCATTGAGGACAAGAACGGCCGCCGCGCCATCCGCGCCCGCGCCTTCGTCGACGCCTCGGGCGACGCCGATCTGGTGCATCTCGCCGGCGGTGCTACCGACGTGCAGGACCATCTGCAGCCGCCGACCACCGCTGCCCTGTTCGCCGGCCTGCACGCGCTGCGCCGAGCCGAGCCGAACTTCAACCTCGCCGCCACGGCCTTCGACCAGTGCTCGCCCAACGCGCTACGCCAAGGTTTCCTGTGGAGCTTCGCCCCGCCCGCTGCCGGCGCCGATCTCGAACTGGTCTTCGGCACGCGCGTGCATGGCGCCAACTGCGCCGACGCCGACCAGTTGACCCGCGCCGAGATGGAAGGCCGTCGCCAGGCCCGCACCATCGCCGACCTGGTGCGGGCGCGGTATCCGCAGCATCCGCTGGCCCTCGTCGCCCTGCCGGCGCGCATCGGCGTGCGCGAGACGCGGCACGCGCGCTGCCGCCATCGCTTGACCGAACAGGAGCTGCTGCACGGCACGCGTTTCGACGACGCCATCGCCAACGGCTGCTACCGCGTCGACATCCACCATCAGGACGGCGACGGGCTGACCTTCCGCTACCTCGACGGTCGCGAGGTGGTGCTTGGGGCCGATCGCGTGCGCAGCGCGGGCCGCTGGCGGCCCGCGCAGGCAGAGGATCCCGGCTTCTACCAAGTCCCCTGGCGCAGCTTACTGCCCCAACACTTGAGCAACGTCGCCGTCGCAGGACGCTGCCTTGATGCCGATCAAGGCGCCTTCGGCGCGGTACGCGTGCAGGTGAACTGCAACCAGCTGGGCGAGGCGGCCGGGGTCGGCGCGGCGCTCGCCCTGCGCGACGGCCGTGCCGTCGCCGAGATCGACCCGTTGGCCCTGCGCCGCTCACTGACGGAGCTGGGCGCAATCGTCATCTGACCAGCAGTTCTCCGACACCATCGGCAGGCAGGCTGATCTCCCAGACGTCGCCGCCGAGCCGGCGCAAGGGCGCAGAGTGTCCGCACCAGCTCGCCGTGGCGCGAGAGAGCGGCAGGCACAGCCAAGCTACGCTGGTGCGGCCAGCTGCTCCGACGAGACGCAGGCGTCCGCAATAGCTGGCTGGCTCTGCCTGTTCGTCCTCGATCCACAGTCCCTGTCCGCCGGTCAAACGGCCCGGACGATGCAACGCCTCGTACCAGCACAGCAGCGGACTCGACAGGCCGCCGAAATGGTGCCAACCAGCACCGCGCGCGGTGGCGATGATCATCTTCTCCCAGGTGCGCTCCGCGGCGGCGAACTCCGCCGACCAACTGTCGAGGGCTTGGCTGACCAGGCGCCAGGCGAGATCACCGGCCCCGAGGTCGAGCAGCGCCTTCCAGAAGAACCAGCAATGCGGCAGCCACACTGCGCCGTTCCAGTAGCCGTCATCGCGGTAGTTGGGTGCCGACTGGTCGACCGTGCTGAAGCCGAGACGCGTCCACAGCTCGCGCGGATCGGCCAGGTGGCTGAGAAGGCGACGCTCCTGCGCCGCATCGCAGATGCCCGCGACCAGTGGATAGCAGCCATCAAGTCCGCGGTTGGCGTTCGCTCCCGAAGCGTGACGCAGCAGTCCCGTGGCCCGTCCGGCGGCATCATGCACGACGTAGCCGAACCAGCCCTCGGCCTCGTCCCAGGCACTCGCCTGAACCGCTGCCCCGAAGCTGGCGATGTCGGCGTCATACTCCGCCGCATCGTCGATACCCAGCAGGCCGGCGAGTTCGCGCAGGATGCGCGCGCAGGCGATAGCCTGGCAAGTATTGACCATCGGCGCGACGGTCGCGGTCAGGCCCTGCTGGTGTACCTGTACCTGCGACGGGTAGTCGTCCCAGCCGCCGCTGTTGTAAAAGTGCTGCCAAGTGGAGAGCAGCCCGGATTGACGCAGCGTCTTTGAACCGGGATGACGCCCAGCCAGGAAGCGGTGCATCTGGCGCAATCCGGGATAGAGGCGGCCAAGCAGGGTGCGGTCGCGGGTGCGGTTCCACAGTTCGCGCGCGGCGTGCACCTGCACCGGCAACGGCGTGCCGTGATGCAGCCAAGCGCACGCTTCATCCCCCTCCGGCATCAGGTACTGAGCGAGGCATCCTGCAGCCCGGGCCGGATCCAGTTCCATCAGACCAAGGGCGATGAAGCCGCTGTCCCAGGTATAGAGGCTGTCCCAGGCCTTGCCGGGGGTGTGGTGGCGGACGTAGCCGCGCCGGGTGTAGACCGGATAGACTACGTTGGTGCACAGCGTTGCTCCCATCAGCTGGGCGGCCCGACCGCGCTCGTCAGCGCTGCGTGGATGCCACGCCCGGCTCTCGGCGACGGAGTGCCAGGCCGGCAGCTGCGCTAGATCGAGCGTGGCAAGTCGATCGCGTACCACCGCATCAGTGCCCTCGACGATACAAGCGAAGGTCTCGACCGTTGCGCCCGGAGCGATGTGGAAGGGGCCAATGCGGATGGTCAGCCAGTGACCCTGACCCGGACCATGCATCACCGGTGAGGTGTGGTTGTGAGCGCCGCGCCGCATCGGTTCATCGAGGCTTTCGCTGTGCCATTGACGGATGAACGAGCGGTCGTTCCAGCATACGCCGTAGGTGGTGGCGAGATCGGGATAGCGCAGCACTAGGCTGTCCGCGCGCGGGCCCGTCGCGATCGCCGGCACCGGCTGCCACGACTGCTCGGCCAGCTGCGGCGGGACGGCCGACAGGGCGAGGGCGTCCACCTCGCAGCGCTCGCCACTGCGATGAGCCAGGTTGATCTCCTCGCAACCCGACCAGGACAACGATAGCCAGCGCCAAGCCGAACCGTCGATCTCGACCTCGCGGCCGTCCAGTTGCACGGTCGCGCGACCCTGGGGAACGCGGATGCGGATCCACAGCCGGGCATCTGCAGACACGGTGCTGGCCAGTCGCCAGGTCGCACCCTCGCCGGCAGCAAACCAGCGGAAGCCACCACCAACGCAGCCGTCCTCAAGCTGCTCATGCCAGGCCCAGCCGTCGGCGACCAGCCGCTCACGTCCGAGATCCGGTAGGGCGGTATGCGTGAGGCTGTCCCGGGCGTCGCACCAGATGCCGCCCCCGGGCAGGATGAGATGGAGCGACTTCGCCACCTGTGGCGCGGTATGCCCGGTTGGACGCGGCGACGGATACTGGCAGCCAAGCACGAGATGGGCGCACAGGCTGTGGCCGCGACCGGTGCGGTTCTCTAGCCGGATACGCACCACCCGGCCGGACCCGCCATCGCCGGGCTCAGCATAGGCGACATCGGCGATCAGCTCGTCCCGGCCAAGCATCTGGTGACGGAAGGCGTGATACGAACCATCGGCCGCCGCCTGCCACGGAGCATAGCCGCTGTCCCAGGCGATGTTCGGCACCTCGATGCGGCCTTGATCCCAGGACGGGAACACCGACACGTCGAGGCGGCATCCGCCCGCCAGATCGGGAATATGCGAACAGCCGGCGTAGCGTTTGCTGTACGGGCCCCAGGCGGGCAGATCGAGGTCGTGGGCGTGCATGACTGCGATGCTAAGCCGGGGCCTGCGTCGTGTGCATCGAGCCGGAACCCGGATGCATCCGATCGTAACCCTGGCACCCTGCCGGCATGCGCCCGCGCTACGAGTCGGTGACCCTCGATGCCGGCAGTTCGTTCCGTTACCTCCCGCGTCGGGTCGAGCGCTACGGCTACAACCTGCACCAGCACGGCATGGTCGAACTGCATGCCATCGCCCGAGGTGCCGGCAGCGCCGTCGTTGGCGACCGCGTCCTGCCGTGGCGCGCCCCGGCCGCATTCCTCATCGGCCCCGGCCTCGTCCATACCTGGACCAGCGATCCGCGCGAGGTGCCGCCGCCGCATCACTCCCAGGTCCTGCAATGGCCACCAGAACTGCTCCGCCGGCTCGCCGATGTGCCCGAGGCCAGTAGTCTGGTCGCCATCCAAGAGCGTGCCGCACGCGGGTTGATGCTGCACGGAGCCGCGGCCAGCAAGGTATCCGACCTGCTGATCGGATTCGCGGCGAAGTCCGGACATGAGCGTCTCGGCTGTTGGCTGGGCGCCATCGCCGGCTTCACCGCGGCGCGGCCGATCGCCTCGCCCCGGGCGCCTCTGGGGCACAGTGGCGCCGAACGCCTGGCCACGCTGTGCGCCTGGCTCGACGCCCACCTCGCAGATCCGATCACGCTTGCCGGCGCCGGACTGGAGATCGGCATGCATCCGCAGGCCCTGGCCCGCTTCTTCCGTCGGCACACCGGACTCAGCCTGATCAGCTACGTGCACGGGCTACGCATCGGCCGGGCGTGCCACCTCCTGCTCGAGCCGGAACGCCGTGTCGCCGACTGCGCCGCCAGCGTCGGATTCAGCAGTATGGCTCACTTCAACCGTGTCTTCCGCCGTATCGAAGGCTGCACGCCGCAGGCTTGGCGACGGGCGGTGACGGGACGCTAAGTCAGCGCCACTCCAGCCACGACGACGCCCGTGCCAACGCCCGGCCAGGGGTACGCACCAGCAGTTCGCGCAGGAATTCGACCGTCGTCAGGGCTCGGGGTTCGCTCAAGCGCAGGCTGTAGACGGCCGTTATTATCAGCAGCAGACCAGACGCGAGATAGAGGGCGGCATGAGCATTGAGGCCATAGGCCTGCCATCCGATGTTGCGATCCAGAGCCAGCCCCCACAGGACCGGGGCAATGCCCTGACCCAGAGCCAGCGCAACGCTGTGCATAGCGAAGAAATGGCTACGTCCCTGACCCGGCACGGTCGCCATGAGCAGACGCTGGCTGGCGAGGAAGAATGCGGCCGCCCCAGCGCCAGCCGTACCCTGGATCAAAGCGAGGACCCACCAGGCCAGTGGCAAATGCCCGGAGGCGAGCGCGGCCCATAGCACCGCATGGATGACCCAAATACCCAATGCGACGACGATCATCGGGCGGCTTCCCGTCCGATCGACCAGCGGTCCAAGCACGGGCAGCAGCACCAGTTGCATCACCGAAGCCCAGATCGGCAATGTGGTGATGAGACTATCGCTCTGATGGTACAGGTCACGCATGACCGGAACCCACAGCACACCCAAGGCGGCGAGTGCAATATAGATCAGGATGGTGAACCAGAGAAAGCGCACGAACGGCGCATGCCCCATCATTACGCGCCACGGCACCGGACCGACACCACCCTCGGCAGCGACCGGCATGTCGGGGATCCGGCTCATGGTCCAGGCTGCGGCAAAGCCCGTCAGGCAGGCCCAGGCGTAGACGATGGCAAACCCGATCGCCCCGGGATAAACCTCAAACACCCAGGCATAGGCCAGGCTGCACAGGATCACCGTCGCCTGAATCAGCATGGCTGCCCAGGAGAGGTAGTGGCCGCGACCATCCTCAGGTACCAGTTGGCTGATCCACGGCATCCAGGCGCAGCTGGTCAGACCACGCAGCACCGTGAATACGGCCAGCAGGGCGATGACCGACCAGATCACCACCGGCGAAGACAACCACGGCATGACCAGCACAACCAGGGCGATCATACCGACGATCACCGTCCGCAAGGTCCAACCGCGCACCATCAGACCGCGATAGCCGAACCGCGGCAGCCATCGCGCGCCGAGCAGCTGCAAAGCCTGCGTCAGTGGCATCAGTGCCAGGGCGGCTCCCAGCACGGTGGCCGAGGCGCCCTGACTCTTGAGCAGGAGAATGAGCGGAGCGCCAAGCACCGCCGTCCATGAGCATGCGTTGACCACCTCGAAGGCGAGAGCCCAGCGGAGGCTGGGAGACATGCGGGTGGTCGTCACAGGCGAGCTAGCCTCTGGGTCCGCGGCGAGTTGCCAGCAGGCGCTACTGTCCGACTGGTCAGGCCGTCGCTACAAGGACGGGTCGGGTCGGCTCAGCGCAGAGCGCCTTCCAGCTCCTCGCGGCCGAGAGCACCGAGATCCTCACCGCCTGACAAGGGACGGAGGTGCAAGCGGAAGCGGTACTGGCCGGGCAGCAGGCGGTACTCGGGGTGAACGTTGCGCGTCCAACCGGTGTCACCACCAAGGCCCATGTGGAAGCCATCGAGATGCAACGCTGTTTCGTCGCGGCGGGTGAGATCCGCAAGATTGGCCGTATCGCGCAGATCTTCCAGACGAACCGGCAGGGCCGAGGCATGCAGCTGCGATAGACCTTGGACGAACAGGCCGGAACCTTGGTCATCGACGGCAGCCAGCCAGCGGACATCGCAGCGGAGGCCACATTCCTGCGGAAACACATACGGCGTCAGCATGTCAGCCACTGCCACATCGTGCAGACCAAGCAGCGCTGACTCGCGGCGATCCGGATAGTTCTCGAACGGGCCGCGCCCAAACCAGCGCAGATGGCGGTTGGATCCGACCAGGGAGGTGACCAGGCCGATACGTGGTATTGTTTCGACCGGAGCATCGACGATGGCCAGCATGTCACCGACTACATCTCCGGAACCATACACGGTCCAGGTCAGTTCGATACGGGCCACCGGGGCTTTGCCCGGTGCCGCCATCACGCCGGCTGAGCGGATCTGCACACGCCGATCATCAATCCGGACCGTCTCGCAGCTAGCCAGATTGAATACCGCCCGATCCAGGCCACAGGCGGCCCACTGGCCGGCGAAGCCGTTGCCACCGGTGGTCAGGTCGATGTCAGTCGGGGCCCGCATCAGACATGGTAGAATCGGACGGGTCAGTAATTCGCGACTGCCGATCGCCAGACTGGCAATCGTGCCAGTCGTCCGATCAAGGCGTAGATTCCAGCCAGGACCCGCCAGGATATCGCCGGTCATGGTCAGCGGCGGCAACGCTGCGATCCGACGGACTGGAGCTTCCCGGCGGAGTGCGACCGGGAACTGGACCTGATCGATGACCGCCGACGCCGGCGACCACGGCGTGGCGGCGATGCGCTCTACCGTCAGCGACAGATGGACTTCCGTGCCCGGCGCGGCGACCAGCTTGGCCAACGGCAGTTGCACCGTCCCGACGGCGCCCGGAAGCAGGGCCGGGAATGGGACGTCATCGCCCGCGACGCGCTTGCCATCCTCCTCCAGCGACCAACGCAGGCGGTAGCCGGTGAGATCGAGGAACTGATGACGGTTGACTACGCGTAGGCGACCGGCAGCGGCGTCCTCGGCGGTGATCTGCACTGGCGATTGGACGTGACGCAGCTCCCAGGCGCCCGGGTGCTCGACCAGATCGGGGCCGACCACGCCGTTGAGGCACATGCGCTCGGTGCCGCTGGGTTCGAAGCGTTCGATGCCGTAGTCCCAGCGCCCGTTCCGCTCCAGCGCCTTGTCCCGCCAATCCCACACGAAACCGCCCTGGAAGCGCGGCAACTCCCAGATGAGGTCCCAGAATTTCCGTACGTTGCCGGTCGAATTGCCCTTGGCGTAGGCGTATTCGCACATCACCAGCGGACGTTTCTCGTTGGCATCGGCCAGCACCTGGCGCACCCACTCGAGATTCGGATACATCGGCACCAGGATGTCGGTGACGAGCGGACCGGGATTGCCGCTTTCGTACTGCACTGGGCGCGTCGGATCGCAAAAGCGCAGCCAATTGGCCATCGCCGCGTGATGCGGGCCGACGTGGCTCTCATTGCCCAGGCTCCAAGCGACCACGCAAGCATGGTTGCGGTCGCGCAGGTACATGCGCATTGAGCGTTCGAGATAGGCAGTCGCCCATTGTGGATCGCGACTGGCAAGCGCACCCATGCCATGCGTCTCAAGATTGGTCTCATCAATGACGTACATGCCCAATTCATCGCAGAGGTCGTACCAGCCATCGGCATCGGGATAATGGCAGGTGCGAACAGCGTTGAAATTCAGCCGCTTCATCGCCAGCAGATCTTCACGCATGTCAGCCATGGTCACGGCACGGCCACGCGCCGGGTGGAATTCGTGGCGGTTGACCCCACGGAAGACCAGGCGTTGGCCATTGAGCCGGATGACGCCGTCGACGATGGCAAGCTGGCGAAAGCCGATGCGGGTGCGCTCCCAGTCCACCGCCGTGCCGCTGGGATCGCACAGCTCCATGACGAGGGTGTACAGCTCGGGCGTCTCGGCCGTCCACTGCCGGGGCGCGGTTACAGCTAGCTCAGCCTTGGCACTGAAGGCCTCATCATGCACGCCGCCCGAGGCAGGTCCGTACATCGGGCTTTCCAACGCGATCGGGCTCTTTCCCGCCGCAACTAGGCCCCCATCGCGGTCCAGCACGCGGAATCCAACCGTCCAGCCCTCGACGCCGGGATAGCGCATGAAGCCGCTACCATTGAGCGTCCACTCGCCGGCCGGCCGGGTGATCCAGGCGCGCACCGCCAGGGTCGCATCGCGGAACCCGGCGTCGAAGCGCACTTGATAATTCCAATCGCGCAGATGCACCTGCGGCTTGGCGATTAGGCGGACGCTGCGCTGGATGCCCGACAAGTGCCAATAGTCCTGCTTCTCGAGGTGGCTGGAGGTCGGCCAGCGGTATACGCGCACTGCGAGGTGGTTGATTCCGGGCTTGACGAGGTGGGTAATGTCGAAGTGCGCCGGCAGCTTGCTGTCGGTCGAAAAACCGACCTCGACGCCATTGACCCAGCAGTGGAAGGCCGAGTCCACCGAGCCGAATTCCAGCACGATGCAGCGACCGTCCCAGTCCACCGGGACAGTGAACGACGTGCGGTAGCTGCCGGTTGGATTATCCAGCGGGGCGAGGGGATAGCGATTGGGTACAAAGGGATAGGCGCAGTTCTGGTAGATTGCCTCGCCGTGACCGTGCAATTCCCAGTTGGCCGGCACCGGGATGCGCGCCCAGGCCCGATCATCGAATCCGGGCTGCTCGCAGCCAACTGGCACCGCGGCTGGGCGCGGAGCGAGATGAAAGGCCCAGCTGCCATCAAGACTTTGAATCCACGGCGAGGCCGCCCCCATCACCGCCTCTGCGGCATCGGTGTAGGCGCCCCAAGGCGCATGCATCAGCTCGCGGTTGCGTTGTATGGCGGTGGGGTCGTCGTAGAGCTCAGTCATGGGAACCTCGGATTCCTGCCCATGCTAGCAAGTTGATATGCCTGCTGTCCATAGCGATCCTGCACAGCCACCTATCATTTCTGGCCATGAACGTCCCGGCCAGTCTGTGCGCCAACCATAACTGCTTCCGTTCGCTGCGCGGCAGCCGCGTGCGCGGACTCGTCGCCTGTGGCTTCAACGTCAAACCGCCCGGCTGGGACGCCCAGCTTGAGGCGAGGCCGGCCTATAGTGCAGTGCTGGTCCTGCGCGGCCGCGGCTGGTACGCCGATGCCGCCGGACGGCGCTGGGAACTGACTCCCGGCACGCTGTTCCAGCGCTTCGCCGGCATCGCCCACACGGTTTGGATCGCCGCTGACCCATCGTGGGCAGAATGCTGGATCCACCTCGACGGCATCGCCGACGCCATGCTCGCCGAGTTGTGCGTCATCGATCACGGACGACCGGTGCTGCAGCCGGGGATCGATCTGGCGCTGGTGCGCGAACTGTGGCGCGCTGTGGATGCCCTGGAGGCAGCGCCAGACCGTGCTGTACCGCGGCACCTCGTACGCCTGCTCGGCATGCTGATGAGCATGCTCGAAGGCGGATCCGTGCAGAGCGGTGGTGGATTCGACGCTGACCGCGCGTGTCGGCTACTCGCCGACAATCCGCAGGTCGATCTCCGCTTGGTTGCCCGCGAACTCGGGCTGCCCTATGGCCGATTCCGCAAATCATTCCGCACTGCGGTTGGCATCGGTCCAGGGGAATACCGTCTGCGCCGGCGCCTCGACCGGGCGCGTGCCGCATTGCTCGAAAACGCCAAACCGATCGCCGTAATCGCCAGTGAACTCGGCTATGCCAATCCCTTCACCTTCACCGCCCTGTTCCGCAAGCACCTCGGGGTCAGCCCAAGCGCGTGGCGACGCGGGATTCGCTGAAGTTCCCGTCCCGATCAGAGAAATCGCAGATCCACCTGCCTAGCGTATTTGTCACGCAGCATGGCGACCAGACCGCGGATGAGATTGCGCCTGATGCCCAGCTCCATCGGCAGACTAGGATCCTGATGCGCTCCATTGACCCGGGTGCCAACCACGAAATCGATAACGTCGCTGTCAAGCAAGAGATCCGCCAAGCGGGTTGCGCCATTGTCGCGGCCGGCTGGCCACGGCGGACCGGCTTCCAGCAGACGCTGCGTCGCGGCCAGGGTAATCATACCCTCGGTCACCAGATCGACGCCCTCCATCTCGCCCATGGGCGGTATCTCCGGGTCGGTCGAGCGCAGATCAATGCCGACCCGACGACCGAGCTCACGGCCGATGATGTCAGCCGTGGTGCCACCGCAGATGGCTAGGCGGCGGCCATCTGCGCTGCCGACCAGGGCGGACACCTCGGCATCGCGGTCAGCCTCATACGGTGGACCAGTGATGACGGTGAGTCGTCGCGGCTTGCGCAGGTGGACTACCAGACAGGTCGTGTCGTCATGTGGCTGCCCGCCGTCGACTGCGCGAGCGGCCTGAACCACGTGGTTCGCCAAATGACGGGCAGCCAACCGCGGATCAATCGCGAGCGCATCAATCAGGCACGTCTGTAGTCCGTCCGCCCCCCAGCCGAACGGCAAGTCTGCGCGCCCCATACCGGCCTGGGTCACGCCGTCCGAGCACACCACCAGACGATCACCTTCGACCAACTGCAACTCGGCTGCTCGGAGCTGCCGTTCATCGCCGATCTCGATTAGTTCGGCAGTATAGTTCAACGAGATGGCCCCACGGACCAGCACGGAGTGCGGGTTGCCGCTGTTGATCACCCTGGCCCGGCCGTCGTCGAGCACATCGATGATGGTGAAAGTCGAGTACCCGATCTTACGGACCGAGCACACCGGCAGGGTGCGGGCGATCAGGGAAGCGGAGCGACGAATGTCGCGACCAGCGGCGGTATGGCGCGCTGCAATCGTTGCCGTCAGGGTCGACAGAACGGCTGCTTTCACCCCACTGCCCAGGCCATCAGCGACCACCGCGACCAGCCGACCCTCCTCGGGAATGCGACGGATCACCACGGTGTCCCCGGCAACCCCTTGCCCGGTCTTGGCGTGCTGGGCCCAGTCCACCTCAAGGAACAGTTCAGTGGGGGCCATCGCCACCCTCTGGCTCGTAGGCATCGACGATCTGGGACAACAGGCCTTCAGTTTCGGCGGCGTTCTCGCCCAATAGGTAGGCGATGCGCTGGACAGTCGCCAGATGCTTCTCGATCGCTTCCTTGGCCCGCGCCGCAACCTGGGCGCGGCCCATGGTCGGTTCGGTGACGTCAACCATCACCGCCCCGACCACTTGGCCTGGCTCGACAGTGAACACCGAGCCATGCAGCATGCGCCCAGCCATGGCGAAATCCCGCTCGACCACATCACCGTGCCCGTCGAGGACATGGCGAAAGGTCCGCGCGAACGGCAAAAGGGTCGCGAGTCCGGCACCGGCGACACAGCGATCGTCGGTGCCGACCAGCCTGGCGAAGTGTTGGTTGCACTCGATGAGCCGCAGCTCGCGGTCGACCAGCACAGCACCAGCCGGCATCGCCATCAACAGGGCGTTCGCCTTGCGCTGGGCCAGCCGGCGCATCCAGGTGACGCACTGGCTCGGCTCGGATCGTCCGGCCAGCAGCGCACGGGCGAAGTCTCGGCAGGTCTCATAGCCGCAACCACTACAGTTGAGTTCGTCCTCACGCGTGCGTTTGCCTGTCCGTCCAAGGGCATCGGCCAAGGCTATTTCATCGGCGGTATCCGGGGCCACCGGCAGAGTCGGCCAGTCCAGGCCTGTCTCTACCGCCGGGATGGCCTCACCATCCCCCTGCCGGACCGCGCGCAGGACGATCGCTCGACGCTTGAGCATGAAGCCGCCAGCGGTCATGCCCGGACCGTTGACGCAGCCACCGTTGCACGCCAGCGTCTCGACGAACATCGCCCCATCGTCGTGGCTAAGCCCAGCCAGGGCTAGGTCGAGTTCAGCGATGCCGCTGCACGAGGCCAGGCCTGGATCGAGCCTGTCACCGTGCCTCCGTACTCCGTCAAGCATGCCGCCTTCCACCGGATAGATCGCTGCGTCCGCAGCCCGACCGAGGGCGAAGACGCCATCGTCGGCCAGGCGTCCAGGATCGATGCCGGCATCTTGCCACCAGCGACGCAAATCGGCGAAAGTGATGGCGGCGGCCAGCAGTTCGGGGTGTTCGTCTGCCTCGCGCTTCTTGGCGACGCAGGGCGAGATGAGCACGACGCGGCAGCCAGGATAGGCGCTCTGCAGCATGCGGGCATGAGTCAGGGCAGGTGACGCCAGTGGAGTCAAGGCGGTGGCAAGACCAGGCCGATGCTTGCGGATGAAATCGACGGCAGCAGGGCAAGCCGTCGACAGCCACAGGTGTCGTGGATCACCAGCCCTGAGTTCAGCGACTGCGGCACTGACGGCCCGAGCGCCAAGCGCCGTCTCAGAAACGGCACTAAAGCCGAGCGCGTGCAAGGCCGCGATCATCTGACCTGGTGCCAGATCTAGAAACTCAGCAACCCAGCTTGGGGCAAGAGACACCACCGTGCTACCGCTGGCGATCAGTTGGCGGACCTGCGGCAGATCGTCGCGGATGCGCTTGGCGGTCGCTGGACAGGCGGAAACACAACGTCCGCAGGCGACGCAGGCCTCAGGACGGATCTGGGCATGCCCACCCTTTACGCTGATCGCCTTGACTGGGCAGGCACGCAGGCACTTGTAGCAGTCCTGGCATTCCGCCTCATCGGTGAAGACCGGACTGCGGATGTCCATGTATGGATCCTATGGAGTCAGAATGGAGTCATGCAGGTAAAGCAGCCGTCAGGCTACCGGCATGTCGTCCGTGGCCGGTGCATCCGCCGCTTCAGACATGGACGCCAATGGTTTGTTGTAGCAGAAGTCGTAGCTCTCGTTCATCCACGGCACGATGTGAGCGGCCGTCGATCAGCACCGTCGGACCATCGGCGCACAGCTTCTCGCAACGCCGTCCGCGTACCTCAGCGATGAGGCCGCGCTCGGCCAGCCAAGCGGACACCACCTCGGGATAGCGGCCACCGCCCCGGGCAAAGCACGATGAACCCAGGCATATCTCGATGGTGGTCATGGGCTTGCCAAGGCCTGATCGATCGCCGCGATCACCGTCTCGACGGTCGCCCCGGTGATCACGCGGTCACCGACCCGCACGTTCGGACCCTCGCCGCAGCGTTCGAGGCAGAAGGTTGCGCGGACATCGACCTTATCCTGCAGCTTACGCACCTCGACAACCGCCAATAGCTGGTTGACCATGGCCTGCCCACCACGCAGGTGGCAGCTAGTGCCAAGACAGGCCTGGACCAGCAGGCGATCGCGCGCGTCACTGGTGGTCAGCAGCAGATCGAGGTCGCCGAGTCGCCGACGCGGATGGTAGGCGGTATGCAGCATCTCGTGTGCTTCATGCGAACCGGCTGTGCCAAGGTGGTCCTTGTAGAGTTCCTTGATCGCTGGGTTTTCCACGCTGTTGCGCATGACCTCGGCTCGATCCGCAGCAAAGATACCTGCGGTGCGGCAGGCTTTGGCCGTGCCGACATGATCGATCGGCTGACCGGCGCCACCAACACAGCCACCGGGGCAGGCCATCACCTCGATCAGGTCGACCTGCTGCGTGCCGGCCTTGACCTCCTTGATCAGCCGACGGGCGTTGGCCAGACCACTGACCGCGGCGACGCGCAGCACCTTGCCGCCGATGTCGACGGCAGCGATGCGCGTGCCTTCGGGACCGCGCACCTCGGTGAACTCGTGACGCTTCAGTTTGCCGTCCCCCAGCACCGCAGCGGCGTAGCGCAACACGGCCTCGGTCACACCGCCGCTGTTGCCAAACAGGATGGCGGCGCCGGTCTTCATGCCAAAGGGAAGGTCGGGCTGCTCGGGGGTGATGCGCCTGAGGTCCAGGCCACTGCCGGCGATCAGCTTGCCGATCTCCTGCGTGGTCAGGACGAGGTCGACATCGCGCAGGCCATCGGTGCGGAACTCGGGCCGGGTCGCCTCGTACTTCTTCGCCGTGCAGGGCATCAGCGAGATGACGGTTAGATCTGCGTTTTCGCAGGCCAACTGCTTGGGCAGCAGCTTCCGCGCCAGGGCGCCGAACATCTGCTGCGGGCTCTTACACGACGACAGGCTGGGCAGCATGTCGGGCAGGAACTTCTCGGCATAGGCGACCCAGGACGGGCAGCACGAAGTGAACATCGGCAGCACGCCGCCATGGGTCAGGCGGTGGGCGAACTCGTTGGCCTCCTCGACCACGGTCAGGTCGGCGGTGAACGAGGTGTCATAGACTGCGTCGGCGCCAAGCCGGCGCAGGGCGGCGCACAGGATACCCATGGCATCGGCGCCGTCCGGCAGGTCGAGCGTCTCGGCAAGCGCGACGCGCACCGCCGGAGCGATCTGCACCACCACGGTGCGTTTGGGATCGCCGAAGGCCTCCCAGGCTGCCTCGACGTCGTTGGCCGGTACCAGGGCGCCGGTCGGACAGACCCGGCTGCACTGGCCGCAGTGGACGCAGTCAGCATCGCCCAAGCCGCGACCAAAGGCGGGCTGCACCACGGTGTCAGAACCGCGGAAGGCGAAGTCGAGTGCGCCGACCCCCTGTACCTCGGCGCAGACCCGCACGCAGTCGCCGCACAGGACACACTTGCCCATGTCGCGATGCACCGCCGGGCTGCTGCGGTCGGCCGGCTTGGGAGCGGTGGTACGCTTAAAGCGTACCCGATCGACGCCCAAACGACGCGAGAGATCCTCCAGCCGGCAATCTGCCGACTTGTCGCAGGTCGTGCAGTGGCCGTCGTGGTTGGCGAGCAGCAGCTCAAGCGTGGTCTTGCGCAGCTTACGTAGCTGCGGCGTGGCCGTGCGAACGATCATGCCCGACTCGGGCGTGATCGAACACGAGGCCTGGATGCCCTTACCCTCGATCTCGACGACGCACAGGCGGCAGGCGCCGTAGACGGAGAGCTCGGAATGGTAGCAGAAGGTCGGCAAATCTACGCCGGAACGACGGATCGCCTCCAGCAGATTGCGGTCCTTGCCGAGTTCGATCGGGCGGCCGTCGATGGTGATGGTTTGGGTAGCGGTGGTGGTCATGGCATAGTCCTCAGGCAACCGCTTTCAGTTTGCAGGTGGTGATGCAGACGCCGCACTTGATGCACTTGTTATAGTCTATGCTGTGCGCCTTCTTCTTTTCCCCGGTGATCGCGCCTACCGGGCAGGCCTTGATGCACATGCCACAGCCCTTGCAGAGGGCGGCGTCGATGGTCGGCGGACTCAGCGCCTTACACGTGCGCGTCGGGCACGACTTGGCGACGACGTGAGCGAGGTACTCGTCCTTGAACAGACGCATGGTCGAGAGCACCGGACTGGGCGCGGTCTTGCCCAGGCCGCACAGGCTGGCGATCTGCACGGTCTGGGCGACCTCGGCGAGGCGAGCCAGGGTGCCTTCGTCAGCGCTGCCTTCGACCACTTCATCGAGCATGGCCAGCATCTGGCGGGTGCCTTCACGGCAGGGCACACACTTGCCGCAGCTCTCGGCCTTGGTGAAGGTCATGAAGAAGCGGGCGATGTCGACCATGCAGGTCTTGGTGTGCATCACCACCATGCCGCCAGAGCCGACCATCGCGCCGACCCCGCGCAGCGAGTCGTAATCGAGGGGCAGGTCGAGGTGCTCTCTGGTCAGGCAGCCGCCGGACGGGCCACCGATCTGCACCGCCTTGAACGCCTCTTCGCCGCACACCTTGCCGTCCATCACCACTCCGCCGCCGATGTCGAAAACGATCTGGCGCAGGGTCGAGCCGAACGGCACCTCGATCAGACCGGTGTTGGCGACGTGACCCGTAAGGGCAAAGGTCTTGGTGCCGGGCGAGCCCTTGGTCCCGCGCGAGCGGAAGGCCTCGACGCCCATGTCGAGGATCAGCGGCACCATCGCCAGCGTCTCGACGTTGTTGATCACGGTCGGGCAGTCCCACAGGCCCTTCTCGGCCGGGAACGGCGGCTTGGGCTTGGGCATGCCGCGATGACCTTCGATCGAGGCGATCAGCGCGGTCTCCTCGCCGCAGACGAAGGCGCCGGCGCCTTCCATCACTTGGATGCGGAACGAGCGGCCGGTACCGAATACATCGTCGCCGAGCAGTTCGGATTTTTCGGCATCGACCACCGCCTGGCGCACGCGCTTGACCGCCAGCGGGTACTCGGCGCGCAGGTAGACCCAACCCTCGCTCGCGCCGATCGCGGCGGCGGCGATCATCATGCCTTCGAGCACGCTGTGTGGATTGCCTTCCATCACCGAGCGGTTCATAAACGCGCCCGGATCGCCTTCGTCGGCGTTGCAGATGATGAATTTGCGCCCCGGTTTCTGGATGCGGCAGGCCTCCCACTTGCGCCCGGTGGGGAAGCCACCGCCGCCGCGGCCGCGCAGACCGCTGGCCGCGATCAGGTCGCAGATCTGCTTGTCGGCCATCTCGCGCCACGCGCGTCGCGCCTGGCGGTAGCCGCCGACATGGCAGAATGCATCGAGCGACTCCGGATCGACAACCCCGCACTGCGCCAGCACGATGCGCTGTTGCTGGACGTAGAACGGGATCTCGGCCTGCCCGCGGCAGGTCTTACCGCCGCCGTCGCGGTAGAGCAGCCGCTCAACCGGCTTGCCGCCAACCAAAGTGCTGGCGACGATCTCGGGGACATCCTCGACCGTCACCTTGCAATAGAGGATGTTGTCCGGCAGTACCGTCACCAGTGGTCCCTGCTGACAGAAGCCCTGGCAGCCGGAGAGCCCGACGTTGATGCCACGCTTGTCGTCCTCGGCTTTCAGCTCAACGACGATGGGCAGTCCGGCATCGGCGATCTGGCGGACCAGGGCGTCGCGCACCTTTAGCGCGCCTGCCGACAGGCAGCCGGTGCCGGCGCACAGGATCACGCGGCGGGTGGTACGGCCGAGGGCTTGGCCGTAGCCAGCGCCAGCCTGATCGAGGTCGAACGGGGATTGGCAGGTGCAGCTCACGACTTGGCCTCCTGCGCAACGATGGCTTCGACCAGAGCGACCGCTGCGGGTGGCGTCATCTGGCCATGTACGTCTTCATTGATCACCACCACCGGGGCGAGACCGCAGGCGCCTAGGCAGCTAACCGTTTCGACGGTGAACAACAGATCGTCAGTGGTCTTCTTGGCGTCCGACAGCGCCAGACGCTTGCGCAGCGCATCGAGGATGGGGATCGAATCCTTGACGTGGCAGGCGGTGCCATCGCACAGCTTGATCACGTACTTGCCTTTCGGCGCGAGTGCGAAGTGAGCGTAGAAGGTGGCGACGCCGAAGACCTTGCTCGGCGGCAGGTCGAGGGCGGTGGCGACGCAGGCCATGACCTCCTGCGGCAGATAGCGGTAAACCTCCTGCACCTCCTGCAATATCGGCACCAGTCGCGCGGGATCTCGGTTGTGGCGGTCGAGGATCTCGGTCACACGGGCGAACTGGGAACGCGGCGTGGCGGCTGATAGTGCGGGGGCGCAGGCGGTGGTCATGTGATCTCCGATGGTTTCGGCAGGGCGGCGAGACGATGCGAGAGGACGGCAAGCGATTGGGCGAGGTCGACATGTTCGACCACAACTAAGTCGCCCAAGTCGAGGCGGACGGGGGCGAAATTCCAGATGCCCTGTAGCCCGGCGTCGGCCATCAACTGGCCGGTTTCGGGAGCAAGGTCACCTGACACTGCCAGTACGCCGAGTCGCACATGCATGCGGGATGCGAGATTGGCGAGCTTATTCAGTGGCAGCACCGGCTTACCTCCGACCGTGGCACCAGGACGCGGGTCGTGGTCGAAGACCGCGACGATCGACATGCCACGGGCGGCGAAGCCCTCATAGGCGAGCAGAGCTTGGCCGAGCGCTCCAGCACCGACCAGGAACGCCTCGCCTGGATTGTCCCAGCCGAGAAAGCCGGCCAAGACGTCGCGGAGATTGCTAAGATCGTAGCCAACCTTGGGCCGGCCAGTTGCCCCAGTAGCCGCGAGATCTTTGCGCACCTGGGTCGGATCAAACCCCAGGGCATCGGCAAGGTGGGTACAGCTGACCTGCGTACGACCTTCCGCGCGCCACGCTTCCAGCAGGCGCAGGTACAAGGGCAGCCGGCGCAGGCTGGGGACCGAGATCGGATGTGTCATGTCGGCGATCATGGTCGCTTTGGAGATCCTTTTATCGGTATGTTTTTCCTTATATACGACGAGCGTAGAGCCACCAGTGCGGCCTGCCCACACCGTCTTCAGTTGCATCCGGTGGAAGCCGACCCCTCCATATAACGCATATATGGACATTTCTTTATTGATCAGCCCTGCCAAACCCAGTGCCTACGACATCCCCGGTCAAGACTCGTTGACCTACCCTGGACACCCCGCTTATGACACGCGTACAGAGAATTCAATCTCTGTTACGGAGAACCCCATGCCCACCGCAACACCGGCCCCTGACACCAGCACCACTGGCACCACTGGCACCACTGGCACCACCCCCCTCACCGATCTCGACTCCATGATCGCAGGCGTGCGCTCGGCCCAGGAGCGTTTCGCAACCTTCTCCCAGGAGCAGGTCGACGAGATCTTCGTTCGCACCGCCGCCGCGATCAACCGCGCGCGCATTGAGCTGGCCAAGGCTGCGGTGGCCGAGACCGGCATGGGCGTGGTCGAGGACAAGGTGATCAAGAACCACTTCGCCTCGGAGTTCATCTGCAATGCCTACCGCGATGTGCAGACGGTGGGCGAGGTCGAACACGACGCCGTTGCCGGCATACGCACGGTATTGGAACCGGTCGGCCTCGTCGCCGCGATCATTCCCGTTACGAATCCGACCTCGACCGCTGCCTTTAAGATCCTGCTCGCGCTGAAGACGCGCTGCGGAATCGTCTTGGCCCCGCACCCGCGGGGCAAGTCCTGCACTGCGCTGGCAGCACGCATCGCGTCCGAGGCGGCAACCGCAGCCGGCGCCCCGGCCGGCATCATCGCATGCATTGCCGAACCAGCGTTGGAGACAACCCAGGCGCTGATGCAGCACCGCGGCATCGACCTGATCCTCGCCACCGGCGGCCCAGGGATGGTCAAGGCAGCCTACGCCAGCGGTAAACCGGCAATCGGTGTCGGTGCCGGCAATACTCCGGCCCTGGTTGACGAGACCGCCGACGTGGCCATGGCCGCAACCTCGATCGTCATCAGCAAGACGTTCGACAACGGTGTGATCTGTGCCTCTGAGCAGAGCGTGGTCGCGGTCGATGGCATCTATGACGCCCTCCTGGACCGGCTGCAGCGCCACGGGTGCCACCTGTTAGATGCCCAGCAGCGCGCCGCGGTCGAGGCAGTGATGACGATGAATGATCCAAAGAAGGCGAATTGCGCCCCTCGCCTGAATGCTGCCATCGTCGGCCAGAGCGCTGAGACCATTGCCAAGCTGGCCGGCATCACTGTGCCAGCCGGGACACGCGTGCTGCTCGCCACCGCCGAGCGCATCGGCGACGACGAGGCCTTCAGTATGGAGAAGCTCAGCCCGATCCTGGCGCTGTACCGCGCTGCGGATTTCCGCACTGGCGTGCGCATGGCCGCGCGCCTAGTCGAGCATGGCGGCCTCGGCCACACCTCGGTCCTCTACACCGCACCAGGCAACCAGGACCGCATCAGCGTCTACGGTGCCACGGTGAAGACGGCGCGCATCCTGATCAACCAGCCGAGCTCGCACGGGGCGATCGGCGACCTCTACAACTTCCGCCTGGCGCCGTCGTTAACTCTGGGCTGCGGTAGCTGGGGCGGCAACTCATTCGCGGGGAACGTCGGCGTGAATCAACTCCTGAATCGCAAGACTGTCACTGAACGCCGTGAGAATCTGCAGTGGTACCGCGTGCCACCGCGGATCTACCACGGCTGGGGCTGCCTCGGACCGGCGCTTGCCGATCTCGCCGGGCGCAAGCGGGCGATGATCGTCACCGACCGCACCATGGTTGATCTGGGTATGGCCGGACGCGTCGCCGATCAGTTACGCGAGCAGGGACTTAGCGTCGAAATCTTCGCTGACGTCAAACCCGACCCGGATCTCGACGCGGTCGAGGCCGGTATGCGCGTGATGCGCGCGGCCAAGCCAGATGTGATCCTGGCTTTGGGCGGCGGCAGCCCAATCGACGCGGCCAAGATCATGTGGCTACTCTACGAGCAGCCGGAGACCGACTTCAATGCGCTGTCCATGCGCTTCCTCGACATCAAGAAACGCATCGTCCGTACCGAGCCGCTCGGCCGCCATGCCTGGTTCGTTGCTGTGCCAACGACCAGTGGCACCGGCTCGGAGGTGACGCCGTTCGCCGTCATCACCGGTCGCGATGGGCAGAAGTACCCAATCGCCGACTACGTGCTGACTCCGACCATCGCCATCGTCGATGCCGAATTGGCTGCGCGTCAGCCCAAGGGTCTGACCGCCGCCGGCGGCCTCGATGCGGTGTCGCACGCGATGGAGGCGCTAGTCAGCGTCTGCGCGACCGACTTCACTAGCGGACAGGCGATCGATGCGCTACGCCTGCTCTTCACCCATCTGCCCACCGCGTGGAAAGAGGGCGAGAAGAACCGCCACGCACGCGAGCAGGTGCACATGGCTGCAACGTTGGCGGGCATGGCCTTCGCCAACGCCTTCCTCGGTATCTGCCACAGCTTGGCGCACAAGCTGGGCGCGCGTTTCCATCTGCCGCATGGGGTGGCCAACGCCCTGGTCTTGCCGCATGTCATTCGTTTCAACGCGGATGAGACGGGCCACCGGCTGAGCGCCTTCCCGCGTTATGACCGGCCGCAGGCGATGGAGCGCTACGCCAGAGCAGCGGATGCGCTTGGTCTCGGCGGGACGACCACGGAAGACAAGGTCGAACGGCTTGCCCAAGCGGTGGAACGGTTGCGCGAGCAGGTCGGCATGCCGGCCACACTCCAGGAGGCCCATGTCGACGAGACGTTCTTCCGCTCCTCGCTCGACAGTCTGGCCGAACAGGCGTTCGATGATCAGTGCACGGGGGCAAATCCCCGCGCTCCGCTCATCGCGGATCTCAGGTCGATCTATCTGAAAGCCTGGGGCTGAGGGATCGGTCCTTCGACGACTCCGGGCAGTTGACTGCCCGGAGTTCGCTACACCGCTAACCAGGCAACGGGCAGTGCAGGGCGCGATAGGCGCTCGGGGTTCTGCCGGTTCGCTGACGGAAGAGCCGCGAAAAATGTGCCGGGTCTGCGTAACCAGCAGCAGCTGCGGCTTCGGCGACGCCCTGAGCCGGATCGGCCAGCAGGCTCTTGGCCTTGGCGAGACGCAGGTCAGTCAGATAGCGCCACGGGGTCGTACCGGTGGCGCGTTTGAACCGCCGCAGGAAGTGGAACCGCGATAATCCAGCTGCCGCGGCCATCGCCGCGAGTCCGCCGCCCTGCTCGACCACGGCGATCAGGCGTGCGTCTTCGCCAAGCCGCTCCACATCGCACTTCTTGAGCGCCACCAGCAAGGCGACCAGCTCGACGGCCGCATCCAGCTGACTGTGACGGCCGCGGGCTGCGAGTAGTCCGTGGATGGCGGTCATGCGACGCGCCGGTTCGGGTTCTATACCGACCCGGATGACCAGACGGTCTCCGGCGAAGCCGGATTGCAGGGCCAGGGCGTCAGCCCAGCTGCCTTGATAGTGAACCCACAGCAGATCCCAGCCGACATCCGGATCACACGAGAAACTGTGGCTGCGGTTGGCGGGCAACAGGATGGCATCGCCGGCGGTCAGGTTGCGCCTGCGACCGCCGACGCTGAACCAGCCCTGGCCGGACTGGATGAGCATCACCAGAGCGTCGTCGATGGTGCGGTCGACGACCTGGTGGCGCCGCGAAACGAAATGCCCGGCCTGGGTCGGCACCACCTCCAGGCGACGTTCGTCCGCCGTCGGGGCTGCAATGGCGCTGCGGTAGCTCTCGATCATGTCAGCAATATTATCCAAGTTATGGCACAATCCACACAGAGATATTGGCATTGTACCTCGTATGATCCAGCAACTACCGAGGATTCCATGCCCTACGCCCTCTCTGCCGAGGAACGCTCCATCCTGCGCCAGTTGGCCACCAGCCAGGCCCACATCGCAGCGTTACCCATCCAGCAGGTGCGACGGTCGCTGTGGGCCGGGGTCAATGACAACCGGCCAGGTGCCAGGCCGCCGTTCGCGATCGAAAGCTGGACCTTCGCCCGGGACTTCATGCCCGAGAGCCTGCTGCGCTGCACCAGCGACTTAGGCCGGAACCTCGAACGGGGATTCCTCTACAACATCCGCCACCACGAGCTTCTCGGGGATGACCATGTCTGCCCCAGCAGCCTCGACATGGGCTGGCATGTGTGGCACGACGAATTCGGCGTTGAGATCCCAACCCAGTACATCAAGGACAGTGAAGGCATCGTCACCGGCTACCACTTCGACTGCCCAGTGAAAGACCTGACCCAGGGCTTCGACATGATCAAGCCCGCCCGTTTCGGGGTGAACCGCGAGTCAACCCACGAAGAGTTCGTTTTCCTCAACGAGATATTCGGCGACATCCTGCCGGTGGTCATCCGCAGCAGCACCTACGGCAACAATAACCTGACCCAGCGACTGATGCGCATCTGCCCGCAGGAAGGCATGTTTCTGGGGATGTACGATGCACCCGAGCAGTTGCACGCGCTGCTGGCTCTGCTGCGCGACAATGCCAAGCGCATGGCGCAGTGGGCCGAAGCCGAGGGCCTGTTGGAGCTGAACAACCAGAACCAGTGCACCTGCGGCACCTGCTACAATTTCACCGACACGTTCCCCACCTCGAAGCCGCCGCGCGGCCAGGTACGGCTGAAGGACATGTGGTCGGTGATGGACAGTCAGGAAACGGTGGGCGTGAAACCCAAGCTGTTCCACGAATTCTTTTTTCCTTATTACCGCGATCTGGCTGAGTTGTACGGCCAGATCTACTGGGGCTGCTGCGAACCAGTCGATCCGATTTGGGAGAACTCCATCTCCAAGCTGCCCAATCTCAAATCCGTGTCGATCTCACGCTGGGCCAATCAAACCAAGATGGGCGAGCTGCTCGACCGCACAGGCATCGTCTACTCACGCAAACCCAACCCGAACCTGCTCGGTGTCGATCGGGTACTCAACGAGGATGCCTGGGCGGCGGAGATCCGTTCGACCTTGACCGCGCTGCACGGCAAGCAGGTGCCGCTCGAATTCGTCGTACGCGATGTCTACAGCATGCACGGCAACCTCGACAAGGCGCGACGTGCTGTCGAGATCGCCCGCAATGAGATCGACGCGGTGTATGGGCCGCTGGAACAGGCCGTCGCAGCGGTTTGATCACCCCTGCTTGGGCAGGGTCCCGCTGGGTGGACGCTGCACCCGATGGATCGCGGTGGTGCCGCCGATTTCGCGCCGGGCCGGTTCGAGTCTGACCAGACCGAGTTCATCGGCGACGTCGGCGGAAACCACCCGGTCGCGACCCTGCTCCTTGGCCCGATAGAGCGCGGCATCGGCCCGGGCAACCAGTTCGCCGGCGCTCTCATCGCGACGACAACACGCCACGCCCAACGAAATGGTTACCGGATCGCGCAGCACGCCCAGCGCAGCAACCGCAGCGCGCAGGCGTTCGGCGACCAGCGCTGCGGCAACCGGTGGCGTCCCCGGTAACACGATGAGAAACTCCTCTCCACCGATGCGTGCGACTAGATCCTCTGATCGAACGCCTCTGATCAGCGACTTGGCCACGGCAGCTAGGACGCGGTCGCCGCCGGCATGGCCATGGGTGTCGTTGACCAGCTTGAAATGATCGATGTCGGCGATGCACACCGCTACGACCGCTCCGGCCTCGGTCAGCTCGGCAAGCCGGGCCTCGCCGTACCAGCGCCGCCACGTCCCGGTCAGGGGATCGGAACGGGCGAGTTCCTGGAGTGAACGAAACAGCATGACCCGACGCAGCGACAGGGCGAATTGACCACGCAGCAGTTCAGCAACCGCGCGTCGTTGGTTGGGGCCAAGATTGGCGATGCTGGGTTGATCCGTCGCACCGTGCAGCACCAGCGCCGCCTGGCCGTCTACACCGGGACTGAGGTCGAGGATAAGATCTCCACCGGCATCCTCGGGCAGCAACACGGGAGCACCCAGTTCCGGTCCCTTGGTGATCGGTTGTCCACCCAGGCCACGCCAGGCTCCGCGTTCCCACACCAGCAGTTCCAGGCCACTGGCTGACCAATATCGCGACAAGGCGCCGGACAGACGGGCCCGCAGATCACCTTCGTCGACGCAGCCGACCAACTCGGCCGAGACCTCGAATACTCCACGCAGCAGGTCGAGATCTGCCTCCAGCCGGACCTGCTCCTCGCGCAGCCGCTGCTGGCGGGCAGCCAGCAGCGATGGATCCGCAACCACGAAGCGGGTCCCCGAGATCGACTCGCGCCCGCCACGCAGCACCCAGGCCAGAAGAGCAGCACTAGCCACCAACAGGATGATGGCCGGGGTCATGGCACCACCACTAGGCGGTCCCGGCCTTGATCCTTGGCCTGATAGAGTCCACGGTCTGCACGTTCGAGAGCCGCACGAGCCCCTTCGCCGTCGTGCACCAGAGTGGCACCAAACGAGGCGGTGAGGCGACGCTCTGGGTGGTCTGGCTCAGGCAGGGCCTCGGCGACCGCGGCTCGCAGCTGCTCGCCAATACGCGCGAGCTGGGCAAAATCCTCGACAACCATGCAAATGGCGAACTCCTCGCCGCCCCAGCGGCAGGCCAGGCCGGAAGTCGGCAGACCGTGCTCCAGCAGCTGCGCTACTGTGCGCAGCGCAAGATCGCCAGCCGGATGGCCGAACACATCGTTGTAGCGCTTGAGATGATCCATGTCGCACATGACCACGGCCAGTGGGGTCTTCACCCGCCGCGACTGCGCAACAAGCTCGTCAAGCCGACGGAGGAATTCGTGCCGACCGAGTAGTCCCGTCAAGTCGTCGCGCAATGCCATGCCACGGGCCTGTTCGACCAGCTCGACCGCGGCCAGGGCGATACCGCCGAGACGTGCCAAGGCTTGGGCCAACTCGACTGCGATGCGTGCGCCGTCGACACCGGCGGCGAGCCGCAGCGACAACGCCCCCCGCGGAGCTTCGCCAGTTGCCGCACCCTGAACCTGACGGCGGTCGGCGCGCAATGGGGCAATGACACGGACCTCGCCCGGACTGCGTCGTAGGAGGGTGCGGGCCTCGTTGGCCACATAGCACTCGTCTGCGTCCGGCTCGCGATGCGACGGCCGTCCCTGGACATCAAGTCCGGCCCGGCAGACCGGCTCGCCGCCACGCGACAGAAATACCTGGATTTCCCGGGCTTCTGGAGCGACCGAGCGCGCCCGCGAGGCGAGAACGGTGGCGAACTGATTCAGTTCCCGCGCCGCTGACAGGGCCACGCAGGCATCGAGCAGCAGCGGGAACCGGCCGATCTGCCTATCGAGGTCGGCTCGCTCGCGCTCGGCATCGCGCAGTTCACGGCGCAACGGCAGGACGAGACCGTCCTCACGCCGGCCCAACCACATCGCCCAGGCCGCCGCCGCTGCCACCGCTGCTGCGCTCCAGCCCGACCACATCACCCAGCCGCCGCCAAAGACGCTGGCGGCCGGCAGCAAGGCGGCCGCGGCGGGCACCCCAATGCGCCACCAACCTGCCGTAACGATGACGGCGCAGCCGGCAACGACCCACGGCCCCAGACCCATCAGACCGGCAGCTGCACAACCCGCCCCTGCCAGAGCGCATGCGAGTGAGCGCAATAGATGATCGGGGGGCAAGGACACTGTGGACTGAGTATGCGTACCAGGAACAGAAAGTGAATTGCCGGATCCAGGGGGACGGACTGGCTGCCGGCTGCCGCCGCATACCCTGCGGCCATGCCCCGCACCGCGACCGTAGCGCGCAAGACGCGCGAAACCGATATCACTGCCACCTGGAACCTGGATACCGCTGGTACGGCCGAGGTTTCGACCGGGATCGGCTTCCTCGACCACATGATCGAGGCCCTGAGCAAGCACAGCGGCACGACCATCCGTCTGTCCTGCGCCGGGGATCTGCACATCGACGGCCACCACACCACCGAGGATTGCGGCATCGTGCTCGGCCAATGCCTGCGCCAAGCCCTGGCCGACCGCACCGGTATCGAGCGTTTCGGTCACATCGCCTGCCCGCTCGACGAAGCCTTGGTAGAGGCGACCATCGACATCAG
>JBBQCI010000011.1:0-61001 GCA_038318565.1 Planctomycetota bacterium
GGGCTTGCCCAGCGCCGGGCTCGCACCGACCAAGACGACGATCCACGGGTTGCTCGGCGTGACGGTGATCTCGACCTGAGTCCACTCGGTGGCGGTGACCGGGCGGCTGACTGTCTCGCTGCCGGCCAGACGGTCGAAGCCGCACACCGACAGTCGGGCTGGCGCATGTCCGGTGGTGCGGATCTGGCCGCGGATGGTCACCGCCTGGCCAGGTACCCAGCGGACCGGCAGTTCGCTGGCGAACACCGCATCAGCACGGTCAGGGCGTGCGTCCAAAGCCAGAGGTGGCAAAATGGTGCCGTTATCGACTAGTTTGCCGTTGCTGAAATGCTCAGGTGGCAGGTACAACCCGTCTCAGCGATCATCCATCAGAACAAGAACATCGTGCCCGCCAGTACCGTCCGGATCGCCGGAGAGGCGCAGTTCATAGTCAGACTGGTGTTCCCGTAGGCCAAGTCGGGAATCGCGCGGATCGCCAGACTGGGATTGCGCTCCAGAGCCTGCTCCAATTCGACAACATCCCCGCGGTGGATGGCGAGCACTGCCGGCGACATCCCGACCGGTAAGGGCGCACCGATGCGCAGCCGAAAATCAATGCCGACGTGCTTCGTAGTGTTTGTGCCGCGTTGCTTGGCCCCCAGCACGCTCGATAGCATGCAGACATCACCGTATTTGGTCGTCAGCGGAGGAAATGCCAAGTCGGCGCCGTGGTCGTACAGAACCTGCATCCCATTTGGATCCAGGCATTCGCCCGTCACCAGTGCGATCGGACCGTAAGCCGAGCCGTTCTGGCCGTCTGGGTCCGCGCCGTGCTCTAGCAGCAACTCGGCGATCGCCCGTCGTTCGGCGAAACAGAACACGGTCCGGGCCAAGGCGCGATCGAGATCGTGATGGGTACAGCTTTCCTGCCTAAGGATTCGCTGCACTGCCTCAATGTCGTTGCGGTTCGCCGCGTCAGCCAACAGCGACGGGTGTGGTGGCGCATCTGTCAGATGCTCGCGGCCCTGAGCCTTGCTGCCGACCACGGCGGAGAGTTCGTCCCAATCACCGCAGCCATAGGCCAAAGGCCTTGGCGATTTGATGCTGGGCTTGCTGCAGCGAAAGCGAGAGCGACGGAGTTGTCCGGCACAGGCGTTTGGCCTGATTGCGAAGATGTTCCAGGGACGGATCGACCGGTAGGCGAAGGCGGCTCGGATCTGGAATCTGCACGGCGTCGAAGCCTGACTAGAAGCTGTAACCGAATTCGAAGTTGGTACCGATCTGATCTGGACTTCGCGCCACATCCAGCCGGAAGATCAGGTCGCGCTCCCACATAAAGCGGATGCCCAGACCGACGCTGTGGCGTATGTCGGATGTTGCGAGATTCGCTAGCTTGTCAGCCACGCTGCCTACATCGACGAATGGCGCCAAACCGATGCGCTGAATCCGGACTTTGTCACTCAGACGGACGCCGCGCGGTACCACCCACAGGCGCCACTCTGCGGCCGCGTGCCAAGCGGCCTGGTCGGTGAAGCGGTCGGCGAGATAGCCGCGCAGGGTGTCGCTGCCGCCGAGAGCTGGCAGTTCTTGGAAGGGCAGGTCACCCCAGGCGGACTTGATAAAGCAGCCGAAGGCAAGGGTATCGGTCGGGGGATTCTCCTCGGCTCCCCGGATTGCCAGCCCAACTGCTCCAGAGTCGTGGAATGGAGCCGGCAGCGCCTGGACGAATACGCCACTGAGGGTGGCGATGCCACCCGTCCGCCTCTCGCTGGCCAGCGGGGCCAAGTCGACGTCGAACGCCACGGTACCACCGTGGTACGGGCTGGATTCGCTATCACGCACGTCCCAGCGGACACCCGCACCGATCCACAAGATATTGATGCCATCTGATGCGGATGTCAGCTCAGTGTGCGAATCTGTGGTCGACGGAACTCCTTCCTGGATGCCAGGTGCCAGGTTGCGGTGACTGGCCTCCAGGCTGATGTCCGCCGTCAGATCACCATCTGCCGTCGGTACGCCATGCTTCAGCACGGCGGCAGCATCGGCAACCTCATCGGTGTAGCTGGTCTCGTCGTCAGCCGTCGTGCCAGCCCCGAAGCCAAAGAATCGACGCACAGGATTGCGCTGATATCCGCCCCTAAACGTCAGCGTCGACCGCTCTTCATAGATGACTCCACCGGGCACCTCGGCATGAGCCAGCTTAGTCCGATAGAATCCACGATACGTCTCCAGTCCGCCGCTGGTTCGCAAGGCGAACACGCCAAGCGCATGGCGTCGCCGCGTGCTGGCAGGCTCGATATCAACAAATCCGACTCCCAATCCAGCCCCGGTTGCCTCATCGAACGAAACAATGGGCACGGGAAAGGCGCTGACGAACATGCGATCCCAGAAGGGGCCGCCGATCAGCCGGTTGTCCGGTACATACCGCCAACGCGCAGGATTGTCGATCCCATCGGGACGAAGCCCGTAGGGTATGCGTCCATCGTCCTCCATGCCCCCTTCAGCAGCGCCAAGCAGGGACGTGCACAGCACGATGCATGCTGGTCGCATCAGTCTGGCGAAGCTAGCTATTGCTTGCCTTGACCTTGGCTTCGAGTTCGGCCCAGCGGGCGTAGAGCTGCTCAAGTTGGGACTGCGCCTCTGCCAGGGTGGTGCAGGCTTTTTCCAGACGCGGGGCATCACTGCCAGCGGCATTCACTTCGGCTTCAGCTGCCGTGATCGCCTCGTCTGCCGCCGCGATGCGGTCCTCCATGCGCTCCAATTCACGACGTTCAGGCTTGCTCAATCCAGCCAACGATGGCTTTGCGACCACCTTCTGAGCCGAAGCTGGCGCCGGCGCACCGGCAGGCTGGCGGGATGCCGCGATGCGCGAGGCCAGATCCTCCCATTGGGCGGTATCCGAGACCCGGAACGCTCCGCCCTGGCCATCAAGAGCGAGCAATACGGTCGAAGCGCGCTCCAGCAGCCAGCGGTCGTGGGTCACCAGGACGACGGCGCCGGGGAACTCTGACAGGCTCTGTTCGAGCACTTCCAGCGACGGGATGTCGAGATCATTGGTCGGTTCGTCGAGGATCAGGAGGTCCGCATCCTTGCGCATCAAGTCAGCGATTAGCACGCGCGCCTGCTCGCCACCCGACAACTTGCCGACTTCCAGATCGAGCTGAGCTGGACTAAAAAGGAAACGCTTGGCCCAGGCCGCGATGTGGATGCCGCGGCCCCGATAGGTCACGGTATCGCCGCTGTGGCACAGCGCCTTGCGCAGTTGCATGTGTGGATCCAACGCCTCGCGCCGCTGGTCGAAATAGACCACCTTCAAATCAACTGCCAACTTCACCCGTCCGGCATCGGGCGCCAACTGGCCGCACAACACCTTCAGGAAGGTGGTTTTGCCGCTGCCATTCAGCCCCATCACGCCCAAGCGGGTGCCCGGCGAGAGGGTCAGTTCGACATTGGCGAACAGCGCCTTGCCGCCGAGCTTCTTGGTCACGCCGTCGATCACCACCAGGTCGTTGGTGCGTCGACCGGTAGCGGTGAAGTCGATGTCGACGGTACGGGTCTGGCCGTTGCGCCACTTGAGCTGGCCAAGCTTGTCGCCGAGTTCGCCGGCGCGGTCGATGCGCGCCTTCGACTTAACCATCTGGGCGGCAGGATTGCTGCGCAGCCAGGCGACCTCACGACGCATGACGTTGTCGAGGACGTCCTGCTGCTTCTTCTGATTGGCAACCAGTTCAGCACGCTTCTCAAGAAAAGTCGCGTAGCCACCATTGGAGGCGAACATGCCGCCCGGATACAGCTTGTTGATCTCGATCACCCGGCTGCACACGCGCTCCAGAAAGAAGCGGTCGTGGCTGACCACGGTGATGGTGAAGCGCGCGGTCGCGAGCAGTTTCTCCAGCCACCAAATGCCTTCGAGATCAAGATGGTTGGTCGGTTCGTCGGCAAGCAGCAGATCGGGTTCGCGCGACACCGCACGCAAGATGGCGAGTCGCTTGCGCCAGCCACCGGACAGTTCGGAGACCCGCTGATCAAGTCGCGGGTTACCGACCTGACCGAAACCGGCCTCACTGAGGATGCGTGTCGCGCGATACTCACGCTCGTGATCCTCGCCCTCGGTGATGATGGTCAGCAACTCGCCGATCGGGGTGGCGTCCGCAGAAAAATCATCGCGCTGCGGCAAGTACACCAGCCGCGTACCGCTGGCCAGGGCGACCTCGCCGGAGTCCGGGATCTCCAGACCAGCGAGAATGCGCACCAGGGTCGACTTGCCCGAGCCGTTCGGACCGATGATGCCGATGCGCGACCCGGCATCGATGCCGAAGGCGAGATCTTCGAATAGGGGATGGGCATCGTAGGCTTTGCTGATGCCACGGCACGAAAGCAGGATCGGCATGTCAGAAGCAGTCCAGGTTGCGGGTTCCGGGTCGCAGGATCACCAGGGATTACTGCGCGTCTGGCGGCCACCGCGGCCGCCACCGCCGCCGCCCTCACCCCCGCGACCGCCACCACCACCACCACCGCTGTTGCGCCGGCTCGGGTTGCCGTGACCGCTGCGGTGCGGGTCATGGGGGCGATTCGGGGCATGTCCGCCGCCACCACCGCCACCGCCGCCGCCGCCGCCGAAGCGACGGCCGCCACCACCGCCACCGCCACGTTGACGCTGCTCAAACTCGCGTGGTGGTTCGGGCGGCATCTCGGGCAGGTTGGTAGGCAGGGCGAGGACCGGCACGGGCTTCTTGATAATGCGTTCGATATCGCGCAGGAAGCCGCGTTCTTCGTGGTCGCACAGACTGACCGCGCAACCGCTGGCTCCGGCGCGTCCGGTCCGTCCGATGCGGTGGACGTAGGTTTCCGGCTCGTTGGGAATCTCGAAATTGATCACATGGGTGATGTCATCGATATCGAGGCCGCGGGCAGCAATGTCACTGGCGACCAGCACACGGATCTGACCCTTCTTGAAGGCATCCAGAGCGCGCAGACGCTGGTTCTGGCTCTTGTTGCCGTGGATCGCCTCACCACGGATGCCGCAGGCTTCCAACTTGCGGACGACCTTGTCGGCGCCGTGCTTGGTGCGGGTGAAGACGATGGCACGTTCGACCCCGGGTCCCTGCAGGATCTGGGTCAGCAAGGCCTGCTTCAGGCTCTTGGGCACCAGATAGACGGCCTGGCTGACCGTCTCGGCCGCCGAGCTGATCGGGGCCACCGACACTTCGACCGGATCGTGCAGCAAGGACGACGCAAGTTCGCGGATCTCGCGCGGCATGGTCGCCGAGAACAGCAAGGTCTGGCGCTGCTGCGGCACCTTCTGGATGATGCGCTTGATGCTGGGCATGAAACCCATGTCGAGCATGCGATCGGCCTCGTCGAGGATGAGGACCTCGACGTGCTCCAGATGACACAGGCCCTGCTGCATCAGATCCAGCAAGCGGCCGGGGCAGGCGACGCAGATGTCTACGCCGGTGCGCAGGGCCTGGGCCTGGGGATTCTGGCCAACGCCGCCGAAGATCACGGTCGAGCGCAGGTGCTGGCCATGGCCATAGGTCTTGAAGCTGTCAGCGACCTGGGCGGCAAGCTCGCGGGTCGGGGTCAGCACCAGGCAGCGGACCTGGCGCTGGTGGCGCGGCGGGGTCTTGGACAAGCGATCGAGGATGGGCAGGGCGAAGGCGGCGGTCTTGCCGGTGCCGGTCTGGGCGATGCCGACCAGATCACGGCCTTCCATGATCGGTGGAATGGCCTTGGCCTGGATCGGGGTGGGCGTGGTGTAACCCTCAGCGCCGATGGCGCGGAGGATGGGCTCAGAGAGCCCGAAGTCGGAAAACTGCATGTGCGTCCGTAGTCCTGGTGCGGACGGACCTCGGATGAGCCGCCTGCTGGTCCAGCGATATGAGGGCGAGGTTGTCTGGAGGTTTCACTGCTAGACAAGCTGCGATATCGCATCCTGCGACCGCACGCGGAGCGTCAGGAGCGTCCCGCCAGCTCTTTTGACTCAAGCGATGCATAGTCGATTGCTAACTGATCGTACACCCGAGCGAGGTCGCGACGGGGTTCGACCACGCTGCCCAATTGCGGCTCGACGGCAGAGACGACCAGACGATCCCAGCCACCGGCGCGTTCCTGCGCATGGGCCGCCCGCACCGCTGCACCCAAGGCAGCCGTGTTGGTCACATTGGAACGACGGACCGGGCACTGGAAGACATCGGCCGCGATCTGCAGAATGGCTGGATTCTGCGCAGCGCCGCCGGTTGCACGCAGGGCGGACGGGGTGATCCCGGCCTCTTTGGCACGCAGTCGCATACTGGTGAATTGTCCCTCGACCACTGCGCGGCACTCGGCATCGACGTCGCCTAGCGTGAGATTGGCGCGGACCACTCCGGGCTTCAGGATCTTGGGTACGATCTCGGGCCGGAACCACGGCAGCATCAGGCGACCGCTATTCCCCGGGGCGGTGCGTCCAAGCGCTGCGGTGAACCCGTTCCAGTCGAGCTTATGCGCATCCTTCACCGCTTCGCGGGCCAGCGAACCGTTGGCGAAACAGAACAACGCCATGTGGTCGCCGGTCGGGGAAAAGAAGATGTGGCCGGCCGGCGGCATGGCCGGACGAGCAGCTGAAATGGCAAACAGCACATCGCTGGTGCCCAGCGAGAGAGCGCAATGACCATCGCGCACCAGACCGAGGCCGATGGCGCTGGCCGGGTTGTCGCCGGTAAACGGGACAACGCGGCAGGTGGCAGCGAAGCCGTAGCGTTTGGCCAGGGCCGGATGGATGGTGCCGACCGCAGTCCATGGTTCGGCCGGCTCGCCGAGACGGCTTGCGAGATCGGGGGACACGGCGTCGAGTGCCGGCTGGTGCCAGCGCTTGGATGACAGGTCAAGCAGATTCATCCCGCTGGCATCACCCCAATCGGTGCCGACCGGCTTGCCGGCCAAGATCGACGCGAGAAACGAGGAGACGAGGCGGACATGGCCAGTGGCCTGCCAAGCTGCGGGCTCGGTGCGGGCGAAGCGGCGGATCTGCGGCCCACTGAAGCGCTCATAGGCTGCCGAACCGGTAATCCGCTGGGTATCCAGTGGTCCGCCCAATGCGGCGTCGATGGCACGGCAGTCCTCGGCCGTACTGCTGTCCATCCAGATCGGCGAGGTGGAACGGGTGAAGACACCGGCCAACTGGTCGGCCAAGGGCGCTTCGGCAGTAAGCTGCGACAACACTTCGGTAAACGTGCTGCGCAGATAGACCGAGCCATGCTGCTGGGCGCTGCCAGCAATGGCACCGATTTGGCTAAGATCGACAACGTCCTTTAATTCATCGAGAATACGATCCAGCGCCGCGACCCACATCAACGGAGGCGCATGGACAATCGCCGGATCGGCATGCGGCAGCACCCCGTTCTTCGTCCGGTACTGCGGAAAATCGCGATCGAAATTCAATGCTCGCTGGTGCACTACCTGACCAGAGGCGGTGTCGAGGACGACGGCGGTAATGGACTGGGTCGAGGAGTCGAGGCCGAGGACGAGCATGACGGTAACCTTGATGGCTGTGGTTATGATACGCCGACGCGGACGTGCACGGAAGCGCACGTCCGCGTCGGCACCTCTGGACAGTAATTCAGCGCAGGCTGCGGTCGAACAGGTACTGGTTCCAGCGGTTCTCGAACAGTTCTTCGCCACCGCTGATGCGCTTGGGCTCGCCCTGCTTGGTGGCGTACAACTCGCCGTCTTCAAGGGTGGCCTTGCCCTTCATGACATCGGCGCCGAAGCCCTTCTTCCAACCACTATAGCGATTGGCGAGCAGCTTGGCCCGGAAGCCATCCTGGCGCATCTTGTCGGCGATGATCAGGGCGCGGGCGAAGGCGTCCATGCCGCCGATGTGCGCGTGGAACAGGTCTTCCAGGTCGAACGAGCCGCGACGCACTTTGGCATCGAAGTTCAGACCGCCGTGCTTCAGCCCACCCTGGTCGAGGATGATGTGCATGGCCCAGACCGCGTCTTCGACGCCGGTGGGGAACTGGTCGGTATCCCAGCCGAGCATCGGATTGCCGCGGTTGATATCGAGGCTGCCAAGACGGCCAGCCTGGCTGGCAACCGTCAGGTCGTGGGCGAAGGTGTGCCCGGCCAGGGTGGCATGGTTGTTCTCGATGTTCAGATCAACGAAGTCGATGCCATGATCCTTGAGGAAGCCAAGGACCGTTGCGGCGTCGACGTCGTACTGGTGCGTGCTCGGCTCTTTCGGCTTCGGCTCGATAAAGAAGCGGCCTTTGAAGCCGATCTTCTGGGCGTATTCGTGCGCCATGTGCAGGAAGCGGGCAAACTGGGTCTGCTCCTGCTTCATGTCGGTGTTGCCGAGCATGCTGTAGCCTTCGCGGCCACCCCAGAAGACGTAGCCGGTGCCGCCGAGTTCCACGGTGGCGTCAAGCGCACGACGCACCTGGGCGCAACCGTGAGCGAACACCAACGGGTCGGGATTGGTCGAGGCACCGTGGCTGTAGCGGCCATGGCTGAACAGGTTGGCGGTGCCCCACAGCAGCTTGGTGCCGGTCTGCTTCTGCAGCTTCTTGGCCTGGGTCACGATGGTCTGGAGGTTGGCCGCACTCTCGCTGACCGTGGCGCCTTCCGGGGCGATATCGCGATCATGGAAGCACCAGTAGGGCGCACCGAGCTTGCGGAAGAACTCGAAGGCGGCGTCCATGGTGTCGGTCGCGCGCTGCATCGGGTCGCTGCTGACATTCCACGGACGGTCGTAGACGCCGCCGCCGAACGGATCACTGCCCGTCCCTTTGAAGGTGTGCCAGTAGCAGACAGCGAACTTGAGGTGCTGCTCCATGGTCTTGCCAGCAACTTTGCGCTTGGCGTCGTACCACTTGAAGGCGAGCGGATTGTCCGACTCGGGGCCTTCGTAGGCGATCGGCTTGGGGACAGTGGGGAAGAATTGGTCGCTCATGGGTTCCTCGGGAGGGGCTCTGACGGCGTGATCCCCAGCGTACTGCTGATTGTCCGGCCGCCATAGGTGGGAAGGATCGCGCTCATGGATAATTTGATCATTCACGCGGACCGTCTACCCCGGCACCATCCATCCCCGTTGCCGGTTGCCCATGTCGGCTTTCTGCCCGGCAAACGCTACCGCGTACGTCACGGCTTTCGCAGTTGCAATTTCAGCTTCATCCTCTCTGGACACGGCACCTATGCCTGGCAGGGACGCTTGCTCGAGGTACGCGCGCCGTGCGTCCTGACCCAGCGGCCAGGCATCGCCTGCGACTATGGGCCAATCGGTGCCTGGGACGAATTGTTCATCATCTATCCGGCCACCTGCGAAGCGCAGTTGCGCTTCAGTGGATTCATTGATCCGGAACGGCCGTTGTGGCATCTTGGTCCGAACCAGCTGCAACCGCTTCTGCTTGAACTGCGCCAACTCGGGGCACACAGCCCACCACAGGCCGATCGACTCGACCGCGTCTGCGAACGGCTGGTCCTGGAAAGCCTTCTCGCAGCAAAATCTGGTAGCGCCCCGCAGGACGCGATCGCCCGCGTCCGCGCCCTGGTCGAGGCGGACTGCCTGCGCGATCATGATTTTACCACATTGGCCAAAGCCGAAGGACTCAGCTTTCCCCATTTCCGCCGTCTGTGGCGCCAGGCCGTCGGCCTGCCTCCCGAGCGTTTCCGCTCAGGGCTGCGCATGGCCCTGGCCTGTCGTCTACTGGTCGAGGGTGCAACGCCGGTCGCCCAGATCGCCCGCACCATCGGATTTCCAGACCCCCTGCACTTTGCCCGCCGTTTCCGCCAATTGGTCGGCGAACCGCCAAGTGCCTACCGTGAACGCTACCGCTTGGCGCTGCCGACAAGTATCAACGGCTAAAAACGAGGACACGAATGTCCAAACCGGACGGGCACCGATACGGTGATCCGACCGGATGCCGAAGCCATGTCCGCATCCGTGAGCCAGCGGCGTGGCGGCCTGCGCAACTGCGCCAGCAGGTTCCTGCACGACGCGGCGGGACGCGTTGCCTTTCAGGGCGGATCGATCACCCGGATGCAAGGCTGGAGCCAACTGACCGAGACCAGCGTACGTGAACGATTTCCAGCAGCCAGCCTGGAGTTCACCAACGCCGCCATCGGTGGGACCAACTCTACGTATAGTGCATTCTGTTTCGATGAGTAGGTCCTGAGCGCAGGTCCGGTGGACCTGCTGTTGCTGGAATTCGCAGTGAATGACGGTGGGGTCTGCACGGCAGATAACCAGCGCCTCCAGGCGATGGAAAGCCTCAGTCGCAAGGCCCGCCGCGCCAACTCCGCGGTCGACATCCTCGTCCTATACCTCGCCGATGCGGACAAGATGAGCGCCTACCGCGACCGACGCGAACCGCTGGTGATTACGCACCATGAGCAGGTGATGGCGCATTACGGCATTCCGGTCCTCAATCTGGCGCTGGATATGTCACGACGGATAGAAACCGGTCGGTTCGTCTGGAGCGACTTCTCAGGCGACAGCTGCCATCCCAGCCATTCGGGCACGAGCAGTGTCTGGAATGCCTCCGCGCCTTCATCCTGTCCGAGTGGGCAGACGCGACGGGCGCGACGCCATTGGCAACGTATCCGCTCCCGCCACCGATGTTTTCGGATCATCTGGCTGAGGCCCGCCTGATCGCGCCGACGCAGGCGGAGGGTTGGCGCATGGTCCGTGGCTGGCAGGCCGAGAAAGTCTGCAACTTTGCGAGTCCCGTCGATGTCCTGACCGCCGAGGCACCGGGCGAGACCCTGAGCTTCGCCTTCTCTGGTCGCTCCCTGGCGGTGAGAGCCATCGCCGGGTTCGACGCTGGCGTACTGGAGATCACCATCGATGGCGTGGCCCGGCCCGACTACGACCTGTTCGACCAGCCGTACTGCGCAATGTTCCATCGCCCCGTATTCCACGTCATTGCGCAGGGACTGCCAGCCGGCAGCCAGCCGCCAGCGACAGATCCTGGTGCTGCCGGCAGATCAGGCTGATGCAGTCTGGGCAGTCAGTGGGCGGCCGGGAACGTGTGATCAGCTGCCGCGACGAAATCATCGCGACGCCGGAGGGCCTGGAGCTGATCACGCTTGGCGCGGGTGAACGCCAGCTCAGCGTCTTCCCACCGGTGGTCAGACTGCATGCGGATGGACAGCCGGTACCCGGTGAGACCACGGATGGATTCAGCCGTCATCGCATCCAATGGATACACCACCCCTCACGGCCCCTCACGGTGCAGGCCACGGCCGAGCCGCTGCCCGTCTGGGCCGACGCCTATCCCTATGCTGATCCCGAAGCCCAGGCGTGGAGGCTGTCCTTCACCGGTTCTAGCGCGGTAGTCCTCGACGACGTGCTGCTGGAACTCGCCTACTCCGGCGACACCGCGTGGCTCTACCTCGATGGTCGACTGGTGGCAGAAGAATCTGGTACCAACCGACCTGGCGAGTTTCGTTGCGACGACTGGATGACTGGCATGCGGATGCGGCCTTGATCCTGGTGAACACGCCCTGGCGCAGCGAGCGGAAGATTTGCTGCGACAAGCGGCCCCGACAGGACGGAGACGTGCTCGACAGCCTGGATCTGGTTGGCGTACGCCGGATCCCCCCCGCGTCGGCCACTCTTCCACCAGACGATTGCCAAGCTGGCCTGAGCCGGAGTATGTCCCGCTCCACCGGAGCCCCTATGCGCGCCATCATGCACACGCCTCGCGGCGATATCCGCCTCGAACTCTTCCCCAAAGTCGCCCCCAAGACGGTCGAGAACTTCGTCAAGCTGGCGAAAGACAAGTACTACGACGGGCTGGCGTACCATCGCGTCATCGCTGGATTCGTCATCCAGGGCGGTTGCCCGAACACCAAAGAAGGCGCCAGCGGCATGCCCGGCACCGGCGACCCGGGCTACAAGATCAAGTGCGAGACCAAGGGTAACCCCGAGATCCACACCCCTGGCACTCTGAGCATGGCCCACGCCGGCAAGGACACCGGTGGCAGCCAGTTCTTCGTCACGCACAAGGCAACTCCGCACCTCGATGGCGTCCACACGGTGTTCGGTCGCATCGTCGACGACAGCGACCTGAAGGTTGTGCTGGCAGTCAAGCAGGGCGACCGCTTCAGCGTCGAGATCGTGGACGACGCGAAGTGACCCCGGCCCAAACCGCCTTCCTTGAGCTCCTGGTCACTCGCCAGGCGCTCAAGTTCGGCGATTTCACGCTGAAGAGCGGTCGGAAAAGCCCGTACTTCATCAACACCGGTTGCTTCCACATGGGCGGCGATCTGGCCTCGCTGGGCGAGGCGTACGCCGCCACCGTGCGGGCACGTTTTGGCGACGATGTGCAGGTCATCTTCGGGCCGGCCTATAAAGGCATTCCGCTCGGTCTCGCCACCGCGGCCGAGTACGAGCGCCTGGTTGGCCGGCCGATCGGTTGGACCTACGACCGCAAAGAGGCCAAGGACCACGGCGACGGTGGCAGCTTCGTCGGCCATCCGCTGAAGCCGGGGCTGAAGGTCGTCATCGTCGATGATGTCCTGACCGCCGGCACCGCCCTGCGCGAGAGCCTAGCCAAGCTGAAACCGACCGGCGTCAACGTACTTGGCGCAGTGGTCGCGGTCGACCGCCAAGAACGCGGCACGGGTCAGAAGACGGCGATCGAAGAGATCCGCCTGGAACTCGCCATCGAGGTCGCTCCGATCATCACCATCAGCGAGGCCGCCGGATGGCTGGCAACCAATGATGTCGCCGGCAGACGCTACCTCGGCATGAGCGATCTCGCCCGCATCACGGCCCACCTGGCTTCGGCCGGATGAACGGACCGGCAGCGTGCTGACCGCCGCGATCATCGCAGCCGCACTGCTCGGCGCTTGTGCCGGGTCCTTCCTCGGCGTCGTCGTCTACCGCATGCCGCGTGGGCTGTCGATCGTCACGCCGCCCAGCCGTTGCGGAGCCTGCGGCACGAAGCTCGGCACGCTGGAGAACATCCCCATCCTTGGCTGGCTGCTGCTGCGTGGTCGCTGCAAACATTGCGGCACAGCCATCCCGCTGTCGTGTCCGGTCATGGAGGTGGCGGTTGGGGCGATCACTGCGCTGGTCACCTGGGCAGTGCTGACCAAGCCGTATCTCTGGTGCTTGCCGCTGGCGGCGGCGGGACATCCGTACCTTGCGCTGGCGTGCGGACTGACCGTCTTGCTGCTGCTGACGTGGCTGTTGATCGCCTCGATGTTAATCGACTGGGATCATCTGATCATCCCGGATGAGTTGACCAAAGGCTTGCAGACAGTGGCCATCCCGCTCGCGGTGCTGACCAGCACCAACATGATCTGGCCATGGACGCCTATTGTGGAATCGGTGGCATCGCTGGTGGCCAATACCGTCAGCGGCGGTGATTGGCAACCCACCTTGGATCCGCAGTGGTGGTTCCGCACTTGGGATGCCATGGAAGGCTGGATCGGCACCCCGACCACTGCCGCCTGGCGTCTCGGTATGGTTGCACTGGTCGGTCTCGGTCTGATCGCCCTGTCGCTGCCGTTGGCCCGGCGGGTTTATGGCAACCTGAAGGAGACGTGGGAAGAGCGTGACCACCGCGCCATGGCGATGGGGGCTTGGTGGTTCATCGGCACCACCTCCGTCTGGACCACGATCGCCATCATCGCGATCCTGGCGATCGGCCCTGGCCCGCTCGCCAACGACTGGCATCCAGGCCGCATCCTGTGCCTTGGTCTGGCCCAGGCGATCCTCGGAGCCCTGGTCGGCTGGTGGCTGCCGTGGACCATTGGCTTGGTCGGAACGACCTTTTTCAAGCGCAATGCCATGGGTTTTGGCGACGTGAAGCTGTTCTGCGCCTTGGGCGCCTTCCTCGGTCCGGTCGGCACCGTAGCGGCGTTCATGTTCGCCACCGTCGTCGGCGCCCTGGTCGGCATTCCGATGCGACTCCTCGGGGGGGGGCGCGAAATTCCCTTTGGTCCGTATTTGGCAGCTGGCGCAGCCCTGGCCATCGCCCTGGGACCCTGGTTGGCCCCCTGGATGCTCGGCAGCCTGATCGGCCGTTAATTTCTGGACTGCCCAGGAACCCACTGGACCCCAGTGGAAACCCTGTAGCTTTCGTCTCTTCATCCATTCCCGGAGAGACCGTGGTCGACGAAGCCACCCGCAAAGCCAGCGTATTGATCGAGGCGTTGCCCTATCTGAAGCACTTCCACGAAGCCGTGGTCGTGGTGAAGGTTGGCGGCGAACCGATCGAGGATCCTGCCGTTCTCGACCGCTTGCTGACCGATCTGGTCTTCCTGGAGCAGGTCGGCGTATCCCCCGTACTGGTGCATGGCGGCGGCAAGTCGATCTCGCGCGCCATGGAGGCGGCCGGCCTGACCCCAGTGTTCAACAACGGCCGTCGCGTCACCGATGCGGCGGCGATGGTGATCGTCGCTCGTGAGGTCGAGAAGCTCAACGCACACATCGTCAACCGCGTGTTCGCTCTCGGTGGCGCCGCCATCGGTATGTGCCCGCCCCGCCACGAGCCAGTCAGAGGCGAGCTCATGGATGCGCAGCTTGGCCTGGTCGGCCAGCCGACCTCGGTCGACAAGGAACGTCTTGCCCGCTACGCTACGCGTGGCCTCATCCCGGTCGTGCCACCACTGTCGGTGACAGCTGAAGGTCAGGTCCTGAACACCAACGCCGATGACATCGCCCTCGCTGTCGCCACTGCGCTGGATGCCGAGAAACTGGTATTCATGAGCACGGTGCCCGGCGTGCTTACGGATCCCAAGGATCCATCGACCCTGCTCAGCAGTCTGAGCGCGGCCGAAGTGCGCGACCTGATCGCCCGCAAGGTCATCTCTGGCGGCATGATCCCCAAGGTCGAAAGCTGCATCGGCGCTCTCGAACGTGGCGTTGGCAAGATCCACATTCTGGGCGCGGCCCAGGCGCACGCGCTGCTGCTTGAGATATTCACTGCCGAAGGCATCGGCACCGAACTGCGACTGAACTAGGTCTAGCGGGTCCTGGACCCGAAACCCGAAACCCGAAACCAGCATGAAGCACTTCCTCTCCCTCGATGAACTCACCTCTGCGGACTTTCACGGCTTGCTGGCTCTGGCCGGCTACCTCAAGGACCGCCGTCGCAAGAACATCCCCGATCATTGCATGACCGGCAAGACGCTGGTGATGATCTTCGAGAAGCCCTCATTGCGCACCCGTCTATCCTTCGAAGTCGCAATGGTCGATTTCGGAGGCCATGGCATCTACCTCCGTGGCGAGGAGATCGGCCTCGGTGAGCGCGAACCAGTGCAGGACGCAGCCCGCGTGCTGTCGCGTTATCACCACGGCATCATGGCCCGAGTGTTCAAGCACGCGACCGTCGCCGGGCTGGCCCAACATGCGTCGATCCCGGTAGTCAACGGCCTGTCCGACGCGTCGCATCCGTGCCAAGCGCTGGCCGACTTCCAGACCATCCACGAACACTTCGGCTCGGTGGCAGGCAAGCGCATCGTCTTCATCGGTGACGCCAACAACGTTAGCCGCAGCCTGGCCCACGCCTGCATCCTCGCCGGCTCGACCCTAGTCCTGGCCTGCCCCAAGGACTACGCCTTCACCGCCGAGGATATCGCCGCTTTCGGCGCGAGCTGGGGCACGTCGGTCATTCAGCTGCATGATCCGGCCCAGGCGGTCGCCAATGCCGACATCCTCTACAGCGATGTGTGGACAAGCATGGGACAGGAAGCCGAAAAGGCGATCCGCCTGAAAGCTTTCCAGGGCTACCAGATCAACGAGAAACTGCTGTCGATGGCACCCAAGGCCAAGGTCATGCACTGCCTCCCGGCCCATCGTGGCGAAGAGATCACCGACGGCGCCATGGAATCGGCGCAGTCGATCGTCTTCGATCAAGCTGAGAATCGCCTGCATGCCCAGAAGGCCGTTCTACGCGTGTTGATGAGTGCCGATGGGCCAGCGCTGCTGGCATCGATGCGCCCCAAAGCCTGAACTCCTGTTGTCGAACCCGAAAGCCCCATGCGCCCCATTTCCTTCCAACGCGGTTACCAGGCCAAGCCGGCCGGTTCGTGTCTCGTCTCCTTCGGTCGCACCCGCGTGCTGTGCAGCGCCTGCATCGAGAGCGAGGTGCCTCCGTACCGCCGCGGGAAAGGCGGCTGGTTGACCGCCGAATACGCCATGCTGCCCGGCTCCACCGGGCCGCGGAAGCGTCGCGATGGGATCAAGCAAGATGGCCGCAGTGTCGAGATCCAACGCCTGATCGGCCGCGCGTTGCGCGCCGCCGTCGACATCGACAAGCTGCCAGAAGTCACCATCGCGGTCGACTGCGATGTCATCGATGCCGACGGCGGAACCCGCACCGCCGCCATCACCGGCGCCTGGATCGCAGTCAGCGACGCCCTTGCTGAACTGGCGACCAAGCAGAAGCAGAAGGCCGGAGCCGCGCACTACCTGCTTGGCCAGATCGCAGCCATCTCGGTTGGCATCGTCAAAGGTCAGGTCGAGGTCGATCTCGATTACGCCAAGGATTCGACCGCTGAGGTCGACATGAATCTGGTCATGCGCTGCCCCCTGGGCGGCGGTACCGGTGATTTCGTCGAAGTGCAGGGCACTGGCGAACATGGTGTCTTCCCACGTGCCAAACTCGATGAGCTGCTGGTCGCCGGCTCGGCTGCAATTGACGAGATCTTCAAGCTGCAGCGCACTGCTTTGGGCTGACCTCGCGTAGAAGGTTGGCGCGATCTGCTGAACCTGGCCCATGCTTGGTCGTTTGAGTAATTTCAAATGACCAACAATGCCAGATTATTCGTATTGCTGGTGCTTATCACTGGGCTGACGGCTGGTGAGCCTCCACTGGGGGTCGTCGCCACGCGACTGAGCACAGGGTTGGCCAAACCAATCAACATTACGCATGCCTCGGGCGACGATGCCCGCTTGTTCGTGGCCGAGCAGGACACCGGCAAGATCCAGATCATCACGCTCGCCACAGGCACCATCCAGGGAACGTTCCTGACCGTCGGCAATCGGACCTCGGGAAATGAGGAAGGCCTACTCGGACATGCCTTCCATCCGAATTATGCCAGCAATGGATACGTCTACGTCAACGTAACGACGCCAAATGTAACTGGAGGAGGACGGCACACCGATATCCGCCGCTACACCCGTAGTGTCAGCAATCCAGACACGGCGGACCCGGCAACGATGCAGGTGATCCTCGCCTACGATCAGCCCGAAACGAATCACAACGGCGGGTGGCTGGATTTCGGACCGGACGGCAAGCTGTACATCGGCAGCGGTGACGGCGGCGGCGGCGGTGACAACCACGGATCCATCGGCAATGGCCAGAATCGCAATACGCTGCTGGGCAAGATCATCCGTATCGACGTCGATGCCGCCTTCCCATATGCTATACCTTCGGATAACCCCTACGTCGGGGTCAGCGGCCAGCGTGGTGAACTCTGGGCCATCGGCTTGCGCAATCCGTGGCGCTGTGATTTCGATAACGACGGCAACCTATGGATTGGCGACGTTGGACAGAATGCCATAGAAGAGATCAGCTTGATACCTGCTGGGCAAGCTGGCGTGAATTTCGGTTGGCGCGTATGGGAGGGAACCAATCGATACACTGGGGAAACCCCGGTTACCACCTACACTGCGCCAGTAGTTGACTACGATCGGACTGGTGGGTACTGCGTCATCGGTGGCTGCGTCTATCGAGGTAGCAGCATGCCCAACCTGGCAGGCACGTACTTCTATGGTGACTACGGCAGTAGCCGTATGTGGTCACTGAGGCGCAGTTCTGGAGGCGTCCTCAGCGAACAGGCCGAACGCACCACGGAACTGCGCGGTAGCGGAAGCATGAACAATCCCACCGCATTCGGACGGGATGCCAGCGGCGAAGTCTACGTCACCGATTACAGCAGTGGTGAAATTTGGAAATTCGTCAGTTCGTTGGGCGTCACAGGCGGTCCGACCCTGGCACCGACCACGATCGGCGCGACCCCTTCGCGCAGCCTGAGTTCCACCGGTGGACGCGCACCGGTCACCTGGAGCGTCTCCGCCGGAACCCTGCCAGCCGGCATGTCCATCAACGGCTCGACCGGGGTGATTTCCGGCACCCCGACCAGTGCCGGCAACACCAGTTTCACCACCCGAGCCACTGACGGCAATGGTGCCCGGGTCGATCGGGCCTGCACCCTGCTGGTCAATGCGGCCCCTGCCGTCACCACGGCCTCGCTGCCCGACGCCACCTTGGGTGCGACCTATTCCACGACCTTGGCGGGCAATGCGGGAACAACGCCATACCTCTGGGATCTGGCGTCGGGAACGCTGGCCACCGGCCTGAGCCTAGCGAGTACCGGTACGATCAGTGGGACACCAACCGGCGTGACCGCGACCTTCACGGTACGTGTAACCGATGCTGCCGGAGTCACCGCGACGCGCAGCTTGACCCTCACGGTTCTCGGCGGCGTGACCGTGACCTCGTCGGCCACTATCGCTGCGACCTCTGTCACCGCTGCAACCACCAGAACCGCCTCAGCAACTGGTGGTACCACCCCGTACGCCTGGACGGTGACTGCCGGGACCCTGCCGACTGGCGTGACCCTGTCGAATGCCGGTCTGCTGTCTGGCACGCCAACCACGGCGGGCACGTACACGTTCACCCTACGTGTGCAGGACAATGCCAGCGCCTCAGCCACCCGCGCCTGCACCTGGCAGATCAACCCCGCTCCGACCATCACCACCGCCACCCTACCCAACGGAACGATCGGCGCACCCTACAGCGCGACTGTCCTTGGCAGCGGGGGAACCGGCGCACTGTCCTGGGCCATAGCCGGCGGCAGCGGCCCTCTTCCCGGTGGTCTGAGCCTGGCGACCAATGGCACGATCGCCGGCACTCCGAGCGCAACGGGCACTTTCCCAGTGACGGTGCGGACGACGGACACCGTTGGCGCCACCGTCACCCGCGCACTCTCCATCACCATCACCAGTTCTCCGGCGTTTACTTCAACCGCGACAACCACGGCCTGGATTGGCGAGGTCTGGAGCTACGACGTAGATGCCGCCGGTTCACCAGCACCGACCTTTGCCTTGGTCACCAATCCAACCGGTATGTTGATCAATACCACAACCGGAGTCGTCACCTGGACGCCCACGGCGACTGGTGCGGTGTCTGTTCGCCTTCGTGCGAGCAATGGAACAGCTCCAGACGCGACACAGGACATCACCCTGACGGTCCAGTCGGCAGGCATCAGCAGTCGTCAACCAACCACCGCCTATCTCGGCATGCCGACATCTCCGGCGGGGTTCCCTGCGCTGCTGTCCCAGACCGGCGCCTTCGCCAGCGTCACCACCCTCGCTCCGGCTGTAACTGCAATTCCCTATACACCGAACCATCCGTTCTGGAGCGACCGGGCGATCAAGCAGCGCTGGGTCAACGTGCCGAATGATGGTGCACCCTATGCCGCTGGTGAACGGATCACCTGGTCAGCAACCGGTTCGTGGACCTGGCCGGCAGGCACGGTCTTCGTCAAGCATTTCGATATACCCCTCAGCGAAGTATCGCCCACCCCGACACGCCGGCTGGAAACCCGTATTCTGGTGATGACCACAGGTGGAGCGTATGGCGTGACCTATCGCTGGAATACAGCCCAGACGAATGCCGATGTGGTGACGACCGCCCAGACTGAAGACCTCACCATCACGACCGCATCCGGGACACGCACGCAGCGCTGGTACTACCCAAGTCCAAGCGACTGCATGACGTGCCACACCACACCTGCCGGATTCGTTCTGGGTGCCAGTACCCGACAGCTCAACGGCGATCTGACTTACTCCAACGGGGTGCGCGAGAATCAACTGACAGCATGGTATCGGGCCAACCTGTTCGATCGGAATCCCGGCAGTCCTGCGACCCTGACTGCACTCTCGGCCATTGGTTCAGGTGCCAGTCTGGAACTGCGGGCCCGATCGTATCTCGATGCCAACTGTGCTCCGTGCCATCTTCCAGGCGGAGCACCAGCAGCGTTCGACGCCCGCTTCGATACGCCACTGGCCTCGCAAAATCTGATCAATGGGGCAGTCAGCAACAATCTGGGCATCGCCGAGGCAAAGGTTGTGGTCGCAGGCAACCATGACCGATCGATCCTCTGGCAGCGACTCCACAGCGTCGACCCGTCCATCCGCATGCCACTCGTCGGACGACTGGAAACCGACACGGTCGGATCACAGTTGGTGCGTGACTGGATCGACAGTCTGCCGGCCAGCGGCGGAGGTACAGGTGATATGACCATTACCACAAGTTCGGGCGGTAGTGGATGTGGGCCCGGATTGGCCGGATTGCTCCTACTGGCCTTGGGATGCTTCCTGTGGGGCCGTCTGCGCCGTTGATGATGCGGTTCCCGACCGCGTAACGTTTGCATCATTTTTATGTTTAGTGACGCAGCAGATTCGGGGGATTGCCGAACAGCGCAGCAGTGCGCTACGATAATCCCCGATGGATCCTCTCGTAACTCCCCACCTCCCCGCTCTCGCCTGGCTGTTGGTGTGCTCCGGACTCGTCTTTTTCATGCAGGCTGGATTCCTCGCCGTCGAGAGCGGCATGGTCCGGTACAAGAACTCGATCAACGTTGCCCTGAAGAACGTGGTCGATTTCTGCACCTCGTTCGCAGCCTTCCTCGTACTTGGCTATTCGCTGATGTTTTCGCCAAGCGTCGATCCCATCGGTCTCATCGGCATGCCGGTGCCGTTCCTGTCTGATCTGTCGCTGCTCAATACTGCCGGCACCGACGTCTTCACCCTCTTCCCCTTCGCCTTCTTCCTGTTCCAGGCCACCTTCTGCAACACCGCCGCGACCATCGTCTCGGGGGGGGTCGCAGAGCGCTGCCGCTTCATGGCCTACGTCCTGGTCTCGATCGGCATTGGCCTAGTCATTTATCCAATCTTCGGGCACTGGGCCTGGGGCGGCGGCTGGCTGGCCCGCATCGGTTACCACGACTTCGCCGGTTCCAGTGTCGTCCATCTGTTGGGGGCAGGCATCACCCTGGCTGGCGTGGTCGTACTCGGTGCCCGGGCAGGCCGTTTCGGACCCGATGGCAAGCCACGTAACATCCCGCCGTCATCCATGCCACTGGTAGCCCTAGGCGTCATGTTCCTGGCCTTCGGTTGGATTGGATTCAACGGCGGTTCGGCTCCACTTGGGGCGCAAACCGCCACCATCATCATCAATACCTTGAATGCGGCTGCCTTTGGGGCGATTGGCGTCATGATGCTGGTGTGGGCCTTGCGCGGGGTGCCCTCGGCTGACCTCATCCTAAACGGAGTTCTGGGTGGACTGGTGGCGATCACTGCCAGCGCCAACGTCGTCTCGATTCCCGCCTCGTGCATCATCGGACTGCTCGGTGGAGTAGCGGTGGTGATCGGTACCCGACTGCTCGAACGGTGGCGGCTCGACGATGCCGTCGGAGCCATCCCGGTACACGGATTCGCCGGAGTGGTCGGGGTGATCTGCACCGGCATCTTCGCTGACGCCACCTGGCTGAGCGAAACCAAGCAGATGACCCGCGGACATTTCGTGATCGTCCAAAGCATCGGAGCAATCGCCTGCATCACCTGGAGTTTCGGCGCCGGCTGGATCCTGTGGAAGATTGTCGGACGAGGCACCTCGCTGCGCATTGGTCCAGACGAGGAGGCGGTCGGCATGAACTATTCCGAGCATAAGGTCGAGGAACCGATTGCCCAGCTGACCGCCGCCGTCGCCGATACGGTCGCTGGACGCCGCCTCCCGGAGGTACTCGACCACGTCCGCGATGGCGAACTCGCGCCGCTGGCGCGCAACATTCACATCCTTATCCAACGCCAAGCCGAGCAGAAACGGGCAGCAACCGGCTGGGCCGAGACCCTCGCTGACGTGCGCAGCATGATCACTCAGGAGCAGCACGCTGGCGGCACCGCAGCCCGCGAGGGGCGGGCCGAGATCAGCGATGCCCGTGAGGCAATTGCTGATGTTGGTAAACTGCTGGAGCGGAGACGGCTGGAGGATCCGACGGCCGCGGTGCTCCTCGATTTGGTACGCATGCTGGAACGACGTCTCGATAGTGCGATGGCGGCTCTGCCACGGATCGACCGTAGCTTGGAGCGTGTGCAGGCCGGCGCTGGCCGCCTCGATGACGTCGCCGCCGCGATGCGGAGGCACGCATGAGCGAATTGGCCCCGGGCCGTATCCTCGGCCCCGCTGTGGTAGAACGGTTCATCGGTGAAGGAATGGTCGGGACGGTGTGGCTTGGTCGGCACCGGTCTCTCGACATACCAGTGGCCATCAAAGTCCTGCGCGAAGACAAACTGCGCAACGACGGCCGTTATCGCGACCGCTTCAAGCGCGAGGCCAGGCTGGCGGCCTCGATTGATCATCCCGGCATCGTACGCGTCCTCGACTTCGGCGACGAAGAGGGCGTACCCTACATGATCATGGAGTACGTCGACGGGGCCTCGCTCGACAAGCATCTGAAGAAGCGCAAAGAGCCATTCACTGACCACACCGTCCTGCGTGTGCTGCTGGCGGTCTCGCAAGCGTTGGTCGCCGCGCATGGCCAGGGCATCATCCATCGCGACCTGAAGCCAGCGAACCTGCTACTGTCCACCAAAGGAATCCTGAAGATCGCCGACCTCGGCCTGGCTCGTATCGATGGCGGTGTCTCCCTGACCCAGGATCGAGTGGCGGTGGGGTCGCCTGCGTACATGGCTCCCGAATGTTTCCAGGAAGGTCACGTCGCCGATGCCGCCAGCGATTTGTATAGCCTGGGCATCATCGCCTACGTCCTAGCCTTCGCCCAATTGCCCTACAATGGTTCGCTTCAGGATGTCGTAAGCGGCCACCTAGCTGGATCCGCCGATTTCACCCTGCCGACTCGCTGTGAGCCAAAAACCATCGGCTTGATCCGCAGGTTGATGTCGAGCGACAAGCGCAGTCGGCCGGCAAGCGCCCAGGACGTCGCGGTCGAGGTCCGCCACTTGCTGCAGGGTGGTAGCACGACGCGAGTTGGCAAAAGTCCAAGCGGCAGCAGCAGTGATCTCGCCAATCTGGCTAAGTTTCTCGCCTCGTCCTCAAGCGAAGTCGATGGCAGAACCATTGTCCATACGACCAAGCGCGAACGTCGGCTGGTCTGGTTGATCCTGGCAGGAACAGTGATTCTGGCCTGTGCTGGCCTGTATTACTATGGCGGAAGCGCCCCCACCGCGGTCAGTACATTGCCGCAAAGCGTTCACCCTGCACCGAGAAAAACTCTGGTGCCTGCGGTATCACCGAAATCAGCGTCAGGGACTCAGGTCGTCTCAGCTCCTGCACCTGACGAACCGGTTCCACCGGTCGCGCCTGTCGTGCCAGACCAACCGATCGTACCAGAGGTGCCAGTCACACCCGCCCTAGTCGAGCCCGCCCCCGCAGGACCATAGCGCGCGGAGCCATCCACGGCAGCATGCCGACATGCGACTGCACCTGCGACCCCTTGATACGGTCGGTGATATCTGTCCGGTGACCGGTGGTCCGGACGGCTTGGCCTTATGGCACACTCGTCTGTCCTGGACCTGCAGCGATCGGCCGCTTGATCTGCGCGTGTTCGCCCCCGAACCGTTCGTACTGCCCGAACCTGAATTGAGCGAACCGGTGCCAGGTGCCATCGCCCGCTGCGTCCACGCCTGTGCTGGCACCGGTGGACTGATCCTGCTGGCCAATCCAGCCGAGGCACTTGGTCCCGAACGTATCGCCTTGGCTGAAGGACTTCGCCTGATGGCGATCACTAGCCCAGCCGACGAGGCCTGCTGGGACGCCCTGCTTGCCCTTGGCCAACCCTGCTACGGCGTCCGTGGCAGCTTGACCGTCGACGTGATACGACCCCGTCCGGCCAATGTGTTGTCAGCTCTCTCGTTTGGCGTGTTCTTGTCCAGCGATGGCCTGCTGCCCACCTCGCTGGATGAAAGCCCGAAGCATGTCGCCTGGACCTGTGACGAATCGGTCGAGGCCGAGGTGATCGGCCGCAGCGGTTTCACCTTGGCGACCGCCAGCGGGCCATCAGGCCGCTACGACGACCGTGGCAATGAAGGCGTCATCCGGGTCGTATTGCGAGCCGAATCGCGCACCTGTTGGACTCAGCCACGCTTCGTCGCCCCGCGCAAGGATGCCTGTGCCCACTGATCTGATTGGTCGCCTGATCGTGATCCAGCGCCGGGTACCGAGTCAAAACGCCTCCATGTACCGGCACTGGAGCGCCTATACCAGCGAGCGTGATGCCTGGTTCATCCTACTGCGTGCGCAGCTGCCACCGAAGCATCCGCCCGATCAGCCGATGCGCATGATTATGCGTAGTTTACGCACCCGCTTGGTCGACTACGCCAATTTGGTCGGCGGAGCCAAGCCGATTCCGGACTGCCTGATCCGCCTGGGCTACCTCAAGGACGACAGTCCGCGCTGGTTCCACTGCGAATATTACCAGAGCATCGTCCCGAAAGCGCAGGAACGGACCGAACTGCAGTTCATCCCATGGGCAGGTGAGGACCTGCTGGATCAAGGCTGATCCTGCAGGTCCGCTGCGCGACCACCTAATTCGAAGCCACCCACCTTGGCGATAACCTTCGCCGCTTCATACCAGCGCACATTGGCCAGACGCAGCGTGATCGGTGATAGGGTCGTCAGGTCGGCCGCATACTCCAGCGGCGGCAAGCCACGGTTAGCGAGCAGTTCATCAAAAGCAGCGACGGCCTCGTCGAACGGCTGTTCATGCCAATCCAGGCTTAGGGGTGCGGGGGCCGCATGCAAATCGGGCTTGGTGGTCGCTATCAGAAATCCACCGTCAGCTGTTCGCGTAACGATCAGATCCCTCCCGGCAAGATCGACAGTGCCGAGTCGTTGGCCGCTAGGTGCCGATGAATCTCCGACACAGCCAAGACCAAGCCGGATACGCAATCCGCATTCGCGACGTAAGAATGTCGACCACCCATCAAGGGTCCCATCATAGCCCAGGATATGGAGCAGATCGGCATCTATATCTTCGCCCCAAATCCACGTATCAAAGTCAGGCTGTATTCCGCCAACTGCCGCCGACATGGCAGCATACCACCCACGCAGGTCTGCCGAAGGATGCGCCGGTGCCCGTTGCGGTCCATGGAGCAGGGCCTGCGCCTGACGACGTGCTCCACGACTGGATTCCGCACGTCGCGCCAGTTCCGACAAGATGAGGTACAGACCGTCCTTGGGTTCCGCGGTGACGGCTTGCAACTCCGGCTCTTCATCGATCCAGCGGCGAACGATTGCTTCCGTCCAGTGGCCGGGCTGTGCACACAGCGGATGATCAAGGACTTCGTACACGGTAGCGCCCGGATGTGGTGTAATCGTGAGAATCGCCGTGGCATCCAGGCGGGGTCGATCAAGCAGCCAGGCGAGCAGAATCGGATCTGTGGCCGCGGCCACCAGTTCGCGCCGGAGCGGATGCCCGCCAGCCGGTGCGACCTGTGGTGGCGAAACCGATGAGCTGACCTGTAGTGCTGGCATTCTTGACCAGGCCTCTCGCTCTGCCGTCACCAGCACGGGCGACCAACCCAAGCTGCCTTCCATGCTCGCAATACAGACGATCGCCTGGCCGGCATTCAGGCAGATCACCTGATCGCCGTCATCCATATGGACGGGCTGGACAGATGAACGACTACCAATCCGGTTGGGGGTTGCCCGTAACAAGGCTGCATCCCAGGCAGCAATCGCCATGGCGCGTTGAGGCTCCGATTCTTTCCAGGCGCAGTTGGCTGCTCGGACAATCGACAGGTCAGCCGGACGTGGTAACCACTCGTACGTAAACGAGTCGGTCAAGTCGATGTTGAACTCGCTGGCAAACGGAGTGAGACCCGCGGGCAGGGTGAACCGTACGTGGCCAACCCGCGAGGCTGGTCGATAAATGGCGATGCGCTGACCTGGCATAATGGAATCGCCCGGTTCAATCAGGCTGAAGGCACCACCGTCGTCAGCATAGAGATGCAATTCATCTGAGATGCTCGCTGCCGGAGCAGGTTTCTGCCATCGTAGCGACAACGAAACCACCGCACCGGGCGCTGCCACGATCGACAAAACGCTATCCAGCTGGCCGCTCCATTGGGCGCCGGCCAGTGCTTCGACTTTGCTACCATTGAATGTGACCGTTGCCGTGGTCGCGGGACCATGGGCCGGCAACACATCGGCGGCGAGTACCGCACTCAGGGGATCATCCCATGCCACGCTCACCAGCCTGGCGCCCAGAATCCGTTGGCCGTCCTCGTCCTGATCAAGTCGTGCCGCGTCCAAAGCCAGCGCCAGAACCAGAGCATCGGTGCTACCAGCAATGGCTTCATCCAGGCCACGTCGCAACTGACGCCCTTCGCTCCAGCCCTCAGCCAGGGCAATATCGGCCAGGGCAATCTGATCGCGCAATGATCCGTCGTCGACGACATGCCGCGAGGAGACAGAGAGCGGCATCCCAAGCTGACGAGCCCGGGCCCGCAACCACTCGCCGAGCGCTCCCTTGGGCACATCGGAGATACCAGGCCCGGCAATCATACCCAGGCGTACACCAGCCAAGCGGACCACGTGAGCGGCGATCGATTGGTCGAGCAGCGGCCAGCGTCGGGCAAGCTCTGCGCGTCGTTGAGCCCCCGGAGCGGCCAATAACCAGGCCATTGCGCCCTTAGCATCGTCATGCAAGCGCCAGCGCAGCAGTTCTTCATCCCGACGAGCGCCGAGGTTCGGCCATGCCCGTACTTCTGCATGACAGAGAGAACCCGCTGGAATGACCATGGGCAGACGAAGCACGCCGTCCACATCAGCTACCAACTGCAACTCGACGCGCTCAGGCAGTCCATCAGGAATGATCAGCAGATCGGTTCCAACGGTCAAGGCTTCCGCAGTTCCGGGTGACAACTCGGCTTCTACTCGCACCACTCGTCCCAGCAGATCGCCGCAGCGACGTACCGGCTGGCTGAGGTCGACTGCAGGCACCACGTAAGTCATCGGAATCGTACGACGGGAACGTGCGCGCACGCTGAGCTGCTGGCGTTCCTCGCCTAATCGCACTTCGGTCGTGGCGTCAGCCTCACCCTGGTTGACCACTTCAATGGGCAAGACCAAGCGATCACCGGTCCGGGCCAGACGGGGGCTGCCGACATGCAGATCCAGTCGCCGCGTGGCGCTCAGTATGGTTCGTACCTCACCCACCATGACCGTCGCACTGGTATCGGCGACTCGCGCGGTGAGACGCCAGGTACCTGCAGCGCTAGGCAAGACGATGACAGCCTCGCACAGACCGTTGGCGTCCGTAACCACACCCGATAACCAGAGTATCGTTGGATCAGACTCAGTGCCCAAACTGCGAATCATGGTTGCTGATTTCTCGCGGTCCGCGAGACGACAGCAGCCGTAGCCACACCGTCCGCCGACCTGGGAGGCACCTTCTGGGTCATGTTGCCATCGGCGCACGATACTGCGCCAGGTCAAACCGGTAATGCGACCCTGATCGACGGCAACCCCTGCAGCAAGCAGCCAAGGACGCTGACGTTCATGGAAGAATCTCCATAGATCCGGGGTCTGGTCTTCAGCCAAGGCATATAAACGCTGGTCGACCGCACCAATCGTGAGACCAGCCCCGACCACTGGCCGATCCTGCCAGTCACGCACCGAGACGCGCACGCGCACCGTCTCGCCAGGCCGTGGTTCAGCGCGATCCGGGGTCAAGGTGACGCGCAACAGACGGTCGACGGGCAGCACGGATATCTCAGTGGTTCGACTAGCGGTGAAACCGTTGGCTCCCATCCAGGCAATTGCCTGCATATGAATCTGGGGACTCCAAGCCGACGTCACGTCGCATGTGATAGCTGTTGTGGCCTGCTCAACCCGTTTGCTCGCATGATGAATGATGGAAGCTGAACCGGCTACCAGCAGGACATCGCGGCCAGGAATGGCCGTACCCACCGTGACCTCCAGGGTCTCGCCAGGCTGGACTTTGCCGCGAGTTGGAATGCATGCGACCGACTCGCCGGCCCCAACCCGCGGTCGCGCCTCGACATTGAGGGACATGCTTCGTTTTGCTTCTCCACCGCCGGGAAGATCGGCAATAATCTGAAGTCTATTCGCCGTGCGATGACGGTCGTCGATCGCGAGCAAGGCTTCGGCGGTACCATCTGCTCCACCCACAACCGACCACGACTGACCCAAAAGAAGACCGTCCCTCGCCAACTGCAGGCGGACTGGCGCCGCAGCTGGCAGGCTGAGACTGACGCGCAGGAGGTCACCGACGGATACCTGAGACGCACACGAAACAGACAACGGGAAGGGGAAAACAGTGGTGGACCATGCGTGCGTCGTGCACCACGGCTTCTCGTTGTGTATGACCGTCACGGTAACCACCCAGGAGGCCTCGCGACCTGCAGCTGTCGGTATGGCCAAGACTGCCTCTCCGGCCAGATCGGTGATCACGTTGGATGGGGCTTCGACTGGCAGTTTGGTCTGGTCGATGGCGCTGGCCACCACAGCAACCGCGATCAGCGTCGCGGCCATCGGGGTACCAGCGGCGTCGACCAGGCGGACGCGCAACTGCCGCGTTTCACCTGCAAGTTGAACCGGGCCATCGGGACAACTGACGTGGATCATCACCGGCGGAAGAGCCAAACGGTCGCAGGTGGCTAGATGGTGTTCAACGCCATCCAGTCTCAGGATGACCGGACCCTCGGCAGCGCCTGCGGGAATTGGCACAGCGCCACTGATCATGCCGTGGTCGTCCAAAGCCAGTTGGCCCTGCCACACGGCTTCGCCGGCAACGAGCAAGGCGCCAGCTAACGGTTTGTCCGCCAGACGAAAGACATCGCCGTCGTTCAGCCGAACCAAGCCGGCGAATCGCAGGGTCTCCCCAGGACGGACCAACGGTTTGTCAGGCCAGCAGACGGCCAACGTCCGCCAATGAGCGAGGGTTCCCCACGTAGCGCGCACCTGCTCGTGGGCTTGGACGCGGTCGACCTCTGCCACCAACGACCAGGTCCGCCCGACTAAGGCAGCAGGCAGTTCCAACCGCAGCGTTCCATCCGCGCCAGTTGCACCCTTCTCTGTAATGTTCACGGCAGGATCAACAGCCGCCGTCTGCAGACCGGCGACGCGACCGGATTCGCGCTCCGCCGCGGCGCCAGCAGCTACCCAAGCCGCATCGGGATGACCGAGATACCCTTCGGTGAATCCCGAGCGCCAGGCAGGTGTACCTTCGGTCCAGCGCACTCCGGCGGCTGCGATCACATCACGATCGAGTTCCCAATGCACTCGTAGCGGGGTGGCTAGACCTCGACCATCGCCACGATTCACCGTCCATACCACAGCGCCGTCTGCGCCGACGTGGACATGCATAGCGGTGGCGGCGATGCGAACAGACGACAACACGGCAACTGGACAGGCTCGTGCGGACAAGGCTACGACCCAACGACCTTCAGAAAGGTCAACCAAAGCCAGATCCCGTACACCTGGGTCGAGTGTCCGCACCTGGTCCGGCACTGATGGCAGATCCTCACGCCGTGGCCGCTGCCTCAGTTTGTCCCACACTGCGCTGTCTTCGATACGCCAGAGTTCCAGTCGATGTTCACCGCGATATTCGCTCTGTACACGAACGTGCACCGGTTCACCGACGGCGATCACCGGTTCCGAGAATGATAGAGCCAGCCCATCATGCTGGACGGCCAGCCGCCACGCCGAAGGACGACCGCTAACGCCCGTCGCCTCGTCCCCCTCTTCATTGCTTAGGATCGTTGGCTGCAATTCCACTGCGACGGGCGCCGCACGCTCGCTTGCAACCGCAACGGTTGCTGCCGTTGCCACCGCCTGTTGCAGACCGGCCTCGCCGAGATCGCGTTCATCAGCGACCAACCCACGAGCGATCGCCTCGGCTGCCGTGAATCGACTGGCCAAGGCATCGAGCCGCGAGTCGACGAGTGGAAACGGCCACAGGACAAGCCGACCATCGAGGGCACGACGACGTAACTGCCACTGACGAAGCGCGGTGTACGCCTCGTCGGAGCCAACCGCACCGCTAGACCACAATTGTTCAGCCAGACTGAGCGAACGCTCCGGATCATGCTCAGACAGGAGGAGATGCACCCCCTCCAGCAAGCCCTTGGCATCACCGGTCAGTGATGATTCCGTCGCTGACCACGGGCTTTCGCCATGGGCCCAGCGGGCAAGGGCAAGCTGGCCGGAGCTGGCCGGCATCGCAACCCGTCCGCCTTCCCGTTCGACCATGCGGACACCGCCAACCAGCAAGGCATTCCACGAGTTCCATGCCGTAGCGCGCAGGCTCCAGGCGCCGCCGGCTGCGCCATGATCACTGTCGTCCGCTTCGATGGACGGAATCATACCGCTGGCCAAACGGCCTCCACGCAGCATCCGCTGCCATCTGATGGCGAGATCGAGGGCGATCAGTTCGCCAGCCACTGCCGGGGCCTTGTCCGCCCAGGCGATCTTGCCGAGCAACGTCTCGGCCTCGATGCTGTCGCCGCTCGTGAGCATAGCCCGAGCCAGTGCCGCCCGCCCGCGATCCACCAGGGCGGGATCGCCTCGACGTTCCAGTTCAGCAAGCGTGCCACGGGCAGCACCCACATCGCCGGCTGCAGCCAGGCGTTCGGTACGTCCTAGCAACTGCTTGGCATCGGCGCGCCAGGGGTCGTCAGCAGGTGGGCTATTGCCGCACGAGGTCAAAACGACAAGGGCGAGCAAGGTAATGATCGGACGCATGCTGCGATGAACGCCTCAGAGCCGTGCTACGTTCATCCTCCCGACGAAGGTTGCCCAGGCCCGTCTTGCCGGGGCTGTCATGCAACGTCACATTCTGCCCATGGTGAATTCCATCGGTCGGTTCCGGGTGATCGCTGCCACGATCGTGGTGATTCTTACACTCAGCCTGGTGTGGTTGAGCATGCTGGGTGCGGCGAATCAACCGTTGAGCCATGGCCTGATCGACCTGATGCACCACCCGTGGGGCCTGGCAACCTTGTGTGACCTGGCAGCTGGCCTGCTGCTGACCGCAACCTGGATGTGCGTGGTCGAGGCCCGGCCGCGACGCCTGTGGCTCTGGTTGCCACTGCTTGCCTGCCTCGGCAACATCGCCACCGGGATCTTCCTGCTCGCCAGGCTGCGCCGGGCCGGCAACCTCCAGGCGTGGCTGACGCACCAGTTGTGACCGGCAATCCCACGCCCCAACACCCGACGGTGCTGTTGGCTCCGCGAACTGCACTCACTAGCGCTGTGCCTACGGAATTACGGCTCGAACTGCTTGAGGTGCTCGCGACGACCGCGCACGCGCGACTGCGCGCGTTGACCTTGATCGGTATCTGGACCTTCGGCAGCGGCGCCGTGCTCGCCTTGATTCTGCCCGCCATACTCGGCCGCCCTCCGTGGGAACAGGTGGTGATGGCGAGCCTATGCGCTTTCCTCACCATCGTTTCGCTGGCCACCTGGAAATTTGCCCGTCAGGACCGACCGGCTGCCCACACGGTCATCACTGTAGGACTGACCTACGTGGTAGTTGCTGCCCTCGCCATGGCCTGTGCCGAAGTCGCCATCGGACCACGCGGAACCAAGGACTACGACGGTGTTCCCGGCATGTGCATCTGGATTGTGCTGTTTCCGCTCATCATTCCCTGTCTGCCCGTCCAAGCGCTCATCGCAGCGTGCTGTTGCGCAACCTGCCTGCCCTTGGCGTATGGCGCTTTTACCTTCTTCGGCCGTGACCACAGTGAATGGTCATCGCTGGTCCGCTGGTTCGCTCCCGGTTATTTCTGTGCCGGTGTGGCCTGGGCGGCAGCCTGGGTGTTTGGACGCATGGCTGGAGATGTCGCCCGCAGCAGGCGGGAGATGAAAGAACTGGGTGCATATCAATTGACCGAATTGCTGGGCCGCGGCGGCATGGGGGAAGTCTGGAGGGCCAAGCACCGTTTGCTGCCTCGACATGCCGCCGTCAAGTTCATACGTCCAACCGAGGATCTGAAGAACGAGCCAGCGGTGGTCCGTGAACTCGCCCAGCGTTTTCAACGGGAGGCCAAGGCGATCGCCCTCCTACAGAGCCCGCACACCGTCCAGCTGTACGACTTTGGTCTCTCGCCTGAGGGCTATCTCTACTATGCCATGGAACTACTCGACGGTTTCGATCTGGAAACCCTGGTTGAACGCCACGGCCCCCTGTCCGAGGCCCGAGTCACGCATCTCATAGCGCAAGCGTGCCTGTCGCTTGCCGAAGCCCACCGCTCCGGACTGGTCCACCGCGACATCAAGCCGGGCAACATCATGGTCTGCCGCCTCGGTGAAGATCTCGACGTGATCAAAATTCTGGATTTCGGGTTGGTCGGAGCTGCCCAGAATCATCCTTCTGTCCCCGGATCAGCACACGGAGCCACTGGGTTTGCCGGCACTCCAGGGTACATCGCCCCGGAACTCATTTTCGGCGGGGGTGACGCCAGCCCGGCCAGCGATATCTATGGACTTGGTGCAGTGGCCTACTGGCTACTGACCGGATCAACCTTATTCCCCGGGCCTGATGGTTCCGAGGACCTAGTAGCGCACAGCATGGATACACCAAAACTACCGAGCGTACGTCTGCAGGTCGCTGTCCATCCCGAATTGGAACGCATCATCATGCAATGTCTCAGCAAGAAGCCCGAGCAGCGTCCGCCTAGCATGATCGCACTGCGTGACCGTCTACGCTCACTCACCTTCGTCGAACCATGGAGCGATGCCCGCGCGCTCGCCTGGTGGGCTGGGCATGCCCCGAACCATGGCGAATCATCGCGTCCGACTACGACCCACAGCTCGCAAATTTCCTAAATTTTGCCATTTTTGCAAATTCTAGAAAGCAAAAACCGGCGCGGGAATCGCCGCGCCGGTTCCTATCAACAGATCTGGAAACCTGATCTCAGCCCAGACTCCTGACGATCATCTCGAGCGTCGAGCGCTGGGCCTTACCCAGATTGTGCACTGCCACGGCAAGGTCGTCACCCAGGAGCGCCTCAGCCTGTGAGAGCATGGCGATGACGCCAGCGACTGAACCACCGGCCTTGCGGCCTGGCTTCGGTCCACGCTTGGCGCCCTTGGCCTTGCGGCCTGGCTTCGGTCCACGCTTGGCGCCCTTGGCCTTGCGGCCCGGCTTCGGTCCACGCTTGGCGCCCTTGGCCTTCTTTGATTCACCGCGAACCAGCGCAGCAACTTCCTCGTTAGACACGCCGAGGAGCTTGGCGTACTTCTTCAAGCCACGAGCATTCGGATTGCTCTTGCCCTTGAGAACGGCGCGGAATGACGGGAGACTGAGGCCAACCGACTGGGCGGCGGCAGTGACGCTGGTGCCTTCGGCGGCAAGCTTCGCTTCAACCGCTTCGATAAGCTTAGACATGGAAGATTCTCCGGCAGGGAGGTGATGCGGAGATAATCCGCTTCCTGCACATGACTGGAATGATACAGGTATGATACATGAATTGCAAGTTATGTATTTACCGTGACGGATGGCGAATCTGTTTCGCCGTTTTTTTCGTCGCATGCCTGCATGCTACAGACATCAGCGTCAGTATTCCTGGCGGAGGATGCACCATTTCGCCGCCGTCGGGGTGGACCATCGCGCCAGCCGTTCATCTTGTCTTTCGCGGTCCAATCACAGGCAATCGGACCGAAGATGCACCCCGAATGGCGATCACATGTGCCGAAGCTGGCGTTGATTCCACAGCGGACTCCCTCCGCGATGGGATACGACGGGTTGCGGATGGATGCGAGATTCTTAACGACGACAGCGTCCCATTGGGCGGCAGGACCTGGCGGCGCATCCGTTCGCGGTTCGCTGCCGGTCCGCTGGCCTTCGGTCAGATCGCGTGGATCAGCTCGGTCGACGGACGCACCATCGTCGTCGTGCTATCCGCTCCGGATGACGCCATCGTTGCTCACCTTGGCCCCGCGGCAGCCGCCGTGGGCTCAATCAGGGCTGAGCGCTGAGCCGGCGTTCGCCAAGCTCTTCCAGCAGCCGCATCGTGCGGCGTCCATATTCGAGGTACGACAGACGCATCTTGGCCTCGGTGTCTACCACCGAGGGATCATGGAACACCGACGCGATGTGGGGTTCGATTGAGATGCCGCCGTCATATCCCCGAGCCAACAGATCTGCAAGTATGCGTCGGACGTCACCCTCACCTTCACCTGGCCACGTATGGACATGCGTTCCATCAGGAAGCATCCGACCATCCTTGATATGCACATAGGCGACATGCTCACGGATCTGGTGATAGAATTCCCAGGATGACTGCTTGGGACGTGCGCCGTTACTACGCTGTGACACGCTCCAGTCATCGCTGTGGGTCGGGTTGCCGGTGTCGAACACCAGCTGAAGACCCGGCACGTTATCCAGCATGCGTCGCGTATACGTCCAGCCCATGCCACCATAATTCATGCAATTCTCGTGGACAGCCACGAGGCCGGCTCCAGCGAACATAGCCTGTAATTCACGCAGCCGACGGAAGCGTTCCGCATCCAGTTGATCATCGACGACCACGCCAGCTGCGTCCTTGCGAACGGCGAACGACATGATGCGTACCAGTTTTGTTCCGAGCCGCTGCATCCGCGAGATCGAACGCTTGGCCTCTGCACAGGTGCCATCAAACGGCTTGTCGATCGACGTCGCCCAATTGGCGATCGCCGAACCAAAACAGTTGATGCGGACCCCAGAGCCATCGAGTTGGGCACACACCTGATCGAAGGCAGCATCGTCAAGATCGTGGATCATAACCTTGTCGATGCGGCGGGACTCGATGTGCGACCAACCGAGTTCCTTGGTCACCGCAATCTGGGTGGCAAGATCGTGGGCTGCCTCGTCGGCGAATCCGGTCAGATACATCATGTTTTCCTAGTTGATTGGGACAATTCGAATGGGACTGGCAAGAGGATAATATCTTCCTGCCAGTCACATTACGACGACGAAGAAGACTGGCTATATCCTAGGTGGCACCCGGACCCAACTTCAGATAAACACAGTTCCGCTAGCCGCGCTCGGCGATGTGGGTCGTCAAATAGGTCCAAGACTGCGTTAGCGAGTCGAACGGATCGGCCGGGCAGACGTCCTGTTCCACGATGAACCACGGGCAGCCGCTGATCTCGGCGGCGTGGCAGATGGCAGGCCAATTCAGGGTGCCGTTGCCGATCTCGGCCATGGTCGGCTTCATGTCATCGCCGATCTTATAGTCTTTGAGGTGGACGATCGGAAGACGCCCGTGTAACCGCTGCATCCACTCGACCGGATCCCCGCCTCCGGTCTGCACCCAATAGGTGTCTGGCTCACCCTGCAGATTCTTCACATCGGTGAGATCGTAGAGCCACTGCAGCACGGTCTTTCCTGCGACTTTGCGGAATTCGTTAGCGTGATTGTGGTAGGACAGGCGCATGCCGGCCCGGCGCAGGACATCACCCGAACGGTCGAGCGCTTCGGCCAGCCGCTTGACGTCGTCCATGGTTGCGATCGGTACGTGCGGATGCGGATAGGCCGTATCGGCGCAGCCGAGCTTGCCCAGGCGCTCGACCACCGCCTGCGGGGTGTCGCAGATCGAGCCGCCACCCTCGTGGGTGGCGCAGATGACCAAGCCTTCGCCATCGGCGATGCGCTTGATCTCCTCGGGTGGGATCGGACCAACACCGGATACCTGCACAGCGCGATATCCGATCGTCCGGACCTTCTTAAGCGTCACGGCGAGGTCGGCGGCTGTTTTGCAATGATCGCGCAGAGTGTAAAGTTGCGCGGCGAGTTGGGTGGTCTTCATTTTGTCATCCCCTTGAAGGAATCAGCGAAGTCACCGGTCGCTGCCTTGGCCACCACTGACTTGCGACGGCTGCCAGCGATCAACTTCTGGTATTCGGCGCCAACTGCGACCGCGTCTAGCGGCAGTTCGACGGTCCGGTCCCACAGCGACGACATGAGCATGGCGTTGCCCAGTTCGACGCCGTTGATGCCTTCGGTGGCGGGGCCAACCAGCGGCTTGCCGTCGAGGATCGCATCGGCGAAGTTCGCCAGAACCTCATTATGCTGTCCGCCCCAGCCGTTGGTCGGGATCCTGACCTCCCAGCGTTCGGGCGAGGCAAAGCCGTGTGGCGAAGTCTTGAGGAATTCGCTGGTCGGGGTGAGGTTCCGGATCCAGCTCAGGCCATCGCCCTCGACGACCACACGGCCGCGGTCGCAGGCCACCTCGAGACGGTTGGTTCCTGGAGCTTCGCCAGTGGTAGTAATGAACACGCCGGTGGCGCCGTTGGCATATTCGAGATACGCGGTGCAGGCGTCCTCGACTTCGATGTCGTGCCACCTGCCCATCTGACAGAATGCGCGCACCTTGGTCGGTAGGCCGAACAGCCATTGCATCAGATCAAGATTGTGCGGGCACTGGTTCATCAGTACGCCGCCACCTTCGCCCGACCAGGTCGCGCGCCACCCGCCAGAGGCGTAGTAGGCTTCGGTGCGGAACCAGTCAGTGATGATCCAATTGATCCGGCGGATCGCACCCAGCTCGCCGGAATTGATCAGCTGCCGTAGCTTTTGGTAGCGCGGATCAGTGCGCTGGTTGAACATCTCAGCAAAGACCAGGTCCTTACGCGCGCGCTTCTCATAGGCGGCGATCAGAAGCTGGCAGTCAGCCTTGTGCACCGACAGCGGCTTTTCGATCAGGGTATGGACCCCCGCCTGGAGCGCCTCGATGCCGATGGTGGTATGGCCGTAGTGCGGCGTGGCGATCAGAACGGCATCGACCAGACCACTCGCGAGCAGTTCCTGGTGCGTGGCGAAGCCCTTGATCTTGGGCCAGTTCGCCAGTTTGGCCGGATCTGAATCGCACACGGCGGTGACTTCGATGCGCGGGACCTTGCCCTGCGTAATCTGGGTGCAGTGGCTGCCGCCCATGCCTCCAACGCCGATAATGCCAAGACGGACGGTACGAGTCATGCATGCTCCTGGGTAAGCTCTGGGTAACGGTAGGTGGTCGGTTCAAGCGGCAGCTGGACCGGGCGGCCCAGGCTAGTGGATTGATAGGTAGCAAGAATGACGGCATTCGCCTGGACGGCGTCAGCAAAGCCAACCATGGGCGGGCGACCACAGCGTATCGCTTCAATGACATCGGCGACCTGCAAGGCGTGATGGTAGCCGTAGACATCTTTCGCCCCGCCAAGTGGCCTGGAATCCAGATTGGCGGCATCCAGTGCCTGCAGCTCTTCGCCCAGGGCCGCGCTGGCATGGTCGATGGCGACCAGGCGGTGCCCGTCCCCCAGGGTGAATCCGCCTCGACTCCCGCGAACCACCACCCGCTGTTTCCACCCGGTCACACCATCGTTGTCGGCACGCAGTCGTGCTGTCAGGCCGCCCGTGCAGGACACCGTGGCCTCAAAGAGGTCCTCGACTTCGATACAGCTCAAGCGGCGGCGACGAACTGTGCCAGCGACCTGCAACGCGACGGCTCCAGCCAGCCACAGTCCCAGGTCGATAGTGTGGATGCCCTGGTTCAGGGCCACGCCTCCACCTTCGCCGAGACGTTTGCCGCGCCAATCTGCGCTCCTGTAATAGCCTTGGTCACGAGTACAGGCAAAGTCGACCTCGACCTTGGTGATCGTGCCGAAGGAACCTTCGACGACCAGCTGACGCAACCGCCGCGCTAGCGGAGCGAAACGATGCTGGAAGACTCCACTGGCGATCAGCTGCGGATGGGCTGACGAAGCCCGCAGAATGCGCAGCAAGTCGGCAGGCGTGCTGGCCAATGGCTTTTCGCACAGCACATGCTTGCCGGCGTGCAGGGCGGCTTCAATCACGTCGGCATGTTCGGGGTGCTGCGTACAGACGCAGACGAGCTGGACGAGCGGATCTGCCAATACCTGACTCATGTCGGTCGTCGATCGTTCGGCTACGACCCGTGGTAGCTTCGTCGCATCACGGTCGCAAACCCAGCGAATCACCACCTCGCGATCCAGCCGTGCCGCGGCTGCATGGACCGGACCGATGACGCCGCAGCCGATGATGGCGATCTGCATGGCAGGCAATCATAGATCCTCCGAGGATCGATTGCTAGCTGAGAACGATCGTCATTGTGCTGTATTCGATCATTCGTTATGCCTGTCAATCTGGCGATTCATCGCAAGTCATTACAGTATCTCATCATTGTGATTACATTGGCACTTTTGCGACTAAGTTTTTCAATCGGATCCGATCATCCCCAGGTCCGGCCGCCTGTTCGCCGGTAATCCCCTGGAGACACCCCGACCAGCCGTTTGAAGATACGCGCGAAGTGGCTGAACGAGACAATCCCGACTTCACCCGCGATCTGGCCGACTGACAACGAGCTTTCCAACAGCAACGATTTTGCACTGGTGATGCGCAAGGCAGTCAGACGCTGGACTACCGTCATACCAGCCTGTGATTTGAACACACGGGCGAGGTGCGGCTCGCTCAGATGCACTGCGGCGGCAATCTCGCCTCGCCGTAATGAACGATGCAGATGCAATCGCATATAGACGTCCGCAGTTTGGATCACCGCATCGTGGCTGCGCGCATTCATCGCCGACAGCGACACCGTCGAAACTGCGGCAGCCCGTTTGTGAGCAATCAGCATTCGCAACACCAGGGCGCGCACGAGCAGCGTGTGGTCCTCGCCAGGACGATGAAGCTCTTCGATCAGCGCATGCAGATCGTCGCGTAGAGCAGTCGGCATGGCCAGGACCCGGCCGATGATCGGCGCCAGGTCGATCCCAACCGGCTCGAAGATCACTACCAGGTATCCAGGCGCCCGGCGCAGCACGACCAACTCGCGCCGCGCATGGGGCGGGACGATCACGGATCGCTCCGGCTCTAGCACATGGAGGTCGGGGCCGACGCGGACCCGCAAGCCGCCATGCACACACAGATACCATTGATGCACATCGTGATGATGTTCACCGACCTGCCAGTCGGGGTCGGCCTCGCGGTAAAAGACGTTGCGGATGCGCAGGGCGGGCTGGTCGTCCGCCGGTATGGCGTTCACGCCACCGCGAAGTTGGGTACCCGCGCACTCATTTGGGTGAAGTCGAGGTACTTGTAGATCGAGGCTTCGAACGGGCTGATGCACTTGGCCATGTGGTCACGGTATTCCTGCGGCGTTGGCAGGCGTCCCAGGATTGAGACGACACCGGCGAGCTCGGCGCTGCCGAGATAGCATTTGGCATCGCGGCCCATGCGATTGTCGAAGTTGCGTGTCGAGGTAGAGAAAATGGTCGCGCCGGGCCTTACCCGCGCCTGGTTGCCCATGCACAGCGAGCAGCCGGGGATCTCGCGCCTGGCGCCGATCTGACCGAAGAGGCCATAGTGGCCTTCCGACTGCAGCACAGCCTCGTCCATGCGGGTCGGCGGGCAGATCCAGGTGACCGCGTTCAGGTACTCGGTCTTGGTCTGCCTGTATACATTGGCGAGGGCTCGGAAGTGTCCGATATTGGTCATGCACGAACCCACGAAGACCTCATCGATCTTGGTGTTCTGCTCCTCGGTCAGCGTCTTGATGCGGTCCGGGTCGTTCGGGCAGGCGAGCAGCGGTTCGCCGATCGCATCCATGTTGATGACGAAGACTTTGGCGTAGCGCTTGTCAGCCGCGTCATTGACGCTGCCGATCACCCGCCCGAGGCCATCTTTGACGTCGCTGGAGCCGGTCAGGGCCAAACCCGGATCGGCGCGCAGCAGCGTTGGCTTCGCAAGCCAGGCCTGCATTGCATCGATACGCGTCTGCAAGGTCGTCTTGTGACCATAGCCATCGGCAATCATCGCCGTGAGCAGGGCGATGTTCGACTTCAGGTAATCGGCAACCGACTTCTCGGACAAATTGACGGCACAGGCGGCGGCACTGCGTTCGGCGCTGGCATCGGACAGCTCGAAGGCCTGTTCGGCGGTGAGGTGCTCGAGTCCCTCAATTTCGAGGATGCGGCCGGAATAGACGTTCTTCTTGCCCTTCTTCTCGAGCGTCAGGTCGCCAGACTGCAGCGCGATCCACGGGATCGCATTGACCAAGTCGCGCAGGGTGACTCCCGGCTGGAGTTTGCCGGTGAAACGCACCAGCACTGATTCCGGCATGTCGAGCGGCATGTAGCCGATTGCAGCCGCAAAGGCGACCAGTCCAGACCCGCCCGGGAAGCTGATACCGATCGGGAAGCGGGTATGGCTGTCCCCACCGGTACCGACTGTGTCGGGCAGGCACATGCGGTTCAGCCAGCTGTGGATGATGCCGTCACCAGGGCGCAGGGCGACGCCGTTGCGTTCGACGATGAACTCCGGCAACCAGCGATGCATCTTCGCATCCTTGGCGGTCGGATAGGCGGCAGTGTGGCAGAAACTCTGCATCACCAGCGGGGCAGCAAAAGACAGGCACGCAAGTTCCTTCAACTCATCGGCGGTCATCGGGCCGGTGGTATCTTGCGAGCCGACAGTGGTCGCCTTAGGTTCGCAGCTCAGGCCCGGACGAACGCCCAGCACACCACACGCGCGACCAACCATCTTCTGCGCCAGGGTGTAACCCTTGCCATCGTCGTTCGGCAGCACCGGCTTGGCGAAGTTCGCCGGATAGCCCTTCTTGAGGTGGTCGCAAGCCCGCCAGGTCAAGGCGCGACCGATGATTAGGTTGGTCCGGCCGCCGGCTCGGAATTCGTCAAACACCATCGGGGTTTTGATCTTCCCAGTCGCGACCACAGCGCCGTTCTTAAGCACTTCGCCGGTCCGCGTCTTGATGGTGATGCGATCGCCAGTGGCGAACTGGTTGACATCGCACGTCCAGGCCATGCCGCCGGCATCGCGGAAGGTGTCGAGGAATATTGGCGCGATGATACCGGCCAGCAGGAAGGCCGCGGTACGCTTGTTGGGGACCGCCGGGATGTCGCGGCCGGTGTACCACATCACCGAATTGGTCGCCGACTTGCGGCTAGAACCGGTGCCATAGACATCGCCGATCAGAATCGGACGCTCGCCCTTGGCACGCCACTCGTTGAGCGTTGTGATACAGTTCGGGTCCTTGGTCTTGTACATGTCCAGGGCGTGGGCCGGAATGTCAGGACGGGTGACAGCGCTCTGGGCTGGCGACAGGTCGTCGGTATTAGTCTCGCCGGGGATTTTGTAGACGAGCCCGGACACTTCCGGCTCCATCTCGTGGCGGCAGGAGAACCATTCGGCGGAGGCCCAGCGCTCGATCAGTTTTGCGGCGATGGTATTGCCGGAGGCCGCCTGCTGGGCGACGACGGCGAAGTTGTCGAAGATCAACACCATGCGGGCAAGCTGGTCGGCAGCGAACTGGGCGTTCGGCCCGTCCAGCTCGCGGGTCAGGAACGGGGTGTTGTAGCCGCCGAGCATCGCGCCGAGACCGCGAATGGCATCCTCGCGCGAGATTGACGGACAGCTCACCTCACCATGCGCGACCTTGCCCAACCACTCGGCCTTCACCTTGGCCGATGGATCAACTCCGGGCGAAACGCGGTCAAAGAGCAAAGCCTTCAGTTCAATCTGCTCTGGGGAGGACTTCTCGAGCAGGGCGCACACGGCTGCGGTCTGCTTGGGGTCAAGGGGCAGGGGCGGGATGCCTTGATTCAGGCGTTCGGCGGCGGCTGTGCGGTAGGCGTCAAGCATGATGAAGGCAACTTAGCGGCACGCTGCACGGCACAAGTCGGGGCGGGCTGTCCTACAACGCTTCACCTTATTCCAGGTTCACGACATTCCGATCGATAACGACTGAACCCGCATGAAGGTACCGGCGTTTTGCATAGTGGAGACAGCAGCCATGAGCCAGCAATCGCACATCCAGGACGCGCAGGACTTCGAGCAATCGGAATTCCCCCAGGATCCACCATCGGTTGAAGCGCGGCGCCGCTCGGGCTGGGCGATCTGGGCCGGCAGCGCCGCCACCCACGGGGCTGCACTTGCCCTGATGGCCTTGATCTACACCACGGTGGCCAAGGAGGAGACGGTCGTCTTGCCGCCTATCAGAACGACAGTCATCCCAGCATCTCCGAAGGCTGATCTCAAAGCCGATCCGGTCACCAGCGAAAACCAAGATATCAAGTTGCCTGAGATCACTGACGTGGTCCAGCCGATCACCCCCGTCGATCTGGTCGTCGTGGATCCAGGCGATGAAAGCCTGGCCGAGTCTCAACTGCCAAAAGGCGACAAATCAGCAGAGACCGATGTAGCAATGTCCTTTACTTCGGGCGTGCAAATGGCGATTGGGGCTGGCAACGACAGCGCTGGCAAGTTCGGCGACATCTACGGCAAACGCGGCAAGCGAGGCAAGCGTGGACCGATCGGGGCACCAGCCTATGCACCACCAGTAGTCGAACGCGCTCTTGCTTGGTTCAAGCGCCACCAGAGCCCCGATGGCCGCTGGGATGCTGACGGTTATTACCTGAACTGCACCGCTGGCGGGGTCAAATGCGAGCCAGGCAAAGACCAGCCTGGCGACACCGATATCGCCACCACAGCCTATGCTATACTGACCTATCTTGGCGACGGTTATGATCATCAGACACCGAACAAGTACCGCTCGGTGGTGAAGCGCGGGCTGGAATTCCTGATCAACAGCCAGAAGCCGGATGGACTACTCGGACAGCGCAACTATGAGCACGCCATTGCCACCATGGCTCTGGCCCAGGCCTACGGCATGGTCCCTGACCCGTGGCTGCGCGCCCCGACCCAGAAGGCGGTCGACATCATCCTGGCACGCCAAAATCGCGACTCCGCTGCCCAGGCCCCTTACGACCGACTTGGCTGGGATTACGTCAATGCGACGGATCGCAACGATGCCTCAATAACCGGTTGGAATGTCATGGCTCTCAAGGCGGCCATGGTTGCCGGACTGAAGATCGACGAAGGCCTCAGCGGCAGCAAGGTCTGGCTCGATCGCAGCTGGAAAGCCGCCAATACCGGCAAGCCGTGGTGCGCCGATACAAACAAGCTCGATCCCTACAAGGGCATCAGCCGTTTCGGCTATGTGTGGAAGGCGAGCGACAACAGCGTCGAGATGGTCGACTGGGATGCCGCCAACAACCGGCCGACCAGCATCGACAATCACGACCTCGCCCCGGTTGGCCTGATGTGCTCAGTCTTTCTCGGACACCGTGCCGGAGATCCGATGCTGGAAAGTCTGGGAAACTACGTGGCCCAGTTCCACATGCCAACCACCTGGCCATGCAACACCTACTACCTCTACTACAACACTCTGGGCATGTACCAGCTGGGTGGGGAACGCTGGGACCGCTGGGCCAAACAGGTGCTGCCGATGTTGCGCGATTCCCAACGGCTCGACGAGGATAGCTGCTATGCTGGCAGCTGGGACTGGGTGGGTACCAAGTTCCATGGCAACGACACCGGTCGCGTCCTCTCCACAGCATATGCTGCGCTGTCCATGCAGGTCTACTGGCTGTACGAAAAAACCAACAACGCCAAGAAGAAGGGCTGATCGGGGAAGCCAGCCAGCCAGCCGGCATAGAGTATGCCGCAGGAGCAAGCACTCCTGCGGCATCGTGCGTTATGCGCGGAACTCCTCAATCGCCTCGCCTTGCTTGCCAACCGCCGGGCGCGCGACCGGGCCTACCGACTCGCCGCAATACGCGCGGACCCAACTGTCATAGGTCGCTATCTGCTCGGCCGGCTGGAGATCTCCCGGTGCATCTGCGGCAACCGCTTCTCCGCGCAAAGCCTGCAGGGCCATGGCGGCGCTGACCGAAAGATTCAGGGACTGCGAAAAACCCGACATCGGCAGAAGGAAAAAGCCGTCGGCGATGGCTCGGGCCCGGTCGGTGATGCCATGGCCTTCATTACCGAACACCAGCGCGACCGGATGATCGACCAACGTGGGCCGCAGCGCCTGAGGTCCAATGGTGGCGCCGGCAGCAAGATCCGTGACCCAGAACTTATAGCCCTGAGGCTTTAGTAAGGCGACAGCAGCGTCGATATCCGGCAGCACGTGCATATCGAGATAGCGATGCACGCCCTGGCTAACTTTGGGGTTCACTTTGAATCCGTTCCGCCCTGTCGTCACCACCACGCGGTGGATGCCCATGGCATCGCAGGTTCGGACGATCGCCGTAGCGTTGTGCGGATCGTAGCTGTCCTCGATCACCACCGCCAGTCGAGCGGTCCGGCGGGCCAGCACCTGTCGATACTTGTAGGCACGCTCGGGGGTGATGCGGGCATCCAGCGGATGCGCAGGTACAGGGCTGGGCAAAGCGACCGCTAGGCGGCCGACATTGCCGGTCTCAGAACCAAACATCAGGGCCTTTCGATACGATCCGTCGCCATAGCTGCCCCGGGAACGTCGGGGCGCTTGTACATGCTGCCATCCATGTGGCAGGCGAGCAGGATCTGGGTCACATTAGCGTCGAAACCGGGATCGCTCGACAGGTTCTCTATCACGGCAGCAGGATCGGCCCCGGGATCGGCGGAGAGGCGGGCGGCAAACGCCGTGGTCGCTCCAAGGATGCGCGACTCGGTGTCGAGTTCGTCGCCGACGGTGCGCAACGGCCCGCTGGCATCTAGACGCTCATAGGCCGAGCGGACCAGGGGTAGCAGCGGTTCGAGATCATCGATCGCATCAAGGATCCGGGTGGCAGTCATAGCATCGCCGCTAAGCCGCGGAAAGTGATGCAGCAGACCTGCCATGTAAAGACGCTCACGACTGTCTTCTGGCAGGCGCATCGCAACCGCTACCGCACAGGCGGCGCGAGCACAGCGCTCACCGGCGCCGACGCAGGCGGCCCGGCCTTCGAGGGCTCGAACCATTGCCGAGACGGTCTGATTGATGGCGACCCGGTGCTTGCGGCGCTCCTCGCGGACCTGTTGAGCCTGCGAGAGCTGGAGAGCGACTGCCGAGGTCAGCTCCAGGTCGCCTTGATCGAACGCCACCTCGCCCTGTCCCCGCGACAGGTAGACCACGCCCCTAGTCGATCCGGAGACGACCAGGGGAACGCATACCACCGAGCGGATCTGCTTGCTGTTGATCGACTGGTTGCGCGAGAAGCGCTCGTCCTCAAGAGCATTGGCGCTGTGAACCGCCTTATTCTCGGTGAAGGTCTTCTTCACGATCGAACGCGAAATGACCGGTTGGATGCCGATTGCGGCAGTGCGCACGCCATTAGGCACCAGCTTACCGCTGGCTGAATCGCGGCGGAACACCACTGCGCATTCGGCGGGTAACTGCTGCACGAGGCAGTCCAGCACGCGAGCTTCAAGATCCGGCACCCGATCGCTTTCAGCGAGGATGCGCCCGACCTGATAGAGAATGCGCACCGCTTTCCCGCCGTCACGGCCTCCGGCCCCATGAGATAGCGATTCCTCGGCAGGCTCGGACAGATCTGCAAGTTCGTCGACCCGGAACTCCAAGGTGTTCGACAACATCTCCGGATCGTCTTGATAGCGGATACGGTCGCTCGAATCGTCATCAGCCGAGGCCGAACCGGCCTCGAACACCATTTCGGTAGTGCCGATCTTGATGATATCGCCAGGACGCAGGAGTTCCTCATCCTTGAGCTTCTCATCGTTGATGCTGGTGCCGTTCTTCGACTCCATGTCGCGCACGAACCACATGCCGCCGACCGGGAAGACCTCGCAATGGAAGCGCGAGGCACTGCGATCGAGGATCTGCAGACCGGCTTCGGCATCCCGACCAATGGTGATTGGCTTGTCGACCAGACCACGTTCCCGCCCACGGTACGGGCCATTGGCGATGCGGATCTTACTCATGGCAGGTGCCTTGGATGGCGACGGGAGCTGGCGACGGAGGCTGACGGCCGGCGGGTCATCGGCATGCGCGAGACTGGAGGATATAGACGGATCGGGCTGATCCAACCGCGATCGTGGCGCTAGTCAGGCGCCAATCCATTCTCACCGCTTCCCGGTGATGGCGGGGGCGAGTTGAGTGCTGTTGCCGCGCTGGATGCCGCGGAACATCATCTCCATCTCTTCCGGGTTGTCCGAGTTGGCCAGGGCGTCCTCGCGGCTGATCATGCCCTTTTCGTACAGACCGAATAGGCTCTGGTTGAACGTCATGCAACCGAAATGGATGCTGTCTCGGATGGCGGCGCCGAGATCCGGGGTGCGACCTTCCTCAATCATCTGCTTAATGGTCGGGGTCGCGATCATAATTTCGAGGCCCGGAACCCGGCCATTACCCTCCTTACGTGGGATGAGGCGCTGACTGATCACCGCCTGAAAGACCAACGACAACTGCATGCGCACCAGAGCATGCTGGTAGGGTGGGAAGAAGTTGATGATGCGTTCCATCGTCTGCTGCGCGTTGATGGTATGCAGAGTCGACAGGACGAGATGCCCGGTCTCGGCGGCGTCGATCGCGGCATTGACCGTCTCGACGTCACGCATCTCACCGACCAGAATGACATCTGGCGCCTCGCGCATCGCATTGCGCAGAGCAGACTTGAAATCGCGCGTATCGATGCCGATTTCACGCTGGTTGATCAGGCAGCGCTCATCGACGTAGCTGTACTCGATCGGGTCCTCGATGGTGACAATGTGGCGATTCACCGTCTTGTTCATGTACTGAATCATCGAAGCCAGGGTCGTCGACTTGCCCGATCCGGTGATGCCGGTGACCAGGATCAGACCACGACGCATCAGAGCGATGCGCTCAAACTGCTCAGCCGGCAGGCCCAGGCCTTTAAAGTCAGGAATATCGCTTTTGACGTGGCGCAGGACGAAGCCGATGTTGCCGCGTTGCATAAATGCATTGACGCGGAAACGTCCGATCTCGGTATCCTCAAACGAGCAGTCGCACTCGTGGCCCTTCTTGAACAGCTCCTTGGCGTGGTCCTCGACCAGCACGAGGAAAGCGTCGCGCATGTCATCCTTGGTCATGCTGGTGTTGCCCAGCTGCCGGACCGCACCGTCGATACGCACCCGCGGCGGGCCACCGACCTTCAAAAACAGGTCCGACGACTTGAGCTGCACCATGGCGCGGAGGACTTCGCGAATATTCATGCCACTGGTTATCCCTCCCCGCCCCTCGCCGGCAAGCCCTGGCCTGCTCTCCGCCAGCCGGTTGTCCCACCCCCTCGCCCTCGGCCGTCCCCAGGCCCGGGATGTGCGCCCGTAAGCGAGCGCCGGAGCGCGTTTGGCGCGCGACCAGCTAGCCACGACGGAGTGCGTGGTCCCGATCGGCGAACGTCAGTGAGCCGGGCTGCGCGGGGATCCGGGGAGAAGTCCCCGGCGGGGGCTTGGGGGCTGGCCCCCAAGCTACTGCTGCACACCCGCTTCGAGGATTTGTTTGAGCGAATCCAGGTCATCGAGCAGCGCGGCGCAACCGCGGGCGACGCAGGTCATTGGATCATTGGCGACATAGACCGGCAGGCGGGTCTCGCGAGCGATCAAATCCGCCAGGCCGCGCAGTTGGCTGGTGCCGCCGGCCATGGTGATGCCACGTTCGATCAGGTCGCTAGCCAGTTCTGGGGCGGTGCGCTCCAGCACCATCTTGATCGCACCGAGGATAGTCTGGACTTGTGGTCGGATCGCTTCGGCAATCTCAGTCGAGGTGATCTCAAACTGATGCGGCAGGCCGGTGCGCAAGTCGCGGCCTTTGATCATCATGCGCAGTTCATCGGAAGGAGCGACGGCAGCGCCGATCTGCAGTTTCACCTGCTCGGAGGTATTCTCGCCGATAACGACCGAATACTGGCTTTTGAGGTACTTAATGATCGCCTGGTCGATCTCATCGCCGGCGCAGCGGACGCTTTCGCTGGTGACGATGCCGACCATCGAGATGACAGCGACCTCGGTCGTCCCGCCACCAATGTCAACAATCATCGAACCAACCGGATCGGCGACCGGCAGGCCGGCCCCGATCGCAGCCGCCATCGGTTCCTGGAGCAGGAATACCTCGCGCGCCCCGGCTTTGCGCGTGCTGTTGGTCACCGCGCCCTTTTCCACCTCGTTGATGCCGCTGGGCACCGCCACCACGACCCGCGGCGGTACGATACGCCGGCCACCAGAGGCCTTGCGGATGAAGTAGCGCAGCATGTGTTCGGTGATCTCAAGATCAGCGATAACGCCATCTTTGAGCGGCTTGATCACATCAATATTGCCCGGACTCTTGCCGAGCATCACCTTGGCCTGGTCGCCCACAGCCAGACCGGTCGGCCCGTCGATCACCTGCTTGGTGCCCTTCTTGACCGCAACCACTGAAGGTTCACTGATCACCACCCCGCGCCCCTTGACCGCCACCAGGGTATTGGCGGTGCCAAGGTCGATCCCGAGATCGAGGCTGAGCAAACCGACGACGCGATCGATCCATGACATCCGGGGCAGGATCGTACCGTTAGTCGCCGACGCAACCCCATGTCTGTGCACATGCTGCCGCATGCTGCTTCACCTGGCTGGAAAACCTGAGTAGGATCTCGCATGATCCAGGGCTTCGGCTCGGTTACTGGCCCATCCGCGCCCCCGACGACCACGTCGGGGGGTAGGTCCGCTGTGCTGGCCGAACGGCAGCCCGCCGAAGGACGCAAGCGGTCGACTCAACTCTCCAGCGCCGATCAGCAGACGATTGCCAAACTCCAGTCACGCGATCGCGAGGTGCGTGCCCATGAGGCAGCGCATAAATCGGTCGGTGGATCGCTCGCGGGGTCAATGTCGTTTAGCTACGAATCCGGTCCTGATGGGCGGCGCTACGCGGTCGGAGGCGAGGTGTCCATCGACACCGGAGCCGAACGCGACCCGCGCGCAACTATCGCCAAAATGCAGCGGGTGATCGCGGCGGCCCTCGCCCCGGCTCAACCGTCCTCCCAGGATCGCGCTGTCGCAGCGGGTGCCAGTGCCGCCATGGCGGATGCGCAGCGCCAATTGGGCGAGCAGCAACGCGCTGAGTCGAATCGGGCGCCCTCCCAAGCTGAGGACCAGGGCGGTGCCAGGCACTCCGGTCAGGCCCTGCCCGGATATGGAAAAACCAGTGAGCCGCCCGGCAGCCTAGTCGATCTGATCGCCTGATCGACAGTGGGCAGCCAGTCTGCTGACAGGACAGGCAGAGGAAACCGGTCGACGTGAAGCAACTCCTGCGTTAATCCACGCACCCCTCAGGAGCAACCCACCATGCTGCGTTCCACTCTCGCCGTCACTCTGCTTGCGACAGCCTCGCTGTCAGCTGCAGATTCGACCCCGCCAACCGCCGTCGAGGTTGACGCCCTGATCGACCAAGCCCAAGCCTATCTGCTCTCGCAGGCCCAGCCCAACGGCACCTTTATGCAGGGCCAGAAGTTCGTCTTGGGCGTCAGCGCCCTGGCCGCCGAATCGCTGGCCGCCGCACCCAAGGCCATCCCGGCGTCCGATCCACGCATGGCCAAGACGCTGACGTATGTCACCAGCTTCATCCAGAAGGACGGCGGCGTCTACGACCCGGCGGAAGGCCTGGGGAACTACACTACCTCCGCTGCACTGATGTTGTGGACGGCGACCAGCACCGGTGAACCGGCCGCCATTTCTGGGGCGCAGAACTACATCTTCGGCCAGCAGAACACTGATCCCAAGAATCCCAGCAAGGGAGGCATGGGCTACGGCTCAAAGGGCCCCGGCTTCGAAGACTTGTCGAACACCAGCTGGGCGATTGCCGCCCTGCGCGGATCCGGGGTCCCCTCCAGCGACCCCCGCCTGCAAGAAGCACTCAAGTTTCTTGAGCGCTGTCAGGATCTTTCGAACGTGAACAAGCTGCCGTGGTCGCGCGATTCGGGCGGCGCGGTCTACAGCCCGGATGAGAGCAAATCAGCCGGCAGCTGGAACCGCGAACAGCCCAAGCCGGGCGAAACACCGCCCAAGCTTGAGCCCTACGGCTCGATGACCTATGCGCTGCTCTCGTCGTACATTCTGCTCGACCTCAAGCCTGAGGATCCGCGGGTTGCTGCCGCGATGGGCTGGATCACCGCCAACTGGACCTTCGATAAGAACCCCGGCATGATCAACACCGAGAAGAAGCCGACCGCCGACCAGCAAGGTCTGTACTACTACTACCGTGTCGCTTCCAAAACCTTCTCCAAGGTCGGCTCCACGTCGGTCGAGCTGAAAGACGGCCGCAAGGTTGACTGGCGTCGCGATCTGTTCGATGCCGTCAGCAAGCGAGCCAAGAAGGACGGCGACAAGGCCTACTGGGTCAACGAGCAAGACCGCTGGGCTGAAGGCATGCCAGTGCTGACCACCAGCTACGTGCTGCGATCGCTCAAAGGTCTGCGCGCCGCCCTGTAAACGAGTTCCACGGCTGAGCATGGCATCCGGCCATGCTCAGCCCCATTCGTCGGCAGCCATGGTCTTGGCTCCAATGTGTTCCCACTCAATGCGGCGGAAGGTCAGATCGACTTCCTCCGCCAGGGCCAGACCGGCTCCGCTCGCGGGTAAGACCAGCCGATGTCCGCTGACCGTGACGTCGCTTAGGCGGACCACGAATGAGGTTTCGTCACGACCGCCCTCCACGAACCGGACGAATGAAAACACCACGCTACGTAGCACGCTTCCCGTGCACGCTGCCTGGGCCAACTGCGGCGTCATCGCTCCTGTATCCTTGCTGAACGTCAACGGCTGATGCTGTCGCCGACCACCCGCGCCACCCGCTGCCGCGTCGCGCAGGGCGCGGATTGCGGCAGCGAAGGAGCGCACTTCGATCCGTCCATCTCCAGGTTCGCCGATCTCACCCCGCAAACGGCCACGAGGGCCTTCCAGGACGGCGAAGGTTCTCCAGATCATGGGGACTCCTGTTCGGCCACTAGGTGCTCGGGGGGTTGGAATCCGGTCAACAGGTCTCCAGCAACCGCTTCCCCGATTGATTGACCTTCCAGAAGCGCCTGAGCCCTCCACACCACGGTCGAACCCGCAGCCGAACCATCAAATGGCCAGGTCAGCGACCAGCCACCGCGGGCGGCAGCATGCGGCTGGCCAGCTTTCAGCAGTCGCAGCCAACCCCATTCGCGGTTGGCGAATTCGAGCGTCTTCCATTCACCTGTAACAACCCGGATGGCAACCTTGGCGCCGCCCGGTTCGCCCTGGCGCAAGGTCAAATCGTAGGAGGCATCCGGCTTGTCATAGAGCCTGACCACCTGACTGCCGCAGCCGATCGCCAAGTCGGTTATGCCTTCGCGCTGGACCAGGGTCAGTCGGCACGGTGCGACGACCTGTTCGCCGCCCCCTGCGAAAAATCCATCGCGGATGGCCGCGGCGCGGGCGTTAGCCTCCAGATAGGCCCGCGACACGGTCAATGCCGGATGACCGGCTACCGGCTGGGCGCGCAGCTTGTCGATCCCCGACATGCCGCGCCAGAGCACACCGTTGAGCGGATTGGCAAAGGCGGAGAAACGGGCCAACGGCACTTCCTCGGCAGCCTCGGCGAAGGGGAAGCGCCCGGCGCAGTCGCGCTTCCACACCGGCAACACCTGGATGCGCCAGTCCTGTTCCAGGCGAGCGGCTGCGCTGCGGTCGATCGGTATCCACAAGCCACGCACCACCCCGCCCAAGCCAGCTCGCAGGGCGTCGCGCAGATCATCTGGCTGGACCTCGGCCAGCCGCATCGAGGCCGCAGCGTAGGCTTCATCATAACGCTTGGCGAGCGCGACGGTCCGCTCGACCTCGGACGTTCCCGTCGCTGATACCGTCAGGTAGGACTCGACATCCGCCCGCAGCGCCAGCAGCGGATCCAGCGATGGCCTAGCCCATGGAGCGCGCGCCGTGCCGGTCAACGAGGCGAGGCCCGACGGCGGATCCAGCTCATCAAGCGCCCGGCGCACCACTGATGGCCAGGACGAACCGGGTCCGGCCGCCTCAGCGATCCTGGCTGGCAATTCTGCCGGCGTAGCGGTCTCCACCACCCGGACGCCAGAGATCAGGGCAAGCCAGGCCCGCCGATGCTCGCTGCGAAACCGCTCGGTCAGGCGACGGCGGATCGCATCACGATCCAACGTGATCGACAAACCGTGCAGGGTGCGCTCAAGGGCAGCCGACTTCTCGTCGACCAGATCGGCGACGGCGGCGTCCCAGGCATGGCGGCTGAGCGCAGCCTCGGGCTGCGCTCCCGGCAGCACCACCCCGATCTGCGGCGACGGCGAAGTCTGGCCGAATCGACTACGCGCTTCCCGCAGAATCTCATCCCAGCCTTGGCGGATCCACAACGATTCGCCGAGTTCGCGAGCCGTCGCCTCCACCAATCCAGCATCGGCCGGCAGTTTGCCGATCCCCCGCGGCAGCAACTCACGGGCCAGCCGCTCGAGCTGACGTTTGGCCAGCACCTCGGTAGTCCAGTCGAGCCGAGCGTCCGGACGTTCGATGGCTAGGTACCAGCGACGGCTATCGCCCAATTCATGAAGTAGCACAGCTGGTTCCGGGGCGATCGCCCCAGCCATCATCTGATAGGCACGGAAGGTGTCATACAGCCGATCGGTATCGGCCTGACGGAGTGCACGCAGACGGACGATCTCGGTGGCCAGATCATGCATGGCGCGGTTGGCGCAGATCTCCCCGAGACGACGGACATAGAGTTGCCCAGCGGATCCGACCGCCGGTCTGACCGCCCGTACATCATGGGCGGCAAGCCTGGCGAGCGCAGCGCCTAGCCGGTCCAACGCGTCCAGATTACGCGAGGTGTCCTCGGGATGCAGTCGTTCAAGGGCCAGGGTTTCCGAGGCCGCATGGCGCAGGTTTGCGATCAAGCTGGCGCTTCGCCAGGTACCATACAGCAGCCACAAGGTGCATGCCGCCGCCGCAATCGGCAGTATCCAGGTCGCCACGATGCGTACCCGCTGATGGCTGCGGCGACGATCATGCGTTGGCCGGGCCAATTGGCGGTCTTCGGGTAGCACCCGTGCCAGCAGGGCATGTGAGAAATGGCCCGCACCCCCGGTCGATGGTGCCGCCCTGCCGCTACCAAGATAGACGCTACGTTCGAGATCCGTCCGTTCGCCACGCATGGTCAGCGGCAGGGCCGTCGGTACCGCCCGATGGCAGCTGGACAGATACACGCCGCGCAGCAGGCATCCTTCGCGACCAGGCCGGACCAATTGGCCGACCAGATCACCGACTGGCTGGACAAGCCCCTCCAGCTGGGCCGGGAACTGAAACATCTTACGTGCCGCCTCCCCGTCGCGGGCGCGCATGAGTCCAAGCGGACGGCGCGCACGCAAAGCTTCGACCAGGGCGCGATGTTCGGCCTGCCAGGCGGCCGCCGGTTGCCCGGACATCGGCCATGGAAAGGTCATGCCAAGGACCTGCTGGCGTTCGACCTCGGCTAGTCCAGCGAAGAAATCCTTGTAACCACCAATGTGGTCGGCCTTGGTCAGTACGATGTACAATGGAGGATTGCTGCCGATCGCATCGGCCAACTCAGCGCCCCGTGCATGCAACGCCGCAGCCGTGGCGGAGATCCACGTCGGCCCCTTGCGTAACAGGTCCGACAGTGGAATGCAGGCGATGACCCCGCAAGGCGGTCCACGTCGCCGGACCTGACGGACACGTGCCAGCCAGTGCAACCATCCGTCTGAGGCGGCTGGTTGTTCAACCCAGGCCCCCGGCAGCTCGATCAGGCCGCCACCATCATGTCGCCACAATCGCGGCAGCGCGTTGACTGCCCCTGCCGCCGGACGGAGATTCCAGGCCAGGCCGGATTCGCCGAGCAGTCCGCTCTTACCGCTGCCCGAGGCGCCAAGCACCAACCACCACGGGGACCCTTCGACCGCTGCCCGGCATTCCCTCCAGGACTGATCCAGAACCGGATCGGTCGACCGTCTGCGACGCAGCAACCGCCAAACCAGGCAGGCAAGCCCGGCCACCACCAGCAGCGTCAGCACCACGATGAGACTCATGATCAGGACGTTCATTGCAGTTCCGCGACCGTCTCACCGGCCAAGCCTGACAGCCACAGGTTGGTGAGCAGCCACACCACCAAGACCATGCAGATGGCAATGCCAGGAATCAGCCAGATGCGCAGTCCAGCACGGCGTTCCTCAAGATGCGGATCGGCCTCAGCCGTAGATGGACGCCAATGTGGTGACAGTCCGTCCTCGGGCAGCTGGCGTTGACCAAGGACCTCGGTCGCGGTCTGTTCGGCCAGTTGTCGACGGGCAGCCTCGTGGGCTTCACCGACCATCATGCCACGGAAACCAAGCGCGAGGCAGGTCTGGTACACCTCAAGTACGTCGGCATCCGCCTCGTTGCGCGGCCGACGCCAACGCTCGATCCGACGGTAGAACTCTTCGCCTGCCGAGGAGCATTCGAATAGCCGCAGTTGTAGCGGCAGATCAAGCCAGTCCTGGCGCACCGCACTGCCTGGTGCCATGGCTCGTTCATCGATCAAGGCGACCAGGGCGAAACGTGCTGCGTCGATGCCCTCGCCAGGATGCCCGGCCCGGGCGGCAGCGGCAGCAAAGTCCGACAAGGCGGATTCACATCGGTTGCGCAGGACAATCGGATCGGCGGTTCCGCCTGGCAGTGTTGTGGCGATGCGCAGCGCCTCGGTGGCATGATCGACGAGTCGCATCAGACGTCCTTCAGGGCGAGGAACTCGACCCGTGCTCCGGCCAAATCAGGAGGCAGGAACACGGCCAGGCTGCGGGTGCGCATGGCGAGATCCCATTCACTGCCCAGCGGTTCGAGCCGGAAATAGCTACCACCTGGCTGCACGGGTATCTCCTGCGGCGGGACTGGCACGTAGGTTGCCCGAATGCCAGCCATCGAAGCTGCAACCAGAGCGTCGATGCGCCCCTGCGAGGCGATCCGGGCACGCAATGGCACATCGCGGATCACCCGCTCGGCCGGTATGTCGGACACGATCGCCAGGAACACCTGGGCCCCTGCCGTGACCTGCTCCGGGATGCTTCCCGCCAGCAGTCGCTCGCCAGCCCGGGTCACCGGGATGGGAACGTAGCGCGTATGGACCACGCTGCGCAGCAGGGCACGAAGCCGACCTTCGAGGGCGGAGAATCCGACGTGTGGCTGGTGATGGTCGTAGCTTGGCAGATCGCCGGCATCGCTGCCGCCATCAAGCGCCGCAAGTTCGCCGCACAGGGCCACCAACTGCTCGTGCATGGACGCTGGGTGGATCCAGCCCGCAGCCTGCCGCTGACGCAGTACGGCGAGGTGGGCTCCCAGCGTCTGCAACGTCAGCACTGCACCAATATCGGCGACAGCGAATTCGACCAGTCCACGGGCCCGACTACGGCGATGGGCGATCAGTTCTGTAACCCGGGCGGCGATCAGCTCCTCGATCCGTCGCAGATGACCAAGCAGGGCTGGAGCAGCATCGATGCGTACACAGGGTGGTGCGCTGGTGGCATCGAACTCAAAGCGGTCGGCAGCCGGATGGACCAGCCGGGCGATCGGCAGGACGCTGGCGTCGTCGAGATTTTCGCCGCCCAGGACCAGACGAAGGTTGGCGAGACGCAACTCGACCAGGCGCGGACGGCCTCCGGTAGCATCGGGGAGTTCAGCCGTTCGGCGGCGCCAGCGGGTACGACGGCCTTCGTGGACCCCCTCGTCTGAAACATCGACCCCACTTATAGCCGGCATTGACAGGGCGAGATAGACCGGACAGGCAGTCTCGCCGGTCGGCCAGCGTTCGCTCAACGCAACCGCTGCGGGTAGCTCATCGGGATCGTCGCAGCGGACAGCCGTGCTGTCGGGCAGTACGGCCTCGAGAGCGAGCAGCCGGAAAACCCCGGCTGCCAGCGCAGCCGGATCATGCTGTAGACGAACCACCCCATGAGCCAGCGGAGCGACCGCCCGCATCGCCATCGCCAGCTGGTCGGCGCACGCCCGATCAGCCTGCTGCAGATGCTGCGGCCCCAGCATCATACCTTCGCGCCACAGCGGGGACGGAATGGTCATCGCTTCGTCACCAGGCGCAGCCCGTAGCCACTGGCTTCGATGATGGCGTCATCGAAGCGAGCTATCGGCACGAGCAACGTACGTGGTAATTCTCCCTCATGCCGAACCAACAGTTGCAGTCCGACCCAGGCGGCCTGACCTACATTCCCGTCGAGCTCGATCCGACGCGGTGGATCGCCGGGTGACCCGGGCAGGATCGTGACGGTCATGGGCGTACCTAGCAAATCACCGCTCAGCACGCGGGCCGGCTCGGTCCACAAGGCGGCGTAGCCGGCCCGCGAGAAGGCGTCGTCATCGGAGAGCATATAGATGCGCACGTCTACCGGCGTGCTTTCGCCCTCGGCGTTCAGATTGAGTGGCGCGACACCGCGTACCAGGGTCGCACGGGTAGCGCATCCCGCAGCAGCGAACATGCCGAGGAGGATCACAGCCAGAACGACAGTCAAGTGGCGCATAGGATTTCCGAAATTGGCACGCTACGTGGCTTGATCTCCGCCACAAGTTCCCAACCCGTTTGCCGACGAGGGTTCTACTATCGCTGTAGCAGAGCTAGGAATCCGTCTTCATGGCAACATGCTTGTACGGCGTGATCGACCCTTTGCGTGAGCCGCTGTCCCTGCGCTTTGAACACCGGCATATCCATGGCCTGCGCGTCGTCCGAGCGAGCATCCGCGAGTCGATCGGACATCCGTGGTCGGCCGAGATTGAGGCCGTCCAACCGGCCAGCGATGCGGCGATCGATCCAGAAGCGATGCTCGGCGCCGACGCCTGCCTCGGCCTCCAGCGGAGTGAGCGCATCCGACGCGACTGGGATGGCGTAGTGATGGCCTGCTCACGCATGCCTGCGGGCAGCGCCTGGCGGCGTTGGCGACTGACGCTGACACATCCAAACGCACAGCGAGGGCTGAATCGGAACAGTCGCCTGGTTCGCGATCGGGATGCGGCTGGGCTTGCCGCCGATCTACTGGCCGACCGACGGCATGGCGTGCGTCGGGACCTACGCCAGCCGCCAGCCAGCCGAGAGCAACTGAGCCAGTGGCGTGAAAGTGACCTAGCCTGGGCCCAGCGCCTGCTGGAACACGACGGCATCAGTCTGATCTGCGACGGTCGCGGTAGCCTACTCACCGACCATCACGATGGCTTCCCACGCTTGGACCTGGAACTGCCGTTCATCGTTCCTGCCGATGGCGCGTTGGCCTCGATCGACCCGACCCGGCGCCCAGCGATTCGTGCCTGGAACCGGTCCGTGCGCGCAGTCGCCGGCCGCGCGGTGGTTCGTGACTGGCACTGGCGCAGCCCGCAGGAGGCGATCGTCCGCAGCGCCGAACTCTCTCGTGCCGGCGGTGAAGTGCGTGATGACGGTGGTCACCACCGCGACGGCGGCGAGGCTGCCCGTCTGGCGGGCATACGCGCCGAGGAACTGCGCTGTGCCAACGCCATCTGGTCAGGCGATGCCGATCATCCCAGTCTGACGGCTGGTCATGTTGTGCGGATCGTCGCACCCGACGAGCCGGATGCCGATGGTTCCTGGCTGCTGACCACGCTGCAGCACGAATTGCACCAGGAGATTGAAACCGGCGGCAGCGGCGGATCAGGCAACATCTACCATTGCAGTTTCACGGCCTGGCCTGCTGACCGAACCTGGCGACCGCAGCGCCTGACTCCGATTCCGCGAGTGCCCGGTTTGATCCATGCCGTCGTCGATGGTCCGCGTGGCGCCATCCATGCCGATCCCGATGATGACGGCTGCTACCGGGTGCGGCCGGTCTATGACGCAGACGGATCAGAGACGATGGCGGTTCGGCTGGCCACCCCCTACGCCGGCGAGGATCACGGCCTGCACCTGCCGCTGCATCGCGGAACCGAGGTGCTGATCGCTCATATTGATGGTGATCCGGATCGGCCGGTGATCGCTGCGGCCGTTCCGAATCCAACGCATCCGTCGCTGGTAACGGCTGACAATCGCAGCCAATGCGTGTTGCAGAGCGCATCCGGCAACCGGCTGATGCTTGATGATGCGGTTGGCCGCGAAGTGTGGGAAACCGTGGCCAAGCGCGACCGACGCGCACGCATCGGCGGCGACGATGACAGTCAGGTGCGCGGAAACAGCACCACCGTGATCGCGGGATCCCAGACCACCGCCGTGCAAGGCGATAACGCCGTGACCGTGGGTCGAGCCAGCGCCGAGACGGTGGCGGCAGCGAAGGCGCTGACCGTCGGCGGAGCCATGCAGGTGTCAGTCGGCGGCGCCCTCAATACCACCGTCGGCGGAGTTATGGCCGAACAGGTCGGCGCCGCGCAGCTCAGCGCGGTGGTCGGCAGCCGCACCGCGACGATCGGTGGGGACTGCGACGTGACAGTGGGCGGAGACCAGCAGGAGACCACTACCGGCAAGCGCCAGGTGCGAGCCAAGCGTATGCGCATCGCGGTCCAGGACGAGTTCGCAATCACCTGTGGCAAGGCCTCAATCGTCATGAAGAGCAACGGCGACATCATCATCAAGGGCGGTGCCATCACCATCGACGGATCGGGCAAGGTTGTGGTCAAGGGATCGAAATTGGCAGGGAACTAATGCGTTCATCGGGCAGACCAGACTGCGGGACGACTGCGGGGATGGCGGAACATCATATCAGCGCCATCGGCGACGACGGGTCGGTGTGGCTTGATCACGATGTTGCCGCCCGGGTGCTGTCGACGGTGCCGCTGGCCGACCTGCGGCTGGCATTGATCAACCACACGCCCGTGTTGGTCTGCGGCGATCCGCCGATAGTGATCGGCGTGATTCGGGGACAGGCGACGGTGCCGCCTGGACGACAGGTGGTGGAGGCTGCACGAGAACTGGTGCTACGCTGCGGCGCCGGCTCGATCAGCATCGCTGCTGACGGCACAGTGCAGATCCGCGGCAGCGACATCCGCTCCAGCGCACGACGGTTGCAGCGCATCACCGGGGCTCAGGTCAAGATCAACTGATGGAAGCGATTATTCAGCAGTTGGCGGTCGAACATGCTCGCGAAGCCGCGCTGCTGTGGTCCTTGCACAACGAGGATCCGGATGAGGAGCTGGTGGCGCGCATCAAACGCCACATCGCTGGCATGCAGGCGTGTCAGCGCCGCGGCGCGGATCCGCTGGCCGGCTTTGATCGCCCGCTGTCCGGCGCCGACCTGCTGCCAGCGGCGTGCCTCGGAGCGTCCTCAGCAACTGACGATGATGATCTCGGCAGGCTCGCAATTGCCGCAGCGGCCAACATCTCTGGTTGTGCCGCATGTTGATCGAGAACTACACCGGCTGGGCAGCGACTGTGCTGGGCATCAGCGATCGTCGTGGCGAACCGGCCCTCTGCGTGGTCGTACAGGCCACGGTCGACCTTGAGGGCAAGGCTTGCCAGCAGCCCACTATCGCCATCGCGGGCAGCTGGTCAGGCGATCCCGCCCGCTGCGCGCCTGACGAGGCGCCGTGCTGCACCCAGCCCAAGGCCGGCACCGACTGCCTGTTGCACGGACACGGCCACCAACGAGTGGTGCGCTTCCGTTGTGGTCCGGTGTCAAGCGCAGCGCAGCTGTCTGGAGCACGACAGTGGGTACGGCGCTGGTGCGGCGTCCGCCCTGGGCCTGAAGCTGCATTCCAACCCGTGCCGCTGCGCTGGGAGCATGCTGTCGGTGCACTACCGGCCAATCCGGTGGGTTGCGGAGTCGTCGCGGCACGATCCCGCTTCCAAGACGGCGTGCCGATGCCCTGTATCGAGCACCCGAATCGACCGTTGCGGCGCTGGGGCCAGACCGCACCGCCGGTAGGATTCGCGGCCACCACGCCCGCTTGGGCCCACCGTCGCGAGCTCGATGCGTTTGATGCTGCCGCGCAGCAGATCGCCGCGCCCGCTCTGATCTCCCCCTTCCTGCGCGGTGACGAGGACGTCGTGGTCGAGGGCTGCCACAGCCCAATCCGCTGTAGGCTGCCCGGTCTGTCGCCACCACGCATCCGCCTGATCCGCCGGCAGGGAGATCTCGAGCCGGAGGCCCGACTCGACACTGTCCTCATCGACGCCGATGCCCGTACCGTCCGATTGACCTGGCGGGCCTGGTGCGTGGTCGGCGAACATGCCTGGGTCGGATCCGTGACAATCGGCGATCATCCATGAGCGTCACCGTCGCAGCCAACGGCCGCACCCTGGTCCATGCCGCCTCCAACGGCATCACCATCGCATTCCCCGATGTCTGTAAGACGCCGGCCGCGCTCGGCGCACCGCTGCCGTATCCTAATATCGCCCGCAGCGCCGATGCGGCGAAGACCGCCAAGCGGACCACCGCTGACGGCAAACCTATCTGCCTAAAGACGAGCGAACTGTCGACCTCCTGCGGCGATGAGCCAGGTGCCGGTGGCGGGGTGGTTTCGCAAACCTGCAAGGGGAAGTCGCACCCGGTGTCGGCGAGCGGGGATGTCCAAATTGAAGGCAGTGGGGTGGTCCGCGCCTTTGACCTGTGGCTGCACAACGGCCGCAACACGCCGCCATTCCCGATCCTCCAAGCTCCATTGATCGCCCTGAAATCCACGGCGCGGATCCCTTGCCTGGTCTGCAGCAAGGACAGCGATCCGGCGAAGCCCGGCAAGCATGTCCCAGCCGGGTCGATGGAAGACGCCCACGCCCAGCATGTCCGTCGCGGCGACACCGAAGGCGGCGCTTGCCTGTGGGCGCATCGCCCGGTCTGGGAGGAGTCCTCGTGCTGCCATCGCTGGCAGGCCGAGCGGGCCGCTCGCGCCGGCGCCTCGGCCGACTACGGCCCGCTACCAGCGGATGCCTTCCGCGAGTTGCGCAGTCCGTGCTGGCATGAGATCCATCACCTGATCAGTCCGCGGCTGCTTCACCAGGCGATCGACGACATCTGCGGCGACCATGCCGCCAAAGCTGACTTCTGCCGCCTCGCCCTGCTGCATGCCGGCTACAACATCAATCATGGCCGCAACCTCCTCGCCCTGCCCCTACTGCCCAAGGATGCCCGCCGTCTGGCCTTGCCGCGACGCCTGGTCGTGGATGCGGCGACGCTCGGCATTCCGCCCGCCATCGCCGGCGCGTGGGAAGGCAAGAACCTCTACGACCTGATCATTACCTTCCTGCTGAAACCGATCGTCGTGGCGCTGGCAGCCAGTTTCCGTCCCGAGGCCTGTGCCGAACCTGGACCAGC